>CAMCJM010000075.1 GCA_945874835.1 Pseudomonas synxantha | reverse complement strand
CCGCCCGGTACTTGGGCGCATTTGCGTACCGGTTTAATAGACGTTTCGATCTGAGTACGCTGCATATGCGCCTGCTCGTAGCCGCCACTACCTGCACCCCGCAACCCTTGCGAGAGGTTCGCATGGCTGAACATCATTTCTAATCAGGAGAGGTGATGAACCCTGCGCCGCTGGTGGTCAGCCTGGAAACCAGCCTGGAAGAGGCCGCTAAACAGATCACCGCACAGTTGCAGTACCCGATCACCGAGGACTTTATTTTGGTGGACGCTCAGGGCGTGTATCGCGGCTTGGGCACGGTGCTGGATTTGCTCAAAGCCATGGAGTCGCGCATCGCCCAGCGCAATCAGGTGCTGCGTCAGGCGCTGGTGGAGTTGAAGGAATCGCAGACGCAGCTGGTGCAGTCGGAAAAAATGGCCTCGTTGGGGCAAATG
Organism: Pseudomonas synxantha; assembly: GCA_945874835.1. GTDB lineage: Bacteria > Pseudomonadota > Gammaproteobacteria > Pseudomonadales > Pseudomonadaceae > Aquipseudomonas > Aquipseudomonas synxantha_B. The sequence continues at coordinate 14,351 of CAMCJM010000075.1, read as the reverse complement.
GTGGCGGGGTTGGCCCACGAGCTGAACACCCCGCTGGGTTATGTGAAAAACAATGTGCAACTGCTGCGTGAACTCAGCGCGCCCTTGTTTGATTTGGCCGACGCCCAGGCTGTTCTGGCCGACTGCCTGAGTGATCCAAGCTGTGATGACGCGCGCCAGGACAGCGCCTTGCAAGCCGCTGCCGACGCGCGCGATCTAGCCTCCCCTGAATTGCTCATGGAAGACTTCGGCCAATTGTTCAGCGACACCCTCTATGGCTTGGAGCAGGTAGCCGAGTTGGTGGTCGGGCTCAAGGACTTCGCGCGGCTTGATCGCGCCATGAGTGAAGAAGTGGACCTCAACGACTGCATCCGCAGCGCGTTGGTGATTGCCCGCAACGGCATCAAGGACAAAGCCGAAATCGTTCTGCAACTGGGCGAGTTGCCGCGCATACCCTGCGCTCCTTCGCAGATCAACCAGGTGTTGCTCAACCTGCTGAATAACGCGGCGCAGGCCATCGACGGCTTCGGCCAGATTCTGCTGAAAACCTGGGCCGATGACAGCGCCGTGTTTGTCTCCCTGCAAGATTCCGGGCGGGGCATGTCGGCAGAGGTGCTGGCGCGGATTTTCGATCCGTTTTTCACCACCAAAGCGGTCGGGCAGGGCACCGGCTTGGGCCTGTCGATCAGCTACAAAATCATTCAGGACCACGCTGGCCAAATCCGCGCCGCGTCCGAGCCTGGGCGCGGCACGCGCTTTTTGATTCGTCTGCCGCGCCTGCAGGCGCTGCCTTTACAGCGGAGTGCCTGAGATGAGCGAGCCGATTCGAATTCTGTTTGTCGACGACGAAGAGCGCATTTTGCGCAGCCTGGCCCTGCAGTTTCGCCGTGAATATCAGGTGCTGACCGAGAGCGATCCGCGCCGGGCATTGGAGCGGCTGAAAACCGAGCCAGTGCACATTATCGTCAGTGATCAGCGCATGCCGCAAATGAGCGGTGCCGAACTGCTCGCCCAGGCGCAGCAGATTGCCCCCGATACCCTGCGTATTCTGCTGACCGGTTACAGCGACTTGGATGCGGCGGTGGAAGCCCTCAACAGCGGTGGCATCTTCCGCTACCTGACCAAACCCTGGGATCAGCAGGAGATGGCCTTCACCCTGCGCCAGGCCGCACAGATTGCCGCACGCCAGGCGCAGACGGTCCGTGCGCCAGCCTCCGTACCCGCGTCAGCGCTGACGGTGCTGTTGCTGGACAACGATGCACCAACCCTGGATGTGGTGGCCGAGTTCTGCGTGGCCGGTGCTCATCGCCTGCTGCGCGCTACCTCACTGCGTGAGGCGGTGGAATTGCTCAACGCTCAGCCGGTTGATCTGCTGGTCAGCGACTTGCAACTGACCGGCGAGGACACCGCGCCGCTGCTGAAGAGCCTGGCCCAGGCCCATCCGCGCTTGCTCAGTTTGGTGGTGACGCCGTTCAGCGACACCCAGGCGTTGCTCAAACTGATTAACGAGGCGCAGATTTTCCGTTATCTGCCGAAACCGATTCGCCGGGGGCTGTTTGAAAAGGGCCTGCAGGCCGCTGCTGAGCAGGCGCAGTTGTGGCGCGCACAACCGACGCAGGTAGTCACACGCCTGCCGCAAGCGCCGCGTGATGAGCGCGAACGAGAGAAAGTCGGCAGTCTGATGGGCATGCTCGGGCGCTTGCGTGAGCGCCTGATTGCGTAGGGTGGGTTAGCTGCGCAGCAGCGTAACCCGCCATGGCGACCTTAGACGGCCGCATGCTGGTAACGGCGCGGACGGTGGGTTACGCCTTTGGCTAACCCACCCTACGGGGAACGTTTTTTGGTTCGGGCGATTTCCGTATCAACAGATGCTAGCGCCGAACCTGCTTAAGGGTTTCAGCGATAAGGAAGGCCAGTTCCAGCGACTGATCGGCATTCATCCGGGGGTCGCAGTGGGTGTGGTAACGGTCCGACAGGCCGTCTTCAGTGATCGGTCGCGCGCCGCCGATGCATTCGGTGACGTTCTGCCCGGTCATCTCGATGTGAATCCCCCCGGCGTAGCTGCCCTCGGCCTGATGCACGGCAAAGAACTGCTTCACCTCGGCAAGAATCTGCGCAAAGTCGCGGGTTTTGTAACCGCTGGACGCCTTGATGGTGTTGCCGTGCATCGGGTCTGAGCTCCACAGCACCTGGCGACCTTCGCGTTGCACGGTCTGGATCAGACGCGGCAGGCCCGCTTCCACTTTGTCCGCACCCATACGCACGATCAGGTTGAGACGGCCTGGATCGTTGTCCGGGTTGAGGATGTCGATCAGGCGGATCAGCTCTTCGCTGTTCATGCTCGGGCCGACTTTCACCCCAATCGGGTTGCCCACGCCGCGCAGGAACTCAACGTGCGCGCCATCCAACTGACGGGTGCGGTCGCCGATCCACAGCATGTGGGCGGAGCAGGCGTAGTCGCCGCCAGTCAGGCTGTCGCGACGGACGAAGGCTTGTTCGTAGTTGAGCAGCAGTGCTTCATGGGCGGTGAAGAAGCTGGTTTCGCGCACCTGGGTCGCGCCGTCCATGCCACACGCACGCATAAACATCAGGGTTTCGTCGATGCGGTCGGCCAACTGGTTGTACTTCTCGCCCAGGGCGGAGTGCTCGATGAACTCCAGGTTCCACTTGTGCACCTGATGCAGGTCGGCAAAACCGCCCTGAGCAAAGGCGCGCAGCAGGTTCAGCGACGCGGTGGACTGGTGGTAGGCCTGCAGCAGGCGCTCCGGGTCCGGCACGCGGCTTTTTTCGTCAAAGCCGATGCCGTTGACGATGTCGCCACGGTAGGCGGGCAGGGTCACACCGTCGATGGTTTCATCGTTGGCCGAGCGCGGTTTGGCGAACTGACCGGCCATGCGCCCGACTTTGACCACCGGGCAACCGGCAGCAAAAGTCATAACAATGGCCATCTGCAGCAGCACCTTAAAGGTGTCGCGAATTTTTGCCGCGCTGAACTCGGCAAAACTCTCGGCGCAATCGCCACCCTGCAGCAGAAACGCGCGGCCCTGAGTGACCTCGGCAAACTGGCGGCGCAGTTCGCGGGCTTCACCGGCAAACACCAGCGGCGGATAACCGGCGAGGGTCTGCTCGACCTGCGCCAATTGCGCGGCGTTCGGGTACTGCGGTTGTTGCTGGATCGGCTTGGCTCTCCAGCTATCAGGGCTCCAGGGTTGCGACATTACGGCTCTCGGCTTAAGTCAAATCAGGCGGACGGGCATGGTAACCGATAAGCCAGACGCTTCAAGCCGATAGGCGCAATAGACGCACTGCATAACACTGCGGCGGTGCTTGTTACTGGCGTAAGTCAATGCTCGCTGGCGTTGCCTAGTCAAACAGTTGCACCGGGTCACGCGGCAGGATGCCGGGGCGATAGTCCTCGCGCCTGTCTTCGAGCACGCGAATGTCGCTGTATTTCTTCCCGGATAACGCTGCCATACCCGCTGCATCGCGAATTACAGTTGGGCGCAGGAAGACCATCAAGTTGCGCTTGATACGGGTTTCGCGGGTGGAGCGGAACAATCCGCCAATCAATGGAATATCCCCCAGCAGCGGTACTTTGGCGTCGGCCTGGGTAACGTCATCTTGAATCAGCCCGCCGAGCACGATCACCTGGCCGTCTTCCGCCAGAATCGTGCTTTTGATCGAGCGTTTGTTGGTGATCAGATCAACCGCATTGACGCCCTGGCTGGTCGGCGCGATGGAGGAGATTTCCTGCTCGATTTCCAGGCGCAGGCTGGCCCCTTCATTTATGTGCGGGGTGACTTTCAGGGTCACGCCAATGTCCTTGCGCTCGATGGTGGTGAAGGGGTTGTCCGCGCCCGAGCCGCTGGTGGTGTAGGAGCCGGTCTGGAAGGGCACGTTTTGCCCGACCAGGATTTCTGCTTTTTGGTGGTCAAGGGTGAGCAGGCTGGGCGTGGACAGCAGGTTGCTCTTGCTGTTGGCCGACAGGGCAGTAATCAGCACACCAAAACTGTCAGTGCCCAAGCCAATGATCGCGCCATCTGGCAGGTTGATGGCGTTGTTGTCGGTGTTGCTGTCTTTGTTCTGCAGGGCTTGCAACACCGTGCCGACAGACAGCCCCGTGCCGCTGAAATTGGTGCCGCCCAGCCCACCAGTGCCGCCCCGTGCATCCACCGCCCATTGCACGCCCAGCGCGTCGCTGATATCGCCGGACACTTCGACAATCGCCGCTTCAACCATGACTTGCGCGCGCGGCACATCGAGTTGGCGCGCGATGTCTTCCAGGGTCGCCACCACGTCGGGTTCTGCCAGCAAAACCAAGGCATTGAGGCTTTCGTCGGCACGAATCAACACGGCCTGCGGTTTGCCGCCACCTTCGCTGCCGGTTTCCGGTTTGAGCTTTTCAGAAATTTCGCCCAGGGTCTCTGCCAAGTTCTTGGCATCGCCATGCCGCAGACGAATCACCCGGGTATTGGCTGAGCGACTGGTGGGGGTGTCCAGTGATTGTGCCAACGCCACCAGTTTTGCCCGCGCGTCCGCAGGGCCGAGCAGAATCAGGCGATTGGTTCGCCCATCGGCAATCACTTGCGTGCCGGAAGCCCCTTTGGCCTGGCCGCGATCCATGGCGTTGCGCAGCACCTCAGCGGTGTCCATCACCCAGGCATGCTGCAGGTTAAGCACGCTGTAGTCGTTTTGGCCTTTCTGGTCGAGCTGACGAATCAAGTCTTCGATGCGCTGAATGTTGGCGCTGCGGTCGCTGATGATGATCGCGTTGGCGCTGGTGATCGCGGCCAGATGCCCGTATTGCGGCACCAGCGGGCGGATCAGCGGAATCAGCTCGCTGGCCGAGCCTTGTTGCACTTGGATCAGACGGGTTTCTAGACGGTCCGGGGCGCTGCGCCCGGCATCCGCTTCGGCCTTGGCTTCGGCGTTGGGCACGATTCGCGCCTGATCGCCCTGCGTAATCACGCTGAAACCATGGGTGGCCATGACCGAGAGAAACAGCTGATACACCTCGGTCAGCGTCAGTGGGCTGTTGGACACCACGCTGACCTGGCCTTTTACGCGCGGATCGACAACGAAGGTTTGCCCGCTGATCTGCGCCACCTGGTCGATAAATTCACGGATATCGGCCCCTTTGAGGTTGATGGTCCAGCTTTCTTCCTGCTGAGTGGCGCTGGGTGCAACGGCGGTCACCGCCGCACTGAGGGGCAAGGCGCTGCAGGCAAGGCCCGCAGCCAAAAGGGCAACGGTAAGGCGCGAAAGAATAGGCGTCATCGTGTCAGTTACTTCCGGGGGCGATTAGTTCAGTCGGCACGGCATTGGTAGGCTGTTCGTCTGCCGCTTGCATCTCGTCGCGCAAGGCATTCATGCGCTCACGCAGTTGATTCAAGTCATCGGTTTGCAAATCGCTCAGTTGCTCCAGCGGGTCCGCCATCGCGTCTTGTGCGTTGCTCTGCAGGCCTGAGTTGGCGCTGCGCTCAAGCGGAAAGCTGAGGCTTTCGCGGCGACCGTTGCGCATCAACTCAACCCGATCAGCCGCCACGGCATGCAGCCGCACGCCGTCGCTGATTTGACTATTAAGGGTGTAACGCTGGGCGCTTTGGCCTTCACTGCGAATAATGGCGCTGGAACGCTGTGGGTCGGCGTGGACAAAACTGCCGAGCAGCGTCAGGCGCAAGTTGGTATTGGGGGCGGGTGCGTTACTGATGGAGTGTTCACCGAACAACTGGCCAATAGACGGTTCAGCAATGGCGGCTTGTCTGATGTCGAGGGCACTGGCTGCGGCTATGAGCGGTGTACGCAGCAGGCGTAGCCAGTCGGCACTTTGCCAAGCCAGGCTGGCGCTCATCAGCGTGACCAGTATCAAGCCAAGCAGTGCAGGCGCATGCTGCTGCAGCTGGCGCGGGAAAGCCAAAAGGGGCAAGGGCGTCACTCCGTAAGCTTATTATTATGTGGCGTGGTTCGCGCGCTGATCATAGACTCTTGCAAGCCATTTGACAGCCCCCTAACGGGTGCTTGCAAATAGTGCTTCGGCGAATAGGTTGCGCTAATAATTTGCCGCAAAACCATAAGCCAACCTGCTGCTAACTACCTCGACAAAGCGTAACCTGGGCGGGGAAGTGTGTCCGGCTGCTCAATATGCTTAATATACCGACCTGTTTGGCTCTACCTTGGGCAACATACAACAATTAACCCGTGGAGCCCCGTTTGTGGTTGTTGGGGTGACCCTGTCAAGGCTATCGATCATGAATGCGTTGTTAACCGAAGCCCCTGTGCGGCGTTTGCCGTTTAGTTTTGCCAAGCGCCACGGCGTGGTGCTGTTGAGCGCCAACGGGCTGCCGAGCCTGGCCTATCGCCCGGGTGTGGAGCTGGTGGCCTTGGCTGAAGCGCAGCGCTTTGTGGGGCGGCAACTGCCGCTGCACGCCATGACCCTTGAGGCGTTTGAGCAGGCGCTGGGGCAGGCGTATCAACATGACTCGGCGTCCATGCAATTGGCCGAAGACATCGGTGGCAGCCTGGACCTCGCGGCACTGGCCGAGCAGGTGCCGGAAACCGAAGACCTGCTGGAGCAGGAAGACGACGCGCCAATCATCCGTTTGATCAACGCCATCCTCGGTGAAGCGATCAAGGAAAACGCCTCCGACATCCACCTGGAAACCTTTGAAAAACGCCTGGTGGTGCGCTTTCGCGTCGATGGCGTACTGCGTGAAGTGCTCGAACCCAAGCGCGAGCTGGCGGCCTTGCTGGTCTCGCGGATCAAGGTCATGGCGCGGCTGGATATCGCCGAAAAGCGCATCCCGCAGGATGGCCGTATTTCCCTGAAAGTCGGCGGCCGTGAAGTGGATGTGCGGGTTTCGACCCTGCCCTCGGCCAATGGCGAGCGGGTGGTGCTGCGTTTGCTGGATAAACAAGCCGGTCGCCTCAACCTTAAACACCTGGGCATGAGTGCGCGTGACCGTGATCTGATGGAAGCCACCGTGCGCAAACCCCACGGCATTCTGCTGGTCACCGGCCCAACGGGTTCGGGCAAGACCACCACGCTTTACGCCAGCCTGGTCAGCCTGAATGACCGCACGCGCAATATTCTTACCGTCGAAGACCCGATCGAATATCACCTCGAAGGCATTGGCCAAACCCAGGTCAACACCAAGGTCGACATGACGTTTGCCCGTGGCCTGCGGGCGATTTTGCGCCAAGACCCGGACGTGGTGATGGTCGGCGAGATCCGCGACAAGGAAACCGCCGAAATCGCTGTACAGGCCTCGCTGACCGGCCACCTGGTGCTCTCGACCCTGCACACCAACAGCGCTATCGGCGCGATTACCCGTCTGGTGGATATGGGTATCGAACCGTTTCTGCTGTCATCGTCCTTGCTCGGTGTGCTGGCCCAGCGCCTGGTGCGGGTGCTGTGTCCGCATTGCAAAGAGGCGTATCAAGCCGATGAAGCCGAGTGCAATCTGCTCGGCGTGCCGTTCGCGCAGGCACCGACGCTGTATCACGCCCGTGGCTGCGTTGAGTGCCATCAGCAGGGCTACCGTGGCCGTACCGGCATCTACGAATTGGTGGTGTTCGATGACCACCTGCGCACGCTGATTCACAACGCCGCCTCCGAGCAGGACATGACCCGTCACGCCCGCACACTTGGCCCGAGCATCCGTGAAGATGGTCGGCGCAAGGTGCTGGAAGGGGCGACCACGGTTGAGGAAGTGTTGCGCGTGACTCGCGAAGAATGAGCAGGGAAGAATAATGGCCGCGTTCGAATACCTTGCTCTCGACGGCAAAGGTCGCCAGCAGAAAGGCGTGCTGGAAGCCGACAGCGCCCGCCAGGTGCGGCAGATTCTGCGTGAACGACAGCTAGCGCCGCTGGACGTTAAAGCCACACGCACGCGAGAAAATGCTGGGGCGGGCCCGCACTTCAGTTTTAACCGGGGCATTTCGGCGCGCGATCTGGCGTTGATCACCCGCCAGTTGGCGACCTTGGTGCAGGCGGCGCTGCCCATCGAAGAGTCTTTGCGCGCGGCCGCGGCTCAAGCCACGTCGCCGCGCATTCAAAGCATGCTGCTGGCCGTGCGTGCCCGCGTGCTGGAAGGTCATGACCTGGCCAGCAGCCTGAAAGAATTTCCCTCGGCCTTTCCTGAACTGTACCGCGCCACGGTGGCGGCGGGTGAGCATGCAGGTCACTTGGGGCCAGTGTTGGAGCAATTGGCCGACTACACCGAACAACGCCAGCAGTCGCGGCAGAAAATCCAGTTGGCACTGCTCTATCCGCTGATTCTGATGTGCGCCTCGCTGCTGATCGTCGGCTTCCTGCTTGGCTATGTTGTGCCGGACGTGGTGCGGGTGTTTGTCGACTCCGGGCAAGCCCTGCCGGCGCTGACGCGCGGCCTGATCACCCTCAGCGATTGGGTCAAAGGTTGGGGCTGGCTGGCGGTGCTGCTCAGTGTGTTTGGCTTATTCGCCCTGCGCTGGGCGTTACGCGATGATGCCGTCAAGGCGCGCTGGCATGGCTTCTTGCTGCATATCCCGCTGGTAGGGCGCTTGATTCGCGCCACCGACTGCGCACGTTTTGCCTCAACCTTGGCGATTCTGACCCGCAGCGGCGTGCCGTTGGTTGAAGCCCTGGGCATCGGCGCGCAGGTCATCGCCAACCGGGTGATTCGCGCTGACGTGGTGATTGCCGCACAAAAGGTGCGCGAGGGCGGCAGCCTGACCCGCGCCCTGGAGGCCAGCGGACAATTCCCGCCGATGATGCTGCACATGATCGCCAGCGGCGAACGCTCGGGCGAGCTGGATCAGATGCTGTCGCGCACAGCGCGCAATCAGGAAAACGATCTGGGTGCCCAAGTGGCGCTGCTGGTGGGGCTGTTCGAGCCCTTTATGCTGGTTTTTATGGGGGCGGTGGTGCTGGTGATCGTACTGGCCATTCTGCTGCCGATTCTGTCTCTCAATCAGTTGGTGGGGTAAGCAGTGGATAAGCGTCAAAAGGGTTTCACGCTGATCGAAATCATGGTGGTGGTGGTCATTCTGGGGATTTTGGCCGCGTTGGTCGTACCGCAGGTGATGAGCCGGCCCGATCAGGCCAAGGTCACCGTGGCCAAGGGCGATATCAAAGCCGTGGCCGCTGCCCTGGATATGTACAGGCTCGATAACCACAGTTACCCGAGCACTCAGCAGGGGCTGGAAGCGCTGGTGAAAAAGCCTTCCGGCAACCCGCAGCCGAAGAACTGGAACCGTGACGGTTACCTCAAGCGCCTACCGGTCGATCCGTGGGGCAACGTTTATCAATACCTAGCGCCGGGCACCAAGGGCGCGTTCGATTTGTATTCGCTGGGCGCTGATGGCAAGGAAGGCGGCAGCGATCAGAATGCCGACATCGGTAACTGGGACCTCTGACCCCAGTGCGCCAGCTGCCTAAACACGCCGGGGCGTTCACCCTGATTGAGTTGCTGGTGGTGCTGGTGATTCTCGGCAGCCTTATCGGGATTGCGGTGCTCAGCGTGGGCATCGCCGGGCCTGGGCGCGAGTTGCACAACGAAGCCGAGCGGTTGGGCGGATTAATTGGCGTGCTGGCCGAAGAAGCCGTGCTGGATAACCGCGAATACGGCCTGCTGCTTACCCGTGAGTCGTATCAGGTGCTGCGTTACGACACATCCAATCGGCGCTGGCAGCCGCTTGGCAAGAAACCCCACTTATTACCCGCCTGGGCTGAGTTAAGCGTGGAGCTGGAAGGCGCGGCGCTGGCGTTGCCCGCAGCAGATGCTGATGGCGCTGAGTCGGGCGGTTTGCTGCCGCAATTGTTACTGCTGTCCAGCGGCGAGATCAGCCCGTTTCGTTTACTGATTGCTGAGCGACGCGCGCAAGGCCTGCGTCTGCGCCTGGTCAGCGATGGTTTTCAGTTGCCCAGTGTTGAAGTCGACAGCGTGGCGGTGCGCAAATGATCAAGCGCGCGAGCGGCTTTACCTTGCTAGAAGTGCTGGTGGCGCTGGCGATTTTCGCGTTGGTTGCCGCCAGCGTATTGACCGCCACCGCGCGCAGCCTGCAAACCGCTTCGCGTCTGGAAGAAAAAACCTTGGCCATGTGGATTGCCGACAACCAACTGGTTGAATTGCAGTTGTCGAAGAATCCGGTTGCCGAAGGCCGTGATCAGGGTGAGGTGGAGTTCGCCGGACGCCGCTGGCAGTGGCAAAGCGAGGTACAGGCCACCCGCGAGCCCGACATGCGCCGCGTCACCCTGTGGGTTGTGCCCATCGCGCAGGATCGCTCCACTGCTGAATTGCGCGAGCGCGCTGCGGTCAGCTTGAACGGTTTTCTGGAGGTGACGCCATGAGGACAATGCGCGGCTTTACCCTGCTTGAACTGCTCATTGCCATCGCCATTTTCGCCCTGTTGGGTCTGGGTACTTACCGCATGCTCGACAGCGTGCTGCAGACCGACAAGGTCACCCGCGCCCATGAATTGCAACTGCGTGAGTTGGTCCGGGCCATTGCCGCGCTCGAGCGCGATGTGTTGCAAGTGCAGGCCCGGCCAGTGCGTGACCCGTTTGGCGATGTGCGCGCAGCGCTGCTCGGTGATGACTTGGAAAACCCCAGCCTGGAACTGACCCGCAGCGGTTGGCGCAATCCATTGGGCCAGCCGCGGGCTGACCTGCAGCGCGTGCGCTGGCAACTCAGCGGCGAACAATGGCAGCGCCAATACTGGACCGTGCTCGATCAGGCGCAGGACAGTCAGCCGCAGGTGCAAAACGCGCATGAGGGCGTCACGGCCCTGCAATTGCGCTACCTCGATGAACAGGGCGCGTGGCAAACCAACTGGCCGCCGCAGGGGAGCAATCAGGCCGAGGCCCTGACAGCGTTGCCCCAGGCGGTCGAATTGGTTTTGCAGCACCGCCGCTACGGTGAAATCCGCCGCCTGCTGCGCTTGCCCGAAGGCGTACCCAAACGCATCCAGCAAGCGCCACAAGACGACGCGCAAGACCCCAGCCAGCCGGAGCCTTCCGCATGACCCGACAGCGCGGCATGGCCTTGATCACGGTGTTGCTTGTGGTGGCGGTGGTGACGGTGGTCAGTGCCGGGATTATTGCCCGCCAGCAATTGTCGATTCGCAGCAGCGCCAACCAACTGCATGTGCGTCAGGCGCTGCACTACGCCGTGGGTGGCGAGATTCTGGCCAAGGCTATTTTGCAGCGTGACCTGCAAGGCGGTGACCCGCGTGCGCCGATTGATCATCTGGGCGAGATCTGGGCCAAGCCGCCTGCGCCCTTTGCGCTGGATGAAGGCGGCGATCTGCGCCTGCAGATTATTGATCTGACCAGCCGCTTCAACCTCAACAGCCTGCTGCGTCAGGGCCAGCCCAACGAGGCAGCCGTGGTGCAATTTCGCCGTCTGCTGTTGAGTCTGCAGGTCGATGCGCCGTATGCCGAGCGCCTGATGGATTGGCTGGACGCGGATGATCAGCCCAGTGGTGGCTACGGCGCAGAAGACAACCAATACCTGCTCGCGCAGCCGCCTTATCGCGCTGCAAACCGAGCGCTGAGCGATGTGTCCGAGTTGCGCCTGTTGCTGGAGATGACCGAAGCCGATTACCAGCGGTTACTGCCGTATGTCAGCGCCTTGCCGGTGGACGCCACGCTGAATGTCAACACGGCCAGCGCCCGGGTGCTGAGCAGCCTGGCTGAGGGCATACCGCTGAGCACGGCGCAGGGCTTGGTGGCGTCGCGTGGCGCGGACGGCTACCGCGATGTGCAAAGTTTTATCGCCCAACTGGGTGGGCTGCAGGTGCAAAGCCAGGGCTTGGCAGTGGGCAGCCAGTATTTTCAGGTGCTGACAGAGGTCACTGTCGGTGAGCGTCGGCAGGTGTTGCGTAGCACGCTGCAGCGCGCCAGCGACGGTCAGGTCTATGTATTAAACCGTGATTTGGGGCAGGGCGGTCTTGCACCTGCACCCGTTAAGGAAGTTGAGCCATGAGTCAGGCCTACGTATTTTTGCCACCCGCCGCGTGTGCCGGCGCGCAGGCGGATTTGCCCGTGCAGTGGGTGGTGGACGGTGTTTGTGAATCCATGCCGTTCAATGAGGTGCAGTCGCAGCTCACCGGGCGTTGGACGTTGGTGTTGCCGGTTGAAGCGATCACGGCCTGCGCCGTCACGCTGCCTACACGCAAGGCCCGCTGGCTACGGCAGGCGCTGCCGTTTGCGGTGGAAGAACTGCTGGCCGAGGAGGTCGAGCAGATGCACCTGGCCCTTGGCGAGGTGCTGGAAGACGGTCGCCACCGGGTTTTTGCAGTGCGCCGCCGTTGGCTTGCAGATTGGTTGGCCCTGTGCGGGCAAGCGCCTGAGGTGATTGCCGTGGACGCCGACCTGCTACCGGGGCCCGGCACTGCGCTGTTGCAGGCGGGTGGCCGCTGGTTGCTGGGTGGGGACAATGTGGCCCGCATGGCACTGCAAAGCGAGGACTGGCCCGCCCTCAGTGCGCAGTGCAACGCGCCGATCACCGCCTGGTGTGCGCCGCAGGATAAGTCATTGAATCCCGTGGATGAGCGTCAGTCGGTTGCTGAACCTTTTGCCTGGCTGGCCGAGCAGCCGGTGAGCAGCAACCTGGCGCAGGCCGAGTTCGCGGTGCAGGCCGGCAGCGGTCAGTGGTCCCGCTGGCGGCCAGTGCTGGCCTTGTTGGGGCTCTGGGTGGTGCTGCAATGGAGTTTTACGATGGCCCAGGCTTGGCATCTGCAGCGCCAAGCCGATGACTACGCGGCCGCCAGCGCCGCGCTGTACAAAGAGCTGTTTCCGCAGGACAGCAAGCTGGTCAACCTGCGTGCGCAGTTTGATCAGCACCTCAATGCCGCCAGTGGAGGCGGTCAAAGCCGTTTGCTGGTGTTATTGGCACACGTCAGCGCAGCCGTGACGGCCACCGGCGGGCAGGTGCAAATCAGCCAGCTGGACTTCAGTGAAGTGCGCGGCGATTTGGCCAAGCAAGTGCAGGCGGCCGACTTCGCCGAATTGGAGGTTTTGCGCGAACGTTTACAAGGCAGTGGCTTAACCGTTCAGCTCGGTTCGGCCAGTCGCGAAGGTTCTGGCGTGAGCGCACGGGTGGTAATCGGAGAATGAACATGACCTCAAAAGGATTCACCGCGCAGTTGGATAACTCACAGTTGCTGCAACGCTGGCGGGCATTGGCAGCACGTGAGCAGTTTGCCTTGGGCAGTCTGGGGTCATTCCTGTTGCTGGTCGTGCTTTACCTGACGCTCTGGCTACCCGCTCAGGAGCGCTTGCAGGCTGCTCGCAGCGCCTTTGAGAGCCAGCGCGAGCTGAATGCTTACCTGGTCAGCCAAGCGCCATTGGCACGCAACCTGGCTGGAACGACGCAACAAGTACTCGACCCTGCCCGGTTGCAGGGTACGGTTACCGCTACGGCAGCGACCCAGGGCTTGGTCATCGAGCGCCTGGACAGCTCAGAGGCAGGCGTGTTGCAACTTAATCTGCAGCCAGCACCCTTTGCGCAGTTGCTGCGCTGGTTCAACGTGTTGCAGGAGCAGGGCGTGCACATCGCCGAAGCAGGGCTGGATCGCGCCGAGGGTAATCAGGTCGCTGCACGGTTGAGTGTGCGAGTCACTCAGTAGGCGCTGCGTGAGGCTGCTTAATGGTGCGGGCGGCCATAAGCAGGCACCGGACTTGTGCGAACTTTTTTCCTCTTTTTTAGAAAAACTTGAAGCAGGGTGTTGACTTAGGTGCGCCCCTTGCGTAAATTTCGCGCCTCGCAAGCAGCGGGTGATTAGCTCAGCTGGGAGAGCAGCTGCCTTACAAGCAGCGGGTCGGCGGTTCGATTCCGTCATCACCCACCACTCTTGTCAAACCGGACGAAAGTCCACCGACGCGCAGCGGTAGTTCAGTCGGTTAGAATACCGGCCTGTCACGCCGGGGGTCGCGGGTTCGAGTCCCGTCCGCTGCGCCATATTTCCAGCTTGAGCATGCTCAGGTTGAGATGAGAAACCTAGGTTGATCATCAGGCGAAGCAAGAGTTGTACGGACGAAAGTCCACCGACATGCAGCGGTAGTTCAGTCGGTTAGAATACCGGCCTGTCACGCCGGGGGGCGCGGGTTCGAGTCCCGTCCGCTGCGCCATACATGAAGCCCGCTGATAGCGATATCAGCGGGTTTTTTGTTGCGTGCGCTTTATCTTCTTTAGCGCGACAACGTGTCATCTTGCCTTCATCCACCTGCTTTAGCTTTATTGTGTGAAACAGCGTGGAAAACTTTCCAGATTCCCGGGGTAAACAGCGTCCAATAGTTTCCACCCCGGTGTGTGCAACCATTCGGTCTTTTGGCCGGAGAATCTGGGGTGTTATCGATGGACATCATTGCCGAAATTCGGCGGCGGCAC
>CAMCJM010000074.1 GCA_945874835.1 Pseudomonas synxantha | reverse complement strand
CCTTTACCGGGGTGCGCATTGCCATCGGTGTGGTGCAGGGCCTGGCCTTTGCCTTGGAGCGTCCGGTATTGCCGGTTTCAAACTTGGCCGTGCTAGCCCAGCGCAGCCTGCGCGAGCATGGCGCACAGCAAGTGGCTGCGGCGATTGATGCGCGCATGGATGAAGTCTATTGGGGCTGCTACCGCGCCGAGCAGGGCGAAATGCGCTTGGCCGGTGTCGAGGCCGTCTTGCCGCCGGAGCGTGCCTGCTTGCCGCGTGACGCGTCGGGCGACTGGTTTGCCGCAGGCACGGGTTGGGGCACCTTTGCCGCGCGTATCCCGGTGGTGACCAGCGCACAGGATGCCGCAATGTTGCCGCATGCTGAGGATTTGCTCAGTTTGGCTGGTTTTGCCTGGGCCCGTGGCGAAGCCCTTGAGGCCGATTTGGCGCAGCCGGTTTATCTACGTGATCAAGTCGCAACGCCTAAAGGCGCTGTCTGATTGCCAAGCAGCGTGGCGAGGGCTAAATTGCCATGACAGCGCTTCATCCTTGGCTGATCACACCGAGCAGTAATTAATGCGCATTGACGGCTTTACCGCCCCCCCCCCGCCAGGGCGCTGCAGTCACGCCGTTTCGGGATGCGCAGCGTGAAATTGAAACCCGTCGTGAACAACCGGCCGCTCCAGCCAGCAGCCAAGGGCTGGAAATAGTCGCTCAAGCGCGCAAGGTTGAAGCCAGCAACGCCAGCATTGAGAACCTGCCAACCCGCCTGCAAGACCCGCTCTACCAACCGCAACTGAACAACCGTGCTGCTCAGGCCTTGGCCGCGTACAGCACGACTGCCAGTTTTGCCAGTGAGATGGATGCTCAGCAGGTGATGGGGCTCGACCTCTACGCCTAATGCTGCCTTACTTTCTCGGTTGTCCTTCTTGGAACGAGCCCGCCTGGCGCGGTTCTTTGTATCCAGCGCACGCCCCCGGTGCTGAATTCTTGTCCCATTACGCCCGCGTGTTTAATGCGGTTGAGGGCAATACCACCTTCTATGCGTCGCCTTCGGTCGAGACCGTGGCGCGCTGGGCGGCGCGTATGCCGGCAGCGCTGCGCTTTTGTGCCAAGTTGCCGCGTGAGGTCAGTCATAACGGCGACTTGCGCGCAAACCTGGACGCGGCTGAGACCTTTCGCCGTTTGTTAGCGCCTCTGGGGCCGCGCGTCGCGCCTTACTGGTTACAGCTGCCCGCGAGTTTTACACCCGCACGCTTGGCCGAACTGCACAGCTTTCTTGAGCCATGGCAGGCCGGTGAGTTGGCCGTGGAAGTCCGTCATCCGGCGTTCTTTGATAAAGGCGAGGACGAGCGCCGCCTGAATCGCCTGCTGCACGCGCGTGGCATTGAGCGAATCTGTCTCGATTCGCGGGCGCTGTTCAGTTGTGACTCGCGCGCGCCGGCCGTGCTGCATGCTCAAGCCAAAAAGCCGCGCTTGCCCCTGCGTCCGACAGCCTTTAGTCAGTCGCCGCAGGTGCGCTTTATTGGCCATCCCGAGGTGTCGGCCAATGACCCGTTTATGGCCCCTTGGCTGGACAAAGTGGCGAGCTGGATCGAGGAGGGTCGCGCGCCCTATGTGTTTCTGCACACCTCGGACAACCGTCTTGCACCGCAACTGGCGCAGCGCTTTCATCAGCAGCTCATGCAGCGTCTGCCCGGACTGGTTGCCCTGCCAGAGCCAGAGGGTGACGCCCGCACGGAGCAATTGGGCTTGCTCTGATCGCTGCGCCGCTTAGCGCTGCGCCAGCAGCAGGTCGGCCGCGACGCCGCTGCGGCCATCAGCAAACTCAAAGCGACCGAGTTGGGCGATTTGATCGTATGCGCCCAAGGCGATCTGTACATCCCGCGCCTGTAACTCAATGACACTTACGCCGGCTTGCGTCAGCGACTGGCTGGATTGCCTGCCTTGAGCATCGAAGCGCAGCAGCGTCAGGCGCTCAAAGATCGCGTCCTGCTTGTCGATGCGGCCATCACCGTTGTCGTCGTACTTGGCCAGCTCGGCGAAACCGTTGGCGGCACCGTTCTGATCGCCGAACAGCTCGCGGCCATCATCAATCCGGCCGTTGCCGTTGCGGTCATAAGCGAGCAGGGCATCGTCGCCAGTCGGCACGCTGATTTGATCAAGCCGACCATCGCCATCCAGATCAAAGCGCACCGGGCGCGTCAGGCCGCTGGTGCTGAAGCCATTCCCCGCTAAGTCCAGCACCAACGGGTCGGTCAGTTGCGGCTCGGTATTGATGTTGACGTTCAGTTCGAGTTCACGCTGCGCGGCCATGGCCTGGAAGTCGCTGGCTTGAGCCGTGACGGCGGGTGGTTCGCTAGGTGTTTCAGGTGGGCTGGCCGGCACCTCTGGTGGCTCTGCATCAGGCATCAGGGTGCGCCGCAGAATCTGATAATCCAGTGAGGTGCGCACGCCTTCATCCAGTGTTTCGCTGAGCGAGCCGCTGTTGTTGGCGGCAGAGAGGGGAGGCTGCGTGGGGCAGAGGTCACATCAAACATGGCGAACTCGATGCGGCTGGATGCTGCCGGGTCTGGCAAAATGCCGCTCAGGCAGGTTGTCGGCTGTTACGGCAGTCAATTGAGTGTTTTTTGAGCACATTTTCTAATGAGTGATGAACGGCTAATCGCCAGAATTCGTATGCAGGCCCTCGCGCCGCACTTGCAGGCGGCTGCAGAGCAGTGGGCAAGTCGCCTGTGCTTGCCGCTGCAGGGCGATTGTGAGTTTGCGTTGCAGCTGGGCGAGGGCGGCTTGCAGTTGGTTGAGCTGGGGCCGCAGGCACCGGGGCCGGTCAAGGTGGATTTTGTCGAAGGTGCGGTGGCGCACCGCCGGCTGTTCGGCGGCGGCAGCGGGCAGATGATTGCCAAGGCCGTGGGCGTGCAACCCGGTGTTCGGCCGCAGGTGCTGGACGCTACAGCAGGCCTGGGCCGCGACGCCTTTGTGCTGGCCAGTTTGGGCTGTCGGATGACGTTGATCGAACGCCAGCCGTTGATCGCTGCGTTACTGGCGGATGGTCTGGCACGGGCGGCGCTGGATCGTGATGTGGCCCCGATTGCCGCACAGATGCAACTGCTCACCGGCAATGCCATCGACCTGATGCGTAACTGGCAGGGCGAGCCGCCGCAGGTGATCTACCTGGACCCGATGTTCCCGCACCGCGATAAGAGTGCGTTGGTGAAAAAAGAGATGCGCCTGTTCCGCCCCTTTGTCGGTGACGATCTGGACGCACCAGCCCTGCTGGAGGCGGCGCTGCAATTGGCCAGCCACCGCGTTGTGGTCAAGCGCCCGCGCAAAGCCCCGCTGATTGAAGGGGCCAAGCCGGGTTATGCGCTGGAAGGCAAATCCAGCCGCTACGACATCTACCCGAAAAAGAAGCTGCAGGCGACAAGCGAGTAGCTTTGCTGCTTGTTCAAGGATGAGGCGCTGTATGGCGTAGGTTGGGTTGAGGCACGCAGCCCAACCCATGCAATCCAGTGTTGGGCTTCACCGGCCCCGCACCCACCTACGACGCTTGATCGGCGCGAAAGGCGCGCAGAAACACGCTGACGGCATCGCGCACGTGGGCTTCTGCCGCCTCGCCTTGCAGGGCATCACCGCAGCCGATTAGCAGGCGGAAATTGGCCCCTCCCTTGATCAAGCAAAAGAAATGATCCGCCGCAGCCAGCGGATTGCTTACGTGCAATTTGCCGTGTTGGGCGGCCCGGCGCAGCAAGGCCTCCATGCCGTTGAGCACGCGCTGAGGACCGGCCTCATAAAACAGGCGCGAGAGTTTCGAGTCCTGCGCGGCCAGGCTCACCATTACCCGGTGCAACTCCACAGACTCGCGGCTGTTAATCAAGGCATTAAAGCCGCGGCCGATGCCCAGCAGCACCTGCTCTATCGGCGCATCGTCATTCAATTCGAAGAGCAACTCAGGCAGTTGTTCTTCGCATTTTGATTTCACCGCCTCGGCAAACAGCGTCTCCTTGTCAGTGAAGTGGCTGTACACCGTGAGTTTGGAAACGCCTGCTTCGGCGGCAATCACGTCCATGCTGCTGCCGTCATAGCCACGGCTGAGAAACAGGCTTTTCGCCGCTTCCAGGATGGCTTTGCGCTTGACCAGGTCTTTCGGGCGGCCTGGGCCGCTGGGTGGCAACACTTTGTTTGGCATAGGGCGTTTTTAATAGTGGACTAGTGAGTTTGCTATTTTTACTATACCCGCCAGTTTAAATATTCAAGAGCCTCTGCAAAGGTTACCTATCATGCTGCGTCGCGCCTTGTCTGTTGCTGTGCCTGTTGGCCTTGTTGTGCTTCTTGCCGCGTGTGGCAATACGGAGCCGGAAACCGTTGCCGTGCGTCCTGCCATGGTGGTTCAGCCGCAACTGGCCGGTGAGCTGGTGGATGCCTACCCTGGTGAAGTGCGTGCGCGGCTTGAACCGCAGTTGGCGTTTCGCATCGCCGGCAAAGTGACCAAGCGCCTGGTCGATGTGGGCGCGCGGGTGAAGAAGGACCAGCCGCTGGCCGAACTGGACCCGCAAGATGTGCGCCTGCAATTGGAAGCCATCCGCGCTCAGGTCGCTGCGGCCGAGGCCAATCTGCAACTGGCGCGTGCCGAGCGTGAGCGCTACAGAGCCCTGCAGGCACGTAATCTGGTCAGCCGCTCGCAGTTTGATAACGCGGAAAACACCTATCGCTCTGCAGAGGCGCGGGTCAAGCAGGTCAAGGCTGAGTTCAATGTGGCTGATAACCAGGCTGGCTATGCCGTGCTGCGCGCCTCGCAGAATGGCGTGGTGGCGCAACGCATGGTGGAAGTCGGGCAAGTGGTGGCTGCCGGACAAAGCGTATTTACCTTGGCGGCCGACGGTGAGCGAGAAGTGCTGATCAACCTGCCGGAGCAAGCCTTCGAGCGCTTCAAGGTGGGTCAGGACGTTGCCGTTGAACTGTGGTCGCAGCCGGACCAACGCTTCCCGGGGCGCATACGTGAAATGTCGCCATCGGCAGACCCGCAGTCGCGTACCTTTGCCGCCCGCGTCGCCTTTGTTGAAGGCAAAGTGCCGGCCGAGCTGGGTCAGAGTGCTCGCGTGTTTATCGCCCATAACGGTGAGGTGCCGCTGGCCGTGCCGCTCTCGGCGCTAACCGCTGAGCAAGGCAAACCCTATGTGTGGGTGGTTGATCCCAAGGATTCCACCCTCAAGCGGACCTATGTGCGCATCGGTGCTTACGGCGAGAAAAGCGTGCCGGTACTTGAAGGTTTGCAGGCCACCGATTGGCTGGTGGCCGCCGGTGGCCAGGTGCTGCAGGAAGGCCAGAAAGTGCGCCCGGTTGATCGTGACAATCGCGTGGTTGAACTCACGGCCACGGCCAGTCTGACGGTCAAGGAGTAAGCCCGATGGATTTCAATCTGTCCGCCTGGGCGCTGCGTAACCGCCAAATCGTGCTGTATCTCATGCTGCTGTTGGCCGTGGTCGGGGCTGTGTCGTACATCAATCTGGGGCAAAGCGAAGACCCGCCCTTTACCTTCAAAGCCATGGTAGTGCGAACCAATTGGCCGGGCGCGAGTGCCGAAGAGGTGTCGCGTCAGGTCACCGAACGCATTGAAAAGAAACTGATGGAAACCGGCGAGTACGACAAGATCATCTCGTTCTCGCGTCCGGGTGAATCGCAGGTGACATTCGTTGCCCGAGATTCGATGCATTCCAAAGATATTCCCGATCTGTTCTACCAAGTGCGCAAGAAGGTCAGCGACATTCGCCATACCTTGCCGCAAGGTACCCAGGGGCCTTTTTACAACGACGAATTCGGTACTACGTTCGGCAATATCTACGCCTTGACCGGCGAGGGTTTTGATTACGCCGTGCTCAAGGATTATGCCGACCGCATCCAGCTGCAACTGCAACGCGTCAAGGATGTGGGCAAGGTGGAGCTGCTGGGCCTGCAGGATGAGAAGGTCTGGATCGAGCTGTCCAACACCAAACTCGCTACCCTGGGCCTGCCTCTGGCTGCCGTGCAGAAGGCGCTCGAA
Source organism: Pseudomonas synxantha (assembly GCA_945874835.1). GTDB lineage: Bacteria > Pseudomonadota > Gammaproteobacteria > Pseudomonadales > Pseudomonadaceae > Aquipseudomonas > Aquipseudomonas synxantha_B. The sequence goes on along the minus strand of CAMCJM010000074.1, from coordinate 8,885 downwards.
GAGCAGAACGCGGTGGCCGCTGCCGGCTTTTTTGAAACCGCTTCCGACCGTGTGCAATTGCGTGTAACCGGGCGGTTTGAAACGGTTGATGAGATCCGCAATTTCCCCATCCGGGTGGCCGAGCGCACCTTCCGCATCGGTGATGTGGCTGAGGTCAAGCGTGGCTTCAATGATCCACCCGCACCGCGCATGCGCTTTATGGGTGAGGATGCTATTGGTCTGGCGGTTTCCATGAAAACCGGCGGCGACATTCTGGTATTGGGCAAAGCCCTTGAAGGCGAGTTCTCGCGGCTGCAGGAAACCCTGCCGGCCGGCATGCAACTGAGCAAAGTCTCGGATCAGCCCGCTGCGGTGAAAACCGGTGTCGGTGAGTTCGTCCGCGTACTCGCTGAGGCGGTGGTGATCGTCTTGCTGGTGAGCTTCTTCTCGCTGGGCATGCGCACCGGCTTGGTGGTGGCGTTGTCGATTCCGCTGGTGCTGGCGATGACCTTTGCCGCCATGTATTACCTGGGCATCGGCCTGCACAAGATTTCCCTCGGTGCGCTGGTGCTGGCGCTGGGCTTGATGGTGGACGATGCAATCATCGCCGTGGAAATGATGGCGATCAAAATGGAGCAGGGCTATGACCGCGTCAAAGCGGCCAGTTATGCCTGGACCAGCACCGCCTTCCCCATGCTCACCGGTACGCTGATCACCGCGGCAGGCTTCTTGCCGATTGCCATCGCGCAGTCGGGGACGGGCGAATACACCCGTTCGATTTTTGAAGTGGTGACCATTGCGCTGTTGGTGTCGTGGATTGCCGCCGTGGTGTTTGTGCCCTACCTGGGTGCCAAGCTGCTGCCCGATCTGGCCAAGTTGCATGCGGCTAAACATGGCGCGCGTGATGGGGGGCATGACCCCTACAGCACGCCCTTTTATCACCGTGTGCGCACGGCAGTTGAATGGTGTGTGCGTCGGCGTAAAACCGTGATCCTGCTGACCGTGGGGTTGTTTGTTGCGTCCATTGTGCTGTTCCGTTTTGTGCCGCAGCAGTTCTTCCCGGCCTCCGGTCGCCTGGAACTGATGGTTGACCTGAAACTCAGCGAAGGCACCTCGCTGGAGGCCACCGAAGAACAGGCCAAACGCCTGGAAAAACTCCTCAGTGGTCACGAAGGCATCGACAACTTTGTCGCCTATGTCGGTACGGGTTCGCCGCGTTTCTACTTGCCGCTGGATCAACAACTGCCGGCCGCCAGCGTGGCCCAGTTTGTGGTGCTGGCGAAAAGCATCGAAGAGCGGGAGAAGATCCGCACCTGGCTGATCCAGTTGATGCAGGATGAGTTCCCCACCCTGCGCACGCGCATTTCGCGCCTGGAAAACGGCCCGCCCGTGGGTTACCCGGTGCAGTTTCGCGTATCCGGTGAGCACATCGATGAAGTTCGCCAATTGGCCCGCCAAGTCGCGGACAAAGTACGCGATAACCCTCATGTGACCAATGTGCACCTGGACTGGGAAGAACCGAGCAAAGTGGTGCGCATGAACATCGATCAAGAGCGTGCTCGTGCCCTGGGTGTGAGCACCGCCGACTTGTCGCGCTTTCTGCAAAGCTCGCTGACCGGCTCGTCCGTCAGCCAATACCGCGAAGGTAATGAGCTGATCGAAATCCTCTTGCGCGGCACACTTAGCGAACGCCAGCAATTGGGTTTGCTACCAAGCTTGGCTGTGCCGACCGAAAGCGGCCGCAGTGTGCCGCTGTCGCAGATCGCCACCCTGGAATATGGCTTTGAGGAAGGCATCATCTGGCACCGCAATCGTCTGCCAACGGTCACCGTTCGTGCGGATGTCTACGGCAAGGAACAGCCAGCCAGTCTGATCAAGCAGATCCTGCCGACCCTTGAACCGGTGCGCGCGCAACTGCCGGATGGTTACCAGTTGGATGTCGGCGGCACAGTTGAGGACTCCAGTCGTGGTCAGGCTTCGGTGAATGCGGGTGTGCCGCTGTTTATCGTGGTGGTGTTGACCTTGTTGATGCTGCAACTCAAGAGCTTCTCGCGCTCGGCCATGGTCTTCCTCACCGCGCCGCTGGGTTTGATTGGCGTTACGCTGTTTTTGCTGGTGTTCCAGCAACCGTTCGGCTTTGTGGCCATGCTCGGCACCATCGCCCTGTCGGGGATGATCATGCGTAACTCGGTGATTTTGGTTGACCAGATCGAGCAGGACATCGCCTCGGGCATGGACCGCTGGCACGCGATTATCGGAGCCACCGTGCGGCGTTTCCGTCCCATTGTGCTGACTGCCCTGGCGGCCGTACTGGCGATGATCCCGCTGTCGCGCAGCGTGTTCTTTGGGCCAATGGCGGTGGCCATCATGGGCGGCTTGATCGTTGCCACAGCGCTGACCTTGCTGTTCCTGCCGGCGCTGTATGCGGCGTGGTTCCGGGTTAATGAAGCGGAGTCAAAGCCCGCCTGAATGAGCGGCAGATGATGTGAAGAAGCCAGACCTTAGGGTCTGGTTTTTTTATGTGGGCAGCTTTCCCCAGGAAGTAGGAGCGGCACATGGCCGCGAAAATTTTTAGGTTTACTGACGGGGCGTTTGCCTGCGTTCGCGAGACTGCCGATTGAAAAGCCAGAGCATGTGACGGCGCTGGTGGGTGATGAAGGCTTTGCACATACCGGTGGACAAGCTGCGCGTTGTCCACCCTACGGCCCCGCACATTGCTGGTCATGGCGTGGGTGGATGACGCTTTTTCATCCGCCGTTGCGGCAGTTGTCCGGGGTGTTCGCTGCGTCGAGGCCTCTATCTCGGGTGTTTTAAGCGTTTCATTGAAGGCGATAGTTGATATTTTTTGTTGCGATTGATTTTCATTGGGGCGATTATCTCTGGCCTTTCGGTGCCTTCAGCACCGTTTTACTGGGGCGCTTATGTACCGTTTTTCGCTTTACCGGTCGCTGATCGGCATCAGCCTGATGCTGGCTACACACACCGCATCGGCTGCATTGCAACCTATGGCCGAAGCAGCGTTGGCCAGCGAAATTGATATGCACTGCCACTTCAGTACTGATGCCAGCTCGGACTGTACGACGACTTATCGCTACATCATACTCAAACCAATTGGCCGTGAAATGCTCTCGCGCATTGACTTTAGCCATGTCGAAACCGACAAGTTTGAGGTGGTTAATGCTGAGTATGTGCAGCCGGGCGGGCAACCGATACCACTGCATGAAACGCAAATCGATACACGCACGGCGCCGAATCCTGATCAGGGATTTTCCCGCGATAAACAGACGTCACTGGCGTTTCCGGCGCTGCGGGTTGGTACTCAAGTTCGCTATACCGTGCGTGAGCGCATTGCGGCGCAGCCGCTGATCAATCAGCTCCACTACACCCTGAGGTTTGCCCCCAGCGCAGTGCGCCGGGATCATTTCAACGCGCGCTTCACCGCCGGACAGCCACTCCTTTGGCGTGGTGAACTGCTGGACGATTTCACCGTTATCCGCTCGGTCGATGGCAAGGTGTTGGATGTCGAGCAAAATACTCCGGTTTATCGCAACTTTATCAACGAGTCGCCCAACGCCTACATTCGCCATATTCCGCGCATTGAGATCGGCAGCAGCCTGCAGGTGCAGAGTTACTTCGGCCCTTTGGCGCAACGTTACAAGCACATACTCAGCGCTCAGTTACCCCCTGAGAGTGCCTTGGCAGTCGCTGCTGTAAAAGGCTTGCCGCCTGCCCAGCAGGTGGCTGCGTTAATGCAGCATATCAATACGCAGTATCGCTACTTAGGCGATTGGCGCGCCTCTGAGCGCGGCTATGTGCCGTTCAGTCTGCAAGAAATTGAGCAGCGCGGTTACGGCGACTGTAAAGATCTGGCGACGTTGCTGACCGCCATGCTCAGGGCCAGTGGGCTGTCGGCCGAGATTGCCTGGGTCAGCCGGGGTGATGTGGCAGAGTCTCTATTGATCCCCGGGCCCCTTGCGCCAAATCACGCCATCGTGCGTGCTCAAGTCGGTGAGCAAACGTGGTGGCTAGACCCGACCAATCCCGTTTTTGCGCCAGGGCAGACTTTGTCGGATATTCACGATCGCTGGGTCATGGTCAGTGATGCGCAAGGGCAAGTGCGTGAGGATTATATTGAGCTGCCACCTGCACAACTCAGTATTCAACTCGATAAACACGCTCGCCTCGATAAGCACGGCCACGCCGCGACGCAGGCGACAGTTACGCTGTTGCGCGGCCCTCTGATGCAATTAGGCATGGCCGATCACTATCAAGGTGTGAGCGCATCGGACCAGGATATTTGCGATAACTTCGGGGTGCAGATCAGCGACTGTCATGTGCGCCGTGCTGACTTGGCGTTTGTGATTCCTGAGCGTTATGACGTCCAGGTGTCTATGACCAATGAGCGAGCACTTGAGGCGCTCACGGACGGTTATGTCTACACCGATGCCTACCTGAGCGAGAAGTGGGATGACCTGCTCAACTATCGGCGTAATGGGCAGCGTGCCGATTTGTATCTGGGCGATCCAAGCATTGTTGAATACACCATCACCTTGACCGGCGGGCAAATGCTGAAGCCGATCCAGCGCTGTGAGATGCGTTCAGCCTGGTTCGACCTTGAACTCGATAGCGAGTCAATCAGCGATGGGATTCGCTACCACTATCGGCTGGCGCAAAAAGTCAGTTGGCTAGGGCACGATGAGTTGGTCAGTAGCGAGTTGGAAGCGATGGTCAATGATGCCAAACGCTGCAGCCAGCAAGTCGCTCAGGTGGTGCAGCTATAGAGGTGATTGCCCTTTGCTTTGCAGTCGAGTCGGAGGCCCTTCGCGCTCGATCGCACTGCTTGGAACGGGGTTGCTGTTCCCCCTGCTCATGCCTTTGCGGCATGATCCAGACTATCGAAGATAGTCTCAGCGCATCCTTAGGAAGTAGAAGATGAATAGCTGGTATTCGCGATTCGTTTTTTTGCTGTTGGCATGTCCCCTGGTGGTGTCGGCATCCACCTTAAGGTATGCGGTGAGTAATGAGAGTTGGGAGCCCTACTGGATTGTTCGCGGTGAACAGGTCAGTGGCATTCTCAATGATGTCATGCAGGCACTTGACTTGCAGATGGACGAGACCTTGGTAGCAGACACGCCACAACCGCCGTTACGTGCGCAAAAGCATTTCAGGGATGCCATCGTGCAGCTCGAATGCTGCCTCAATCCAGCCTGGCGGAGCGACGCGGAGCAGGCTGCCGTTTCCCTGTGGAGTGATCCAGTCTTAACGGCGGAGGAAGTGATCGTTTTTCACCGTGGGAAGCGCTTTACTTTCCTTGATCTGCAAGACCTGCGTGGGCGGGCCATCTCGACTGTCAGGGGCTATGGCTATGTTGGCAGTCAGTACTTCACGCGCGTCGACAGACCCAATAGCGTGGCCCAGCTCACCAGCGTGGCCCTGGGCCGAACAGACGCGGGTATCATTGATCGTCTGGAACTGACCTACCTCCTTGCCAGCCACCCGGAAATCAGTCGATTGGCTGACAAGATTGAGCCGGGGCCCGTTGTCAATCGCTCGGAGCTGCGCGTTCGCCTGCACAGCTCTCGGGCCGAGTTGCTTAAGCCACTGAATGCCGCGATAGCGCGCCTACGCGATGATGGGACGCTGGCACACATCGTAGGCCGCTACACGCAGTCCTCCGCCCTGAGATAAAGCGCCGTCGCATTTTTCAGGGTGCTCAGCCTTACAACGCCCCAAACACCTTCTTCGCCAAGCTAGTCGCCGCACCCGCCGGGTTCTCGCGGATGCTGGCTTCCTGCTCGGCGATCATGGTGAACAGGCCGTCCAGCGCTTGCTCAGTCACATAGTTCTCGATATTCGCGCTTTTCGCGTCGATCACGCCAAAGCTCGCGGCTTGGCCGGCGAAGCTGTTGTATTGCTTGGCCAGGCCGACCTGCGCGGTGGCTTGTTTGACGATAGGCAGGAACTTGGCGCGGATCTGTTCGCGGCTGGTTTTGTTCAGGTATTGGGTGGCGGAGTCCTGCGGGCCGCTGAGGATGCTTTTGGCGTCCTGCACGGTCATTTTCTTCACGGAGTCGAGCAGCAGGGCTTGTGCTTGCGGTACGGTGGCTTCGGCGGCTTTGTTCATGCTCGCCTCGAGCTGGTCCACCTGCGCGCCCATGCCCATCATCTTCATGGTTTTTGCAGCTTTGCCGAGGTTGCCCGGCAGTTCGATGCGCACGTCCGGGTTGTTGCTGAAGCCACCCGGTTTGCCAAGTTGCTGCACGGCCACTTTGGCCCCTTGGCTGAGGGCGTCTTTCAGACCGCCGCTGGCATCGCTTTGCGATAGGTCGGCGAGGGATAGGGCGAGGGCGCTGCTGGAAAGGGCAAGGCCGGCAGCCAGTGATATAAGACGAAGCATGATGGGCATCCTTTTGCGGTGGGTGGGGCAGTAGCTGGAGCTTAACGGACTGGCGCGTACAGGCAAATGGACCTGTGCTGTGGTTTGATTGTTTGACGGGGTGGCTGAGCAACTGCTTCGGGCTGTGGCAACCTGCTTAGGCGCGCGGCTCTGCAACGCTTAACTGTTCCGGCCTTGCGCTTATTCATCTATAACTCACTGCATGCATCCAGCACTTACGTCGGCGTCAGATTGTGTGCACGTAAATTGTGTAAGCAACGCAGTATTGCAGGCCCCGACCTTGCCTTTGGAACCGGGAGCGTTAGTAGGCAGTTTTGGTAGTTCCCTTGAATATCTTTTCCACGCAGGAATAATGGCATGGCTTTAGTTCCCGCTCGGTTGTCGCAGCGTTTGACCCTGGGTTGTATCGTCCTTTTGATTCTTACCGCGCTGGCGGTTTTTGCTGTGATGGCTTTACGTGGCCAGCCACGCGTTGTTGCAGCCAGTGGCGAGCTGATCGAGCAGACCGGTAGTGCCATCGTGCGTCAGCTGGCGTTGCAGTTGGCCAAGATAGATGGGGTGACGTCCAGCCTGGCGCACTTGGCCGAAGTGCTGCCGCGTGAAGAACCGCTGTACCTCAATAGCCTGCCCAACCTGATCGATAGCCAAGGTGATAAAGCGATTGCCGGCGGCGGGGTGTGGCCGGAGCCAAATGCTTTCAGCGAGGGCGCGGTGCGCCGCAGCTTCTTCTGGGCGCGCGGCGCGGATGGCCGCTTGAGCTATTCCGACGATTACAACGCGGCTGATGGCCCTGGGTACCACAACGATGCTTGGTACACCGGTGCGCGCAGTAGCAAGGCAGGACAGTGCCTGTGGTCGGAGGCTTATCAGGATGCGGTGACTGGCGTGCCGATGGTCACCTGCAGCGTGCCTTACCAGCTTGACGGGCGTTTTGCCGGCGTCGCGACCTTGGATTTGCTGCTGGATGATCTGGCGCGCTTTCTAACCGAGCAGGGCAAGGTGACCGATGGCTATGCCTTCGCCCTTGATCAGGCGGGTAACGTGCTGCATTTCCCGAATATGACCGGCGCCAAGGGCAGCGCAATGGTCAAGTTTGCCGATCTGGCGCAGCAGCACAGCTGGCTCAAGCCGGTGCAAGATGCGCTGAACAGCAGCAATTCAGGGGCCATTCGCAACCTGGATCTGGAAAACGACGGACAGCTTAAGCAGGCCAGTCGCGTCAGCCTGTTCGTGATGCCCGACACCGGCTGGGTGATAGGCCTGGCGACCCCGCAGGAACGGGTCACGGGTTTGGCGCGTGCGCTGACCTGGGATATTCTGCTGTTCCTGCTGCCGCTGCTTGCAGTGTTGCTGGGGCTGGCCTGGTTGGCCGGGCGCAAATTGATTGGCCAACTGGAAGAAACCACCGCGCAGATCGACTCCCTGGGCCGTGGCTCGGCTAACCGTGATGTGCAATTGAGCGTGGCGCGTGAGGATGAAATAGGCGCGCTGCGTCATGCGGTCAATCGCTATGCCGGGCAGTTGCGCACCATGCTTCAGCGCATCGCTGAGGAAGCCGATCATCTGCAGGCCGAAGCCGCGCAACTGGGCGGCCTGAGCAGCACCTTGGCCGGTCGTGCCGAGCAGCAGCGGCAGGAGAACACTCAGTTGGCTGCGGCGATTACCGAGATGTCGTCGAGTGCTCAAGAAGTGGCGCAGAACACTAATGACTGCGCCAATACCGCGCAGAGTTCACTGACAGTGGTGCAGCAGGGTCAGCAGAAGGTTGCGTCCAATAGCTCAGCCATCAAGGCGCTGTCGGCGGAAATGGCTGACGCGGCCTCGGTGATCAGTCGGTTGGAGAAAGACAGCCAGCAGGTTGGCGCCGTGCTGGATGTGATCAAGGCGATTTCCGAGCAGACCAACCTGCTCGCACTGAACGCTGCCATTGAGGCTGCGCGTGCGGGTGAGCAAGGTCGCGGATTTGCCGTGGTCGCCGATGAAGTGCGTACCCTGGCCGGTAAAACTCAGGCCTCGGCGAATGAGATCGGCACCATGATCAGCGCTTTGCAGCAGGCTTCACGCCAGGCCGTGCAGGCGATGCAAGCCGGTGAGGCGCGTACCGAACATGCGGTGGTTGAAGCCGAGGGGGCGGCGTCAGCGCTGTCCAGCACGGTGCAGAGTTTCGATGATATCTCCCAGCGCGCCCAGCAGATTGCCGTGGCGGCGCAGCAGCAAAGCCATGTCACTCAGGAGATCAACGAGCTGGCGGTGCGTATCCATAGCATCAGTGAAGAAAACGCCCGCGATGCCCAGGCGCTGGATCAGGTCAGCAGCGCCATGCAGGCGTTGTCGTCACGCTTGACTGGGTTGAGTCGCGGCTAGCAGCCTGTCGGGCTTTCCTATGGTTTTCTGCGATCATGGTGGCCCGCCCTCAGCGAGACCCAGCATGAGCCGTTTCCGCCCAGTTGATCGCCACACCAGCTACCTGCTGCCGCCTTCCATCGAAGACTGGCTGCCGGACAATCAC
>CAMCJM010000073.1 GCA_945874835.1 Pseudomonas synxantha | reverse complement strand
ACGCCTACCTGCGCCACATCCTCGAACGCCTGCCCCAGGCCACGAGCGTCGAAGACTACGAAGCGCTGCTGCCGTGGAACTGCTCGCCAGCCCCAGCCTCCTGAAAGCAGATTTTGTCCTGACGGACGTGGTTTATGGAGCACTTACGTATGTCGCGGCTAAAGCCCCTCCCACGAATTCGATAAAAATTCACTGGATGTAGCAAGTAGCCCGGACAAACGCCTCAACGGTGGATGAATAAAACGCCATTCACCCTACGACTCTGGGTGTTTGAAATGCTTACCCCTTCTTCACGCAAGCAAACAACGCATTCCCCGACGCCCCATCCCACGGGATGATTTTTTCGTAGTCATGCTCCAGCACATGCACCTCAAAATACGGCTGCAACAGCGCCTGTAACTGCACAAAGCTCACCGCGACCATAGGGTGTTCGTCATGCCAGCGCTGGGTTTCAGCAGCGGTGGTCTTTTCAATACTGAGTTGCAGCGCTTGCTGTTCGCCCTCGCCGGGGTAGTGCCAGCCGGAGCTAAAGGTGAACAGGTCGTCGTCGAGCTGGACGCTATGGCTGACAAACAAACGGTTGTCGATTTGGCCTTTATCCACGGCGTTAAAGCAGAACAGGCCATTGGCGTCGAGCGCCGCATGCACGCGGGCGATGCAGGCGTTCAGCCGCTCGATGGTGCCGCTGTAATGCAGGGAATAGAGAAAGCAGGTGATCAGGTCTTGCGGCTCAGCTAGCGTAAAACCACACATATCCTGCAGGGAAAACTGCGCTTCAGGGCAGCGAATGGCGGCCTTGTCCAGCATCGGCTGGTTAATGTCGAGGCCACGGCTGGTGTAGCCGGCATCGAGAAAATGGCGCACATGCGGCCCAGTGCCACAAGCCAGGTCAAGGTGGCGCGTGCCGGCGTTACCGAACAGTTGCTGCAACCTGTGGATGCAGTGGCTTTGCGCCCGGTAGTCGATGTCGGCGCACATCAGGTCGTAATACTCAGACAGGTCGGTGTAAAGGGCGTTAACGGGCATAGTGACCTGATGATGAACGACAGCGTTTTAGGGGCGCGCATCATAGCCCAAGCCTGGCCGCCCTCGTTCAGATCGCACCGACTTATGCCACAGCAGGCTCAAACCCACAGGCGTTACAATGCCGCCCACGCCATCACGCACGCCCGGAGCCAGACTGACGATGTTCACCCTTGTACACCTGGACACCCCGCCACCGGAGTCGCTGAAAAGCCAGATTCTGCAGATGGTGGTGGACTACCTCAGCGACATCAGCCCGGTATCGCTGACGCCCAGCAACCCGCTCTACCAGTTGTACCAATATGTGATTGGCTACGAGATGCACCTGTACTTGCAGGCGATGGACAGCGCCCTGCACAGCCGCGCGCGGTTGATCCTGGCGCTGGACGATCAAGACCCTTCGCAGGTGCTGGGCTTTGCCCTGTACCTGCCGACCGAGGATGACCCGGCGGCCTGTAGCCTGGCGTATATCGCCGTGCAGGCCCGGCAACGCCGCCACGGCATCGCCCGTGCCATGCTGCAAAAGATGATCAGCCGCCACCCGCATGCCGAGTTGGCCTGTGTGGCGGGCAAGGTCGCGACTTTCGAGGCCATGGGCTTTCAGGTTGTCGCAGCGCGTGGCCCGCAAGTGCTGATGAATACCCGCAGCTACCGCTCCGACGGCCTGCTCGCCGTGCAGGACCTGGCACCGATTTTCCAGTCCCAAGAGGTGCGGCAGATCCACGCTTACCTGGTCAAGCAGCACGGCAAAAAGGCCATGAGCGAAGCGGAGAAACAGCGCGACCGCCAACTCGACCACATCACCCAGCAGGCACAGACGCTGGTGCGTGAGCGCCTCACCGTGCATTGACCGTTAGATGGGCACCAGGCACACCGCATCGACCGCCCTTAACGCCCTTAACGCCCTGTAGCGCGCCACGCCGCGGAGTCTGTTGCTTGCCTTTCGCGGCCCCGGCCCGCGCTGCGCGGGGTTGCCGTCACGCATTGCAGGAGCGGTTTTAGCCGCGCGCAGTTATCTTCGTTGAGCCACTGCAAGATCCGCAGCCCCCCCTTTAAGCGGGTATGTTTTATCCCGCCGTTCGCCCGATGTTCCGTGCATCACCGGCCGGTGCAGTTACAATGGCAGCCCTTTTTTCCCCGATGACTGTTTTTATGACCGAACCCATTCGCCTGTCCAAACGCCTGATCGAAGTGATTGGCTGCTCACGCCGCGAGGCGGAGCTGTATATCGAGGGTGGCTGGGTCACAGTGGACGGCGTAGTGGTTGAAGAGCCGCAAAGCAAAGTCGCCGAGCAACGCGTCGAGCTGCTGCCCGGTGCGGTACTGACACCCGCAGAGCCGGTGACATTGCTGTTAAACGTGCCCAGCGGGCATAACGCTGAGCGCACGGCCGCGGCCATCAGCCTGGCCTCGCATTGGGCCGACGACAGCTCGGGTATCCGCCCGTTGAAAGGCCATTTCAACCGCCTGAACACCTGCGCCCCGCTGCAAGCCGGTGCTGATGGTCTGCATGTGCTGACCCAGGACTGGCGCATCGAACGCAAGCTCAAAGAAGACCTGAGCAAGCTGGAGCAGGAATATGTCGTAGAAGTGGTCGGCAGCCTCAGCGCCAGCCAGCTCAAACGCCTGTGCCACGGCCTGAGCTTTAACGGCGTTGAATTACCGCCGTGCAAGGTAAGCTGGCAGAACGAAACCCGCTTGCGCGTGGCCCTGAAAAACCCGCAGCCGGGGCAGATTGTCTTTATGTGCAACAGCGTTGATTTAAAAGTGCTGGGCATGAAGCGCATCCGCATTGGCGGTGTACCGATGGCCAAGGTGCTGCCCGGCCAGTGGCGTTATCTGGCCGCGAAAGAACGTTTTTAATCACTTTTTTGAGCTTTATTCAGCGGCCGCCATTGGGCTGCCGCCTACTTCAGGACTTATGCATGCTTAACAACGACGTACTGCGCAGCCTGCGCTACACCCTCAACATCAGCGATGCACAACTGGTCAAAATCATTCAGCTCAGCGGCCGCGCAAGCAGCGAAGCGGAACTGGCGCCCCTGCTGAAAAAAGAAGACGAGGAAGGCTTTACCCCCTGCCCCGATGAGTTGATGGCGCACTTTCTCGACGGCCTGGTGTTCTTCAAGCGCGGCAAAGATGACAGCCGTCCGGCTCAGGCGTTGGAGCTACCGGTGAGCAATAACACCGTGCTGAAAAAGCTGCGCGTGGCCTTTGAGCTGAAAGAAGACGACATGCACACCATCATGAACAGCGTCGATTGCCCGGTTTCCAAACCGGAAATGAGCGCACTGTTCCGCAAAGCGGGCCATAGCAACTACCGCGCGTGTGGCGATCAGTTTTTGCGTAATTTCCTCAAGGGTTTAACCCTGCGCGTACGCGGTTAAGCCGCCGTCGTCCTCAGCCTGCCGCCCGGCAGGCTGACGTTGCTGCACACCTCCCCCGCTGACAAACGCCAGGCACGCGGCTCGCATGGCGGCGTATTGACGTGGGCAATAGTGCCTGTGGCCGCGCAGGTGCAGCGTTAGGGTAATGGCTTTATCCACACGAAAATCTGCCATGCCCTCCCTATTTCAGCCCGCAAGGCCGCACGGCGCCTACATGACCGGCGCGATTATTCCCATCGACGGTGGCTTCCACCTGTAACGGCTCAGGTACCATGGCGGCAGTTTTCTCAGTGATGCTGCCGCCATGTCCTACCGCGTTGAGCCTATCGGTTTTGTCCGCTCCTGCTTCAAGGAGAAATTCGCCATTCCCCGCCAACCCCAACTGGCCCCGGCCGCGCGTGGCGTGCTGGAGCTTGTCGCACCGTTCAATACTGGTGAGGCGGTGCAGGGCCTGGAACAGGTCAGCCATGTGTGGCTGCTGTTTCTCTTTCATCAGGCGCTGGAAGACAAACCACGCCTCAAGGTGCGCCCGCCACGCTTGGGCGGCAATCAGTCGGTGGGTGTGTTCAGCACCCGCGCCACGCACCGGCCCAATGGCATTGGCCAATCGGTGGTCAAGCTGGAGCGCGTGTCAGCGGAGCGTTTGTGGTTATCCGGCATCGACCTGCTCGACGGCACCCCAGTGCTGGATATCAAACCCTATGTGCCCTACGCCGACAGCATCAGCGAGGCGCATAACGGCATTGCCGACAGCGCCCCGACCTTGATCGACGTCAGCTGGAACACTTGCGCCTTAGAGCAGGCCCACGGCCATGCGCAGCGCCTGCAAGAGCCGCTGGTTGAGCTGATTGAACAATGCTTGGCGCAAGACCCACGCCCGGCCTATCAACAACCTACGCCGGAACGCCGCTACGGCGCGCGCTTGTGGGATGTGGACGTGCACTGGCATTACCCGCAGCCAGGGCATATCTGCGTGCTGGACGTCGTGCTGGCAAGCTGAACCCGGCTGCGTGAACGCGCTTGTCACACGGCACGGGCGGACTAACGCCCGGCTGTCGGCAACAGGCGGGTAAACCTGACCGATCACAACAAAAATGCCGCGCAACGGATCAGGCTGCGCGGCATTGGCGGGCGAAAGCGACAGGTTTACTTCTCGACGAAGGCACGCTCGATCAGGTAGTCGCCCGGCTCACGCATACGCTGGGAGACTTTCAGGCCGAACTCGTTAAGCACTTCGCTGGTTTCATCGAGCATGCTCGGGCTGCCGCAGATCATCGCGCGGTCGTCCTGCGGGTTGATCGGCGGCAGACCGATGTCCTCGAACAGTTTGCCGCTGCGCATCAGGTCGGTCAGTCGGCCCTGGTTCTCAAACGGCTCGCGGGTCACAGTCGGGTAGTAAATCAGCTTGTCTTTCAAGGCATCGCCGAAGAATTCATTCTGCGGCAAATGCTCGGTGATGAAGTCGCGGTAGGCCACTTCGTTCACGTAGCGCACGCCGTGCACCAGAATCACCTTCTCGAAGCGCTCGTAGGTTTCCGGGTCTTGGATCACGCTCATAAAAGGCGCAAGACCAGTGCCGGTGCTGAGCAGGTAAAGGTGCTTGCCGGGCTTGAGGTCATCGAGCACCAGGGTGCCGGTGGGCTTTTTGCTGATGATGATCTCGTCGCCTTCCTTGAGGTGCTGCAACTGCGAGGTCAGCGGGCCATCCGGCACCTTGATGCTGAAGAATTCCAAGTGCTCTTCCCAGTTGGGGCTGGCAATCGAATAAGCGCGCATCAACGGGCGGCCACTTTCCTGCTGCAGCCCGATCATGACGAACTGACCATTCTCAAAGCGCAGGCCCGGATCGCGGGTGCACTTAAAGCTGAACAGTGTGTCGTTCCAGTGATGAACACTGAGGATGCGTTCGGAATTGAGGTTGCTCATGTGCGCGTAAGCTCCGCAGAAAAGGTCACGTGGCCTGAGGGCCAATGCCGTGCATTGTAATGAGCCATCTGATATCTGTTAAATTGATTATCAAGATATGGGTAATCGGTTATGCAGATATGAAATTCACACTCAGGCAACTTCAAGTGTTTGTCGCCGTCGCGCAGCAGGAAAGCGTGTCGCGCGCCGCAGACTTTCTCGCCCTCTCGCAATCCGCCACCAGCACCTCACTGAGCGAGCTGGAGCGGCAATCCGACTGCCAGTTGTTTGACCGCGCGGGCAAGCGTTTGAGCCTCAATGCACTCGGCCTGCAACTGCTGCCCCAGGCCGTTGCCCTGCTCGATCAGGCCAAGGAGATTGGTCAATTGCTGGAAGGCAAAAGCGGCTTTGGCTCGCTGAATGTCGGCGCAACGCTGACCGTGGGCAATTACCTGGCGACCTTGCTGATCGGCAGTTTTATGCAGCGCCACCCGGAATGCCGGGTGAAGTTGCAGGTGCACAACACCGCCTATGTGGTGCAACAGATTGCCCACTACGAGCTGGACATGGGCATGATCGAAGGCGACTGCCAACACCCGGATATCGAGGTGCAGCCGTGGGTTAAAGACGAACTGGTGGTATTTTGCGCCCCGCAGCACCCCTTGGCGCAGCGGGGCGAGGCCAGCCTGGAAGAGCTCACGCACGAGGCGTGGATTTTGCGCGAGCAAGGCTCCGGCACGCGCCTGACCTTCGACCAAGCCATGCGCCATCACCCTGGCAGCCTGAATGTGCGCCTTGAGTTGGAACACACCGAAGCAATTAAACGCGCCGTGGAATCGGGCCTGGGCATTGGCTGTATCTCGCGTTTGGCGCTGCGCGATGCCTTTCGCCGTGGCAGCCTGGTGGCCCTGGAAACGCCCGAGCTGGATTTGCGTCGACAGTTCTATTTCATCTGGCACAAACAGAAATACCAGACCGCCGCGATGCGCGAATTTATCGAACTGTGCCGCGCCTTGACCGCCAACGTAACGCGCAGTGATCAGATCGTATTGCCGACTATCGCCTGATAGCGCCAGTTAGCCGAGCAGGATAATCGCCCACACCAGCGCAATCAGGCTCAGGGCCATAAACTGCGCGGCGCTGCCCATGTCTTTGGCGGTTTTCGACAACGGGTGCAGCTCCAGGGAGATGCGGTCGATGGCGGCTTCCACCGCCGAGTTGAGCAACTCGACAATCAGCGCCAGCACGCAGACGGCCACCATCAGCGCACGTTCGACACGGCTGACGTCCAGAAACAAGGCAACAGGCACCAACACCATATTGATCAGCAGCAGTTGACGAAACGCCGCTTCGCCAACAAAGGCGGCGCGCAGGCCAGCCAGGGAATAGCCGGCGGCATTGAAGATGCGTTTAAGACCGGTTTGGCCTTTGAATGGCGACATGATGCTTCCGCAATAGCTAAAGCCCGGCAGGCTACGTGAAGGCCGCCGGAAAAGCACGAGCGGCGGCTCACTCCGCCGGGATGGATTCCAGTTGCTGCAACAACAGCGCGGCCTGCGTACGGGTGCGCACGCCCAGCTTGCGGAAGATGGCCGTGACGTGGGCTTTAACCGTGGCCTCGGACACGGTCAGCTCGTAGGCAATCTGCTTGTTCAGCAAACCGTCACAGACCATGGTCAGCACACGAAACTGCTGCGGTGTCAGGCTGGCCAAACCGGCACTGGCGGCTTTGGCCTCGGCGGACAGGGCAATCGCTTCCTGGCTCTGCTGCGGCCACCAGACCTCACCGTCGAGCACCAGGCGCACAGCCTGCTGGATGGTTTCCAAGGGGCTGGATTTGGGAATAAAACCGCTGGCACCAAACTCGCGGGCACGGGCCATGATGGCCGCATCTTCTTGCGCGGAGATCATCACCACAGGCACTTGCGGGTATTGCCCGCGCAACAGCACCAGGCCAGAGAAGCCATGGGCACCGGGCATATTGAGGTCCAGCAGAACCAAATCCCAGTCGGTTTTCTGCGCCAGGCACGCTTCCAGTTCGGCAATACTGGCCGCTTCAACCAGCCGCACACCCGGTCCCAAACCCAGGGTCAGCGCCTGCAGCAAGGCACTGCGAAACAAGGGGTGATCATCAGCAATGAGGATTTCAAAAACGGCCATGGTGAATCCTGTTGTTGTTATATGGATACCCTCGTGGGGTATTGTCCAGGGCACGAAAAGCCACACGTGCAGGGCCTCATTAAACAATGCGGCCAGGCTGTCGGTGTGAAAAAAGCGCATCAGCATGCCGAGCGCCGACGGGGTGGTCAAGCGCGATGCTTTGCGGCACAGTTCGCAGCTTTGCCCACGAGCCTGAATGATGAGAAGCCACGCCCTTCGCGCCGACCTGCTGATGCTTGTTACTGCCATGATCTGGGGCTCGGCTTTTGTCGCACAGCGCCTGGGCATGGACTCCATCGGGCCCTTTCTTTATAGCGGATTACGCTTCGCCCTGGCGGCACTGATTTTATTGCCAGTGCTGCGCTGGCTGGAGGCGCGCAGCAGTAACAGCACGCGAGTACCGCAGGTGCCGCTGAATCGCCAATTACTGCGCGGCGGTGTGTTGATGGGCTTGGCGCTGGCCTTGGGGATCAACCTGCAACAAGTCGGGCTGTTGTTTACCAGCGTGACCAATTCCGGCTTTATCACCGGTTTATACGTGATTATCGTGCCGCTGCTGGGGCTGTTTATTGGCCACAAAACCGGCCTGGGCATCTGGCTGGGTGCCTCACTGGCGGTGGTGGGCATGTTCCTGCTCAGCGTGGGTGACGGCTTTGTGGTGGCCTCAGGGGATTGGTTGCAACTGGCCGGGGCGTTTGTCTGGGGCGTGCATGTGCTGCTGGTGGGTTTCTTTGCCGGGCGGCATGACCCACTGCGCCTGGCCCTGGTGCAGTTCATCACCTGCGCGGTGATCAGCTTGCTGCTGGCGCTGATTTTCGAGGAGATCCAGTGGCAGTCGATCATCGCTGCCGGGCCGGCGATTCTGTATGGCGGCGTCTTCGGCGTGGCCATCGGCTTCACCCTGCAAGTGGTGGCGCAAAAGGATGCCATCGCCTCGCACGCTGCCATCATCCTCTCGCTGGAGGCCGTGTTCGCCGCCATCGCCGGTGCCTTATTGCTGGGCGAAACCCTGGAGCAGAGCGGCTACTTCGGCTGCGCCCTGATGTTCGCTGGCATGCTGCTGGCGCAACTGTGGCCAAAAAAACACACCCATTGAGCGCTAGAGAAATGCGCGCAAGCGCTCGTGTAACGCGTCATCCAAGGCCACCGCGCGCGGTGCCTTGGATGCCAGGTAATGCTGACTGAATACGTCCAAATACGCATTCAGGCCATCGGCCGCGCGCTGATCGCCAGCCAACTCCAGGCACAGCGCCGCCACCTCGGCGGTGCAGAAGTGATCATCGCGCTTGGAGCGCCGCAGCTTGTAGCGTGACAGTTGTTCGGCCTGCAGGCTGAGCACCGGCAAACTATCGAGATAGGGGCTTTGCGAAACATCTTGCGCGCCTCACTCCAGGTGGCATCCAGCAGCACGAACAACGGCCGCTTACCGGGCGCAGGCTGCACCTCGCTGACCACCCGTTCAGCCGCCACGTACTCACCGGGAAACACCAGATACGGCTGCCACTGCGGGTCGTTGAGCAGCACCGGCAGCGCCGCATCAACCACCACCCGTGACCAACCAAAGGCCGAGGTGTCGGCCAGCACATCGGCAATCAGCCAGCCGGTATTGCTCGGTTTGAGCGCCTCTACGTCGTGCATCAGCAGGCATACCGCCGATTGCGCAGCAATTCGGGGACGCCAGGCACACAGGCAGTGCGTGACCGCCAAGCGACAATCCGGGCAACGTACTGAACGGCTGCCACGGGCCAGAAAGGGTTTGGCACTGCGGGCAATGCGTTCGGCGCGCAAACGGGCAACGGCGTGGGTCATCAGGCTTGCACCTGCGTAAAAATATGGCTCGACATGGCGCACCCGGACTCAAGAGCGCGGCAGTCTAACAAAGCGCGGCGCGGGTTATTCATTTGTCCGCCCAAGCGAGCCACAGACAGCGCTGCCGCCGCTATCAAGGGACGAGTAAGATGACCGCCATTGAACCTCGACCGGGCATTGCCGGTCACAGACGCACACCCATTGTGGAGACGCCCATGCTGCGTTTTATCAGCCTGACCCTGGCCTTGAGCCTGCCCCTGGCGACCCAGGCCGCCACCCTCAAAGACTATGAATTGAACCAGCAGCTGGAGAAGGTCGCGCGTGAAAGCAGCGTTGGTACGCCACGGGCGATCAACGCTGACATCCTCGATCAAGGCTACACCGTGGAAGGCCGCGAACTGGTCAACCACTTAAGCGTGCGCAGCGAACACGCAGCGCAAATGCGCGGCAACCCGGATACCGTTCGGCAGCAATTGGCCAACAGCGTGTGCCGCAACCCGGGCTTTCGCCAGTTACTGAGCAATGGCGCGGGCCTGCGCTATGAGTTCAGCGAATACCGCAGCAACCGCCCGGTCACCACGGAACGCTTCAACAAGGCCGATTGCGGCCTGTAAGGGCACGGCAAAAGGCCTGATCTAAGTACTCAGCGCAGGCAGGCAGGATCGCCACAGCCCAGCACCGCAGCGGCTTCTTCTGCGCTCAACAGCGGAGTTAGCGGTTGCCCCTGCAAATCGGCAACAGCGGCCAGCACATGCGCCCAACTGGCTTGGTTGGCAAACAGCATGCCGGCTTCATCCAAGGTGCCACCGCGATTGCGATAACCCAGTGCGCGGCTGTGCGTGGCGTCGCCCAGAATCGGCCAGAGGTGCCCGCGCGCAACTTCCGGGCGCATGTGGGTGAGCAGTACGCGGCGCGTCATGGCCGCTGGGAACAGCGCTTCGATCAGGCTCGCATCGGCCACCACGGCTTGCTCCCAGCGATCACGCGGCACACGGAAACGTCCCGGCTCTTGCAGGTACAGCAGTCGCCAGGCGATCCCCACCTCACTCAGGCGGGCCGCCGCACGGCGCATTTCGCTCAATTGATAGCTGCCGCTGGCAATCAGCAACACCGGCTGCTCGCCGGGCTGTTCGGCCACCACCAGCGCACCGTCGCGGGCCAGTTGTTCGGCTTGCTCGTGGGTGAACACGCACGGCTGCTCACGCTTGGCGATAACCATGCAGGCCAGCTCACCACGGGCCTGATAGATGCCCGGCAACAGCGCCAGCACGGCATTGTGATCGGCTGGCAAGAGCCCGCGCACCATGTCGCTCATTTCACCCAGCAAGGCTTCGCAGAAGGTGGTGTCTTGGTGCGACTGTTGATTCTTGCCGTTCTCCCAAGTGTGCGAGGTTGCCACCAGCGGCCAGCCCAACCAGCCTGCGGGCCGTCCGGCCTCTTTCTGCTGACGGGCAAAAATGATGCTCTGGCGCACCGCTCCGAGCATCTTCACGCAAAACGCTTCATAGCTGGCGACCAGATTCAGGCCACCCTGATTGGCCAGGCAGGCCGACACCACGGCCTCTTCGTTAAGGGCGGTGATGATCGCGCCGTCCAGTGCTTCCAGTTCACTTTCTGGCGCAGTGACGCGATGCTTGAGCGCCTTGAGCACGGCCCCCAAGCGATTGCTGGCCAGCTCATCCGGGTTACCAACTCGCGGGCGTAGGTGCGGGTTGCCCTGCACCAGCTCAACAAAGAAGCGGTCCAGCGCCAGCATCGGCGTGCAGGCCTTATCGACGTAGTGCAAGGCGGGCATCTGCGCTGCCGCGGGTTGGCGTTGCGCAAAGCAGTTATCGCGCTCCAACACGCGCCCACTGCGGGCGGCAAACAGTTGGCAAGCCGCCTGCAATTGATCCGGGGCGACCCACAGTTGCTCGGCATGTTGGTTAAACAACGC
Source organism: Pseudomonas synxantha (assembly GCA_945874835.1). Taxonomy (GTDB): domain Bacteria; phylum Pseudomonadota; class Gammaproteobacteria; order Pseudomonadales; family Pseudomonadaceae; genus Aquipseudomonas; species Aquipseudomonas synxantha_B. The sequence continues at coordinate 3,748 of CAMCJM010000073.1, read as the reverse complement.
CCGCGCGTGTTCATCCTGATGCGGGTTGGCAGGTAACGGCAGGTTATGCGCGGCATTCAGCCCGGCACCATAGAAGCCAAAACCCTTGAGGGTTTCGGCAATGCCATAGGGCATCGGCAACGGGTAATTAAGCACGCCCGCCTGGCGCTCCTGCACGCGGCGGCTCAGGCGCTGCTCCATCTCCCACAGCGCGCAAACAAAGGCCGCCGGATCACGCCCATCAAAGCTCAGCGGATCAAAGCCGCAGTGGCGCAGGTGCTCACGGAAATTATCCAATCCAGCCGGAGTGCCCAGTTCGGTGCGCTGCTCAATACGCCGACCATTGGCAATCATCACCGGCAGGGCCACGCCACAATCTTCGGCGCGCCACCAGCGCGGCATCCAGTCACGGCCGCGCTGCTCTTCGGCGGCACCGTCTGAAAGAAAGGCCACCAGCTTTTCCCCTGGCAACGGCAAGTGCGCGTATTGCAGCTCGGCAAAACCCAGGTAGCCCCCTTCAGCGATGCCACCGGCGGTGTGTGGATTAACATGGCTGCCCAGTGGCGCGCTGACCTGGCCTGCGGCGTTTTGCGCATAACTGTAGAAGTCCGCCACCAACTGACTCATGCCCGCTTCATTGCACGGATAACGCTGCGCCTGCTCGGGATGCTGATTAGCCGTTAGCAGGTTGAGCGCCTCGATGGCTGCCACGCAATGGCCTTGCCCCATCAGCCAGCCACGGGTTTCACCGGTCAGATTGTTCAGCGCCAGGTAAGCGGCATAGGCCGGCACCATATTCAACGCACCGCCGGTATGGCCTTCCGGCGTCGGTTTGAAATCCTCAGCGGCCAGCGGCGTGCCGTCTACCCGCACGCGCTGGGCATAGGTCATGTGCACCACCAGCCACAAGCCAGCGGCGCTCAGTCGATCGAGCGCATGAAAATGCCGATAGACACTGGCCAGATCCGCCTGCAAGCCCATTTGCACCAGTTGGTGGGCCAAACGGTAGACCGCCGCACAGGTCTGCGGACTATGCTGCAAAGGCCCGTAACCGCTCTGCCACTGGGCAAATGTCGGCTCCTGACGGGCATGCTCGGCCAACTCACTGGCGCTGGGGAATAGCTGGGTCATGGGTGGCTCCAATGGCTTAAACGATGCCGCATACGCATTTAACTGGCTGCGCGCGCGTCTGAAATCTAAGGCAACAAACCCTAACGCAGGGGAAACGGGCCAATGCTGACCTGCATCAAAACCGCCGCCTGCAGGTTAGGACAGCCTTAATCGTCACCCATTCAACTCAATCAAGGATTACCCATGGCCCTGCTCAATTTCCTCGGTGCAATCCAGCAAGTCACCGGCTCCTGCTACCTGATTGAAAGCCGCGACGGTGCCCGCGTGCTGCTCGAATGCGGCATGCGCCAGGGCCGTCGTGAGGAAGAAGACAGCAACCAGGCCCCCTTCCCCTTTGACCCGCTCACCCTGGACGCCGTGGTGGTGTCACATGCGCACATTGATCACACCGGTCTGCTGCCCAAGCTCAGCGCCGCAGGCTACCGGGGGCCCATCTTTGCCACCGAAGCCAGCTCCGAGTTGATGGAACTGATGCTGCTCGATGCCGCGTTTATTCAAGAAAAAGACGCCGAGTGGGAGAACAAATGGCGCGCACGCATGGGCAAACCGGCGGTTAAACCGCTGTACACCATCGCCGATGCGGAGCAGGCCCTTAAACAACGCCACCCACTGGCCTATGGCAGCCCCTGCCAAGTGGCCAAAGGCGTTGAGGTGACCTTTCACGATGCCGGCCACATCCTCGGCTCGGCGATTGTCGAAATGGCGGTGCAAGACCATCACCTCACCCGCCGTTTGGTATTTTCCGGCGACCTGGGCAACACCTGTTCGCCCCTGATGCGCGACCCGGTGACGCTCAGCAAAGCCGATGTGGTGTTGCTCGAATCGACCTATGGCGACCGTGACCACCGCAACAGCGAAGACACCCTAGAAGAGCTGGCAGAGATTCTGCAGCAAGCCCACCGCGACGGCGGCAATGTGCTGATCCCCTCCTTTTCCGTAGGCCGCACCCAGGACCTGATCTATTACCTTGGGCGCTTCTACCACGAAGGCCGTTTGCCGCAGCAGGCGGTGTTCCTCGACAGCCCCATGGCCATTCGCGCCAACGCCATCTACTCGCGCTTTCAGGATCAGTTCAGCGCTGAAGACCGCGCCGCTTTTTCCGCTCGCGGTAGCAAACGCATCGAAGATTGGCTGCCGATCTTGCGCTGCACACGCACCCCGGAAGAATCGATGGCCATCAACCGCATCAAAAGCGGTGCGATCATCATTGCTGGTAGCGGCATGTGCACGGGCGGACGCATCGTCCACCACTTCAAGCACAACCTCTGGCGCGAGGACTGCCACCTGATCTTCCCGGGCTTCCAGGCCAAAGGCACCTTGGGCCGCAACCTGGTCGACGGTGCCGAACATGTGAAAATCCTCCACCAGCGCATCGCCGTCAAAGCCAAGATTCACACCCTCGGCGGCTTCTCCGCACATGCCGGGCAGTCGCAACTGATCGACTGGGTCAGCCACTTCGAACACCACCCCGAGTTGTATCTGGTGCACGGCGAACTGGAGAAAATGCAGGCGCTGCAACTGGCCCTGCGCGAGCGACTGAACTGGATTGCCAACATCCCAGAACCTGGCGAGCAAATTGCGCTCTGATAAATCAGATAGAGCGGACGCGGCTAACGGTGTGCCGTTAGTAGAATCGACCCACCTCGATTTACTGCCCGCTGCGCGCAACACGCCTGGCCGTTTCCAGAGGCTGGGCCTGCGAACCTGAGCCTGCAACAGCACCACAACAGCGCTTTTGCAACCTTGGCGCGGCATACTCCGGACATAGCCGTGCAGCGAAGTCTGTGCGGCGCACGCTCAGCAGGAGACCTGTTATGCCCTATGAATCGGACGACTATCTGTCCCGACACATCCAAACCAGTGGCGTTGACCTGACCAGTAAAATCGACGAGTTGAGCGAACTGGCCACCCCACCGGGCAGCGTAAACCTCAAGCTATACCGAGAAATGTTCGGCACCGTGGTGCGCATGGCTCAGGCTGACCGTAACCGCTGGGATGCCAAAATTATGCTGCAAACCCTGCGCGAGATGGAGAATGCCTTCAGTCGCTTGGAACAGTTCAAACGGCGGCGCAAGGTCACCGTCTTCGGCTCGGCCCGCACCCCGGCCGACCATCCGGTTTACCAACTGGCTCGTGAACTGGGCGCGACCCTGGCCAAGCGTAACCTGATGGTCATTACTGGCGCGGGGGGCGGCATTATGGCCGCCGCGCACGAAGGGGCTGGCCTGGAAAACAGCCTGGGCTTCAACATCACCCTGCCCTTTGAGCAGGGTGCCAACGCCACCGTGCAGGGCAGCAATAACTTGCTGTCGTTCCACTTCTTCTTTTTGCGCAAACTGTTTTTCGTTAAAGAGGCCGACGGCATGGTGCTCTGCCCAGGCGGCTTCTGCACCCTCGATGAAGCGCTGGAAGTGCTGACCCTGATCCAAACAGGAAAAAGCCCCATGGTGCCCGTGGTGCTCTTGGACCAGCCGGGTGGCACCTTCTGGTCTAGGTTCTGTTGACGTAAGCCACCGGCTAGAATCTGGCTTTTGCCATGACCGACAGAAGCCAGTTAAGCGATACCGAGTGGGCTCATATACAAAGCCTGCTGAGTGCCACAAAGGGGATACGGCTACTGAACGCACCCAGTTGTCGA
>CAMCJM010000072.1 GCA_945874835.1 Pseudomonas synxantha | reverse complement strand
AAGGGCAGTGACTTCAGTGCGCTGACGGTGGAAAGCGTGAATCGGGTCGTTGCGAAGATCAATTTACGACCACGCAAACGCTTGGGCTGGAAGACACCGTACGAAGTGTATGCAGGGGTGAGCGTTGCACTTATGAGTTGAATTCAGGGTGCGATTGGATGTATTTTCCAGTTTTGCAAACGACAATGCCTCCAGGTGAGGCTAGAGGCATTGTCTATGTTCGGTCGCGGGATGGCGGTTACTGGCTGGGCGAGTTTGCGGCCAGGCCGTTGGCAGCCTTGAACTCGCGGCGGCGGCGGTGCAGGACTGGCTCGGTGTAGCCATTGGGCTGTTTGGCACCTTCGACCACCAGTTCCAGCGCTGCTTGGAAGGCGATGTTGCTGTCGAAGTTGGGTGCCAGCGGATGGTACAGCGGGTCGCTGGCGTTCTGACGGTCAACCACGGGCGCCATGCGCTTGAGGCTGGCCACGATTTGCTCTTCAGTGGCAATGCCGTGACGCAGCCAGTTGGCCAGCAGTTGGCTGGAAATACGCAGGGTGGCGCGGTCTTCCATTAGGCCGACATCGTTGATGTCCGGCACTTTGGAGCAACCCACGCCCTGGTCGATCCAGCGCACCACGTAGCCGAGGATGCCCTGCGAGTTGTTGTCCAGTTCGTTCTGAACTTCTTCCGGCGTCCAGTTGGTGTTTTGGGCCAACGGAATGTTCAGGATGTCGTCCAGCGAGGCGCGCTCACGTTTGGCCAGTTCGGCCTGGCGGGCGAATACGTCAACCTTGTGGTAGTGCAGGGCATGCAAGGCGGCGGCGGTCGGCGACGGTACCCAGGCGGTGTTGGCACCGGCCAGTGGGTGCATGATCTTTTGCTCGACCATGGCGGCCATCAGGTCAGGCATGGCCCACATGCCTTTACCGATCTGCGCGCGACCTTGCAGGCCGGTGGCCAGGCCGATGTCGACGTTCCAGTTTTCGTAAGCGCTGATCCACTTCTCGGCCTTCATGGCGGCTTTGCGCACCACGGCGCCAGCTTCCATAGACGTGTGGATTTCATCACCGGTGCGGTCGAGGAAGCCGGTGTTGATGAACACCACGCGCTCGCTGGCGGCTTTGATGCACGCCTTGAGGTTGACGGTGGTGCGGCGCTCTTCGTCCATGATGCCGACTTTGAGCGTGTTGCGCGGCAAGCCGAGAACGTCTTCAACGCGGCCGAAGATCTCGCTGGTGAAGGCGACTTCTTCCGGGCCGTGCATCTTCGGTTTAACGATATAAACCGAGCCAGTGCGGGTGTTCTTGCGCTGGGTGTTGCCATTCAGGTTGTGGATGGCGATCAGGCTGGTGAACAGCGCGTCCTGGATGCCTTCGGGGATTTCGTTGCCAGCAGCATCGAGGATCGCCGGGTTGGTCATCAGGTGACCAACATTGCGCACGAACAGCAGGCTGCGACCATGCAAGGTCAGCTCGCTGCCGTCGGCCTTGGTATAGACGCGGTCCGGGTTCATGGTGCGGGTGAAAGTCTGGCCGCCCTTGACCACTTCTTCAGCCAGGTCGCCCTTCATCAGGCCGAGCCAGTTCTTGTAGACCACGACTTTATCGTCGGCATCCACGGCGGCAACGGAGTCTTCGCAGTCCATGATGGTGGTCAGCGCGGCTTCCATCAGCACGTCTTTCACGCCAGCGGCGTCGGTTTGGCCGACAGGGGTGCTGGCGTCGATCTGGATTTCGAAGTGCAGGCCGTTGTGCTTGAGCAGTACGGCAGTCGGTGCCGCAGCATCGCCTTGGAAGGCAATGAACTGGGCGGCGTTCTTCAGGCCAGTGCGACCGGCGTTTTTCAGCGCAACAGCGAGTTGGCCGTCAGCCACGGTGTAGGCGGTGGCATCGACGTGGGACGCGCCTTCAAGCGGGGCTGCGTCATCCAGGAAACCACGGGCGAAGGCGATAACTTTGTCGCCACGGACTTTGTTGTAGCCCTTACCTTTTTCTGCACCACCTTCTTCGCTGATCACGTCGGTGCCGTACAGGGCATCGTACAGTGAGCCCCAACGGGCGTTGGAGGCGTTCAGGGCAAAACGCGCGTTCATCACCGGCACGACCAGCTGTGGGCCGGCCAGACGGGCGATTTCTTCGTCGACATTTTGCGTGGTGACTTGGAAGTCGGCAGGCTCTGGCAGCAGGTAGCCGATTTCTTGCAGGAAGGCTTTGTAGGCGACCGCGTCGTGGGCCTGGCCTTTGCGGGCCTGGTGCCAGCCGTCGATCTGTGCCTGAATCTGGTCGCGTTTAGCGAGCAGCGCATGGTTTTTCGGGGCCAGGTCATTGATGACCGCTTCGGCACCCGCCCAGAACGTCTCGGCAGCAATGCCGGTACCGGGGATGGCTTCCTTATTCACGAAGTCGAACAGCACTTTGGCAACCTGCAGGCTGCCTACTTGAACGCGTTCAGTCATCACTTGCCTCACTCTGCTCAGCTCTACTTTTAGCCGCATCGGACCCGGGGATTTAAGTCTTGTAGTCCGCGGCGCGGCATACTACATCAAGATCCGGGGAAAATCAGTGGGTGTGCGTCGCTCCGCGACCAAGACGCCCTTTGCAGTCACTGCGTGTGCCGTGCTGTCGCGATAACATCCGAATATTGTTCCATAAAAGTTTAAAAATAGTACACAGCTTATTGTGTGTGTTTCTCCAGCTGCTGCTCAAACCACCTCTGCCTATACTGTTGCTCCATCGTTCTGGAGAGTAATCACCATGCATATACAGGCTGCCACTGCTGCGGATTTGGACGAGCTGGGTGAACTGTTTGGTGCGTATCTGCGCTTTTATGAGGTGGCCAAACCTCAGTCGCAGGTGCGTGATTTTCTTGCCGCGCGCCTGTGCAACAGCGATTCGACCATTCTGCTGGCCCGCGATGACAAAGGTTCGGCGCTGGGCTTTGTCCAGCTGTATGCGTTTTTCTCATCGCTGGCGTTGCAGCCGGCCTGGCTACTCAGTGATCTTTACGTCAGTGAGGTGGCACGTCGGCAGGGTGTGGGCGAGGCGTTAATGAATGCTGCTCGCGCCCATGCCGAGGCAACCGGAGCCTGTGGTTTGCAGTTGGAGACGGCAAAGAGCAATCTGCCAGGACAGGCCCTCTACGAGCGGCTCGGTTATGTGCGCGATGAGGTGTTTTACACCTATTGGCTGGCGCTTAAATAAGCATCGAAAAAGGAGTTGTGCATGGATCATCTGGTATTGACGGTTATTGCTCAGGATCAGCCCGGCCTGGTCGAGCGCATCGCCCAGTGCATCAGCGAGCACGGCGGTAACTGGCTGGAAAGCCGCATGTCGCGGATGGCCGGGCAGTTCGCCGGGATTCTGCGGGTGGATGTGCCGCTGCAGGCGCATGCCGGTTTGGTCACGGCGCGGGAAGCGTTGCAGGTGCAGGGCATTCGCGTGCAGTTTGCCGCCGCGGGTACAGAGCCGGTTGTCGCTTGGCAAGCCATTCGCCTGGAGTTGGTGGGCAATGATCGGCCGGGTATCGTGCGTGACATCACCCGCCTGCTGAGCAGCCAAGGGGTCAACGTCGAGAGCCTGAGCACCGAGGTGGTGCCCGCGCCCATGAGTGGTGAGTTGCTGTTCCAGGCGCAAGCCCTGCTGGGGGTTCCGCAGAGCCTGACGTTGGATCACTTGCAGGCGCAACTGGAAACCCTGGCGGATGATCTGATGGTGGAGCTGAAGCTGCAGGTCGAACCCTAAATGACGTTATCCACGCCTCCTGTGGATAAAGCTGTGCGTAGCATGAGGAGCCCCGGAGCACGCCATAGTGCCCCGGGGCTTTTGGTTAATTGCTTATAAATTAACCGCTTGGCTGTTGGTTGTGCACAAAGGCCGGGGATGCTTCTGTGGATAAGCCGGGGGCAACTGGCTGCAGCCTTGGCAGGGCGGGCGCTGTAGTGAGCTGGTTGTTTATTGATCAGCTTGCCGCTTGCGTAGACTTAACCAAGCGTCGACGCTGTAAATCGCCAGGCCCGCCCAGATGCAGATAAAGGCCAGCAGTGTGCTCGGGTCGAAATGCTCGCCAAACAGGAAGATCGCCTGCAGCAACACCAAGGTAGGTGCCAGGTATTGCAGAAAGCCTAAGGTGGTGTAGGGCAGATGGCGGGCGGCGGCGTTGAAACACACCAGCGGAATCAGCGTGATCGGCCCAGCTGCGATTAGCCACAGCGCTTCGGGTGTGCTCCAGAAATCGGCTTGGGTGCTCATTGCCGCCGGGTGCAGCAGCAGCCAGCCCAGGGCCAAGGGCAGCAGCAGCCAGGTTTCCACCACCAAGCCGGGAAGGGCGGCCACGGGGGCTTGCTTGCGGATAATCCCGTAGAAGCCAAACGTCAGCGCCAGCACCAGTGATACCCAAGGCAAGCTGCCGACCTGCCACAGCTGCTGCAATACGCCCACGGCGGCCAGGGCGACGGCTAGCCACTGCAAGCGGCGCAAGCGTTCGCCGAGAATCAGCATGCCCAGCAGCACGTTGATCAGCGGGTTGATGTAGTAACCCAGGCTGGCTTCGAGCATGCGTTCGTTATTTACCGCCCACACATACACCAGCCAGTTACTGGCGATCAGCGTGCCACTCAAGGCCAGCACGGCGAAACGTTTTGGGTTATTCAGCAACTCGCGCAGCCAGCCGGGGTGCTTCCACACCAGCAACAACAGCGCCCCGAACAGCGCCGACCAGAGTGCGCGGTGAACGATAATTTCCAGCGCGGGCACATTCTGGATGGCTTTGAAGTAGAGCGGGAAAAGACCCCAAATGATGTAGGCGGTCAGGCCGAGAATATACCCGCGACGCGGGTTGGCGGTGGCCATGCAGGGTCCTTGCTTAGGCGGCTAACGAGAGGCTTGCGATTCTAGTCGGCGCGGTGCCGGCTTGTCCGTCTGGGCAGGATTTTCTTCAGGGGTAAACCCATTTGTCTGTCACAAAGGCGTTACAGGGTTAAGCCAACTGTAGTGGTCGGCCCTGTAGCCCGGATAAGCCTTGGCGCAATCCGGGAGTGCTATCCCGGATTGCATCCGGACTACGAAAGCAGTGTTAAAACAGTTTGAGTGGCTCTTCATCCAGCGCCGACAGCTGTTCACGCAGAATCAGAATCTGCTCGCCCCAGTACCGCTCGCTGCCGAACCAAGGGAAGCTCATGGGGAAGGCCGGGTCGTCCCAGCGCCGCGCCAGCCAGGCGCTGTAATGCATCAGGCGCAGGCTACGCAGGCCTTCGATCAGCGGCAACTCGCGCGGGTTGAAGTCGTGAAACTCCTGGTAACCCTCCATCAACTCGGACAGCTGGCCGAGGCGTTCGTGGCGCTCGCCGGCCAGCATCATCCACAAGTCCTGCACCGCCGGGCCCATGCGGCAGTCGTCGAGGTCGACCATGTGGAAGGTGTCGTCGCGGCACAGCAGGTTGCCGGGATGGCAATCGCCGTGCAGGCGCATTGCCTTTACCGGGTTGGCGGCAAATAAGGCATCCAGACGCTTGAGCAGATCGCGCGCCACCGACTCGTAGGCGGGCAGCAGGCTGCGCGGAATAAAGTTGCCATCCAGCAGCGTGGCCAGTGAGGCATGGCCGAAATTGCTCACCTGCAACGCTTCGCGATGGGCAAAGGGCTTAAGCGAGCCGACTGCATGCAGGCGGCCGAGCAGTTGGCCGAGGCGATAGAGTTGATCAAGGTTGCCCGGCTCCGGTGCGCGGCCGCCACGCCGTGGGAACAGCGCGAAACGGAAGCCGGCATAGCTGAACAGGGTTTCGCCATCGCGCGATAGCGGCGCGACCACCGGCACTTCGCATTCGGCCAGTTCGAAACTGAAGCTGTGTTCCTCGCGGATTGCTTCATCGGTCCAGCGATCCGGGCGGTAGAACTTGGCGATCAGCGGTGTTTCATCCTCAATGCCCACCTGGTACACACGGTTTTCGTAGCTGTTTAGCGCTAGAACGCGAGCGTCGCTGAGGTAGCCGAGGCTCTCCACGGCATCCAGCACCAGGTCGGGCGTGAGTGCGGCAAATGGATGGGACATGGGTGACTCCAGCAGGTGGGCCGCAGAGTGTAGCGCTTCTGCAGGGGCGGGCGGTGTTTGCGCGCTGTGTAGGATGGCGTTGAGCGCAGCGATACCCATCATCACGAATCGGCTCAAACCCAGTGCCATCAAGGGGTGCAGTACGCCGCCTGGATAAGCCTTGGCGCAGTCTGGAAGTGCTGACCCGGATTGCGCTGCGCTTTCCAGGCTACAGCGCGTAGCTAATCCCCCGGCTTTGGCGTGCGCGCCAGGCAGTACACATCGACTCTGCTCGCCCCGGCCTTGATTAATAGTCGCGCCAGGCGTTCGGCTGTTGCGCCGGTGGTCAGCACATCGTCGACCAAGGCCAGGTGCAGGCCGTTGACCTTGCACTCGGGTGTCAGGGCAAAGGCATTACGCAGGTTGCGTTTGCGGGTGGCGGCGTCCAGTTGCTGCTGCGCTGGGGTGTCGATAATGCGCCGCAACCAGAGCGGCTCCATAGGCAGTGAGAGGCTCTTGCCAAGCCATGTGCAGAGCATCTCGGCTTGGTTGAAGCCGCGCTCACGCTGGCGTTTATTGGCCAGGGGCACGGGTAGCAGCATGTCGGGTCGCGGCAGCCCTTCATCGAAGGCATGTTGCAGGTGGTGTGACAAAAGCTCACCGAGGAGGCGTCCCATTGGCCACTTGGCCTGATGCTTGAACCGGTTAATCAGGCTGTCGATGGGGAAGGCGTAGCGCCAGGGCACTTCAACCTGGGTAAAGCTCGGCGGTTTTTTCAGGCAGGCACCGCACACCAAGCCATGGCTGGGTAAGGGCAGTGCGCATACCTGGCAATGCCCGCCCAGCCAGGGCAGTTCGGCTTCGCAGTGGCCGCAGATGGGCTGCTGCGTGTCGGTCTGTTCATCGCAAAGCAAGCAGATTTGTTTGTTTTTTAACCAGTTGTAAACCGGCTTTAACAGGTTGGGTTGACAGCGCATAAGCCTTCCATAACTATGCCGAACATCCGTGTAGCGCCCTTTGAATCTAGCAGGGTGCCGCCAACAATAAGGAATTACCGATGAGCGCAACCACCGCCGCCCACCTGCGTCACGACTGGACCCTCACCGAGGTCAAGGCGCTCTTCGAGCAACCGTTTAACGATCTGCTGTTTGCGGCGCAGACGGTGCACCGCGCGCACTTCGATGCCAATCGCGTGCAGGTCTCCACCTTGCTGTCGATCAAAACCGGGGCTTGCCCGGAAGACTGCAAGTACTGCCCGCAGTCTGGCCACTACAACACCGGCCTGGATAAGCAAAAATTGATGGAAGTGCAGAAGGTGCTGGAGGCGGCCGCCGAGGCCAAGGCCATCGGTTCCACCCGCTTCTGCATGGGCGCGGCGTGGAAGCACCCGAGTGCCAAAGACATGCCTTATGTGCTGAAGATGGTTGAAGGCGTTAAGGCGCTGGGCCTGGAAACCTGCATGACCCTCGGCAAGCTGGACAAAGAGCAAACCGAGGCGCTGGCCGCTGCAGGCCTTGATTACTACAACCACAACCTGGACACCTCGCCGGAGTTCTACGGCAGCATCATCACCACCCGCACCTACGGCGAGCGTCTGGAAACTCTGGCCTACGTGCGTGATTCGGGCATGAAGATCTGCTCGGGCGGCATCCTCGGCATGGGCGAGTCGCTGGACGACCGCGCCGGGTTGTTGATTCAGCTGGCCAACCTGCCGGAGCATCCGGAGTCGGTGCCGATCAACATGCTGGTCAAGGTCAAGGGCACGCCGCTGGCCGATGAAGAGGATGTCGATCCGTTCGACTTCATACGCATGCTCGCCGTGGCGCGGATCATGATGCCGCACTCCCATGTGCGCCTGTCCGCTGGCCGTGAGGCGATGAACGAGCAAATGCAGGCCCTGGCCTTCTTCGCCGGTGCCAACTCGATTTTCTACGGTGAAAAACTGCTGACCACCGCCAACCCGCAAGCCGGTAAAGACATGCAGCTGTTTGCCCGCCTCGGCATCAAACCCGAAGAGCGTGAAGAACACGCTGACGAAGTGCATCAGGCTGCCATCGAACAGGCCCTGGTCGAACAGCGCGACTCCAAGCTGTTTTATAACGCCGCCGTTTAACTACGGCAGCCACAAGCGTTAAGCCTCAAGCGGCAAGCTGGATATGCGTGCCTCTTGATGCTTGTGGCTTGCCGCTTGGAGCTTTGTGATGCCTTTCGATCTATCTGCTAGCCTCGCCGAGCGCCGCGCCGCCAACCTCTATCGCCAACGGCCGTTGCTGGAGTCCCCGCAAGGGCCGTTGGTCATGGTCGATGGCCAGCCACTGCTGGCGTTTTGTTCCAACGATTACCTCGGCTTGGCCAATCATCCCAAAGTGATCGAAGCCTGGCGCGCCGGAGCCGAGAAATGGGGTGTGGGCGGCGGCGCTTCGCATCTGGTGATCGGTCACAGCACCCCGCACCATGAGTTGGAAGAAGCCCTGGCTGAATTTACCGGGCGACCGCGCGCGCTGCTGTTTTCCACCGGCTACATGGCCAATCTCGGTGCGGTGACGGCGCTGATTGGGCAGGGTGACAGCGTGCTGGAAGACCGCCTCAACCATGCCTCGCTGTTGGATGCTGGCCTGCTCAGCGGCGCGCGCTTCTCACGCTATTTGCATAACGACACCGTCAGCTTGGCCAACCGCTTGCGTAAGGTCACTGGCAATACCTTGGTGGTCACCGACGGGGTCTTCAGCATGGACGGTGATCTGGCCGACCTGCCGTCATTATGCGCTGAAGCGCGCCGCGCCAATGCCTGGGTGATGGTCGATGATGCCCACGGTTTCGGCCCGCTGGGCGCAACCGGTGGTGGCATTGCCGAGCACTTCGGGCTCGGTATGGATGACGTGCAGGTGCTGGTTGGCACCTTGGGTAAAGCCTTTGGCACCGCCGGTGCTTTTGTTGCCGGCAGTGATGATTTGATCGAAGCGCTGGTGCAGTTCGCTCGTCCTTATATCTACACCACCAGTCAGCCGCCTGCGTTGGCCTGCGCCAGTTTGCAAAGTCTGGCGTTGCTGCGCAGTGAGCATTGGCGGCGCGAGCACCTGCATGCCTTGATCAAGCGTTTTCGCGAGGGTGCCCGGACTATCGGCCTTGCACTGATGGACAGCGCCACGCCAATTCAGCCGATTGTCATTGGTGACAGCGGCCGAGCTATGCAGTTGTCGCAGAGGCTGCGCGAGCGCGGCCTGTTGGTCACCGCGATTCGTCCACCGACCGTGCCAGCCGGCAGTGCGCGCTTGCGCGTCACGCTGTCTGCTGCGCACAGCGTTGAACAGGTGGATCGGTTGCTCTGCGCCTTGGCTGAGTGCTGGCCCAAACTCACGGGTGAGGCGCTCGCGCATGGTTGAACAACTGTTTTTGCTCCCTGGCTGGGGCCTGGGTTGTGCGCCTTTAGTGCCATTGCGTGCGGCACTGCGTGAGGTGGAGCCTGAACTACAGGTGGCGCTCGCACCGCTGCCGTCATTGGAGAGTGCCGATCCGTTCGATTGGCTGGATGAACTGGATGCCAAGCTGCCCCAAGACGTCTGGCTCGGTGGCTGGTCGTTGGGCGGTATGCTCGCGGCTGAATTGGCGGCGCGACGCGGCGTGCGCTGTCGGGGTCTGATCACTTTGGCCAGCAACCTGTGCTTTGTGGCACGGGCAACGTGGCCGACAGCCATGCCGGTCGAGACCTTTGCCGCGTTTCGTCAGGGCTGTGCGGCGGATACCGGCGCGACGTTGAAACGTTTCAGCCTGCTGTGCGCGCAAGGTGCTGTGCAGCCGCGTGAGCTATCACGGCAGTTGCTGGCGGCTGCACCGCAAATACCGTCTGTCGAACTGCTCGCCGGGCTTGATGTGCTGGCGGCACTGGATACTCGCGCGGCATTACAGGGTTTTACCGGCCCGCAACTACATCTGTTCGCCGAGCAAGATGCGCTGGTGCCGGCGGCAGCGTCGCAAGCCCTGCGCGCTGTGCATGCGCAAAGTGAGGTCCGATTGACTGAACACGTCAGCCACGCCTTCCCTCTGGGGCACCCGCAGATGGTTGCCGCCGCGATTCAGGCGTTTATTCGTGAGGCGGCAAATGACTGATCAGACCCATGAAACGCTTGGTCACCTGCCCGATAAGCGCCAGGTAGCGGCTTCTTTTTCCCGCGCTGCGCACAGCTATGACAGTGTGGCGGCGTTGCAGCGTGATGTCGGGCAAGCGCTGTTGAGCCAATTGCCGGTCTCGCTCAGCCCTGCGCGCTGGCTGGATCTGGGCTGCGGCACGGGGTACTTCAGCCGCGCGCTGGGCCAGCGTTTTGCGAACAGTGATGGCCTGGCAATGGATATCGCTGAAGGCATGTTGCAGCACGCGCGACCTTTGCGCGGCGCTCAGCACTTTATTGCGGGCGATGCTGAGCGGCTTCCGCTGCGCGATGCATCCTGCGATCTGCTGTTCTCCAGTCTGGCCCTGCAATGGTGTGGGGATTTTTCCGCCGTATTGGCCGAGGCTGAGCGCGTGCTGCGTCCGGGGGGCGTGCTGGCGTTCAGCAGTTTGTGCGCGGGCACCCTGCAGGAGCTGCGCGATAGTTGGCAGGCCGTGGACGGCTTTGTCCACGTCAACCGCTTCCGCCGTTTTACGGACTATCAACAGCTATGCAGCGGCACTGGCCTGGTCTGTAAAAGCCTGCAGGTCATCCCCGAAACCTTGTTCTATGCCGATGTACGCAGCCTCACCCATGAGCTGAAAGCCCTTGGCGCGCATAACCTCAACCCCGGTCGACCGGGCGGCCTGACGGGGCGCGCGCGTATGCTGGCGCTGCTCAATGCCTACGAGACGTTCCGCCAGCCGCAAGGCCTGCCCGCGACCTATCAAGTGGTTTACGGCGTTCTATATAAGGAGACTCGCTGATGGCTGCTGCCTTTTTTGTGACGGGTACGGATACCGAGATCGGTAAAACCACCATTGCCGCCGGTTTGCTGCGCGCCGCTCGACGGGCTGGCTTGTCCACCGCTGCGGCCAAGCCGGTGGCTTCGGGGTGTGTGCACACAGCGCAAGGCCTGCGCAATGATGACGCCCTAGCGCTGCTCGGCGAATGCACCCTGGCGCTGCGCTATGACGAGGTGAATCCCTTGGCGTTTGAACCCGCCATTGCCCCGCATCTTGCGGCGCGCGAGGCCGGTGTGTTGCTGGATGTTGCCTCCTTGCACGCTGCGGTACAGACCATTTTGGTCAAGCAGGCGGACTTCAGCGTGATTGAAGGCGCAGGTGGTTGGCGTGTGCCCCTGGCCGGGCAGGCGTCGCTCTCTGACCTGGCCGTAGCCCTTGGTTTGCCGGTGATTCTGGTGGTCGGCGTGCGTTTGGGTTGCATCAATCACGCGATACTGAGTGCCGAAGCGATTGCGCGTGATGGCCTGCAATTGGCCGGCTGGGTGGCGAATTTGGTCGACCCACAGACCGCGCGCCTCGAGGAAAATCTGGTCACGCTGGCCGAGCGTATGCCTGCGCCCTGCCTGGGCTACGTGCCGCGCCTGGCTGAAGCCACGCCGGGCTTGGTTTCCGAGCATCTGAACCTCGATTTATTGCTTCGTGGGCTATAAGCAGGGCGTTTGCCATAGCCTTTTGCTTGTACGTTTTTCGAGCAGCATCTGCTTCAATTAAAGCTGTAAACGGTTTGCCCCTCGGGAGTTTGATTATGGAAATCTCAGGAAGCGCCTTCGGTTCAGGCATTAGCACCATTCAGTCCGGCCAGCGTCGGGTTGATCAGTCTGCGTCGGATATCGCCAGTAACGCCATCACCCAACCGCAACAGCCTACCTCTACGCCGCCTGCCAATCAGGTTAACCCTTCTCCCAGTGCGGCCGAGCAAGCGCGCCCAGATCTGGCTGAAAGCCTGGTGGCTTTGCGCCAAGGGCAAAACGAAGCCGAGGCTGGAGCCAAGGTAGTTAAGACGGCCGATGAAGTGCTGGGTACTCTGTTCGACACCAAGGCCTGAGTTGCTTGCCTTGGCCACACCTCTACCGCGCGTTGAGGTGATCACGCCGGGCGAGGAGGCATACGATGCAAATTGGCGGCGCAACGTCTTACCCCGCGCCTGCAGCCACCTTACTGCCGGCGCGTTCGCCTGCGTCTAGCGTATCCCCTGACGTCAGTCCCGATATAACTCGCGCAACCCAAGCTCCTGTCACGGCTGCTCAGCCGCAGGCTGATGCGCAGTCTGCGTCGTCTCGAGAGGAGGCGGACAAGCCCGCAAACAATGAGCCTGAAAGTGGCCAGCCGAAGCGCTCAGATGAACAGCCTAGCCCGCAAGAGCAGCGCCTTGAGCAACTGGAAATCACCCAGCTGTCCTCGCGCGATCAGGAAGTCCGCGCCCACGAACAAGCCCATGCTGCAGTAGGCGGGCGTTACGCTGGCGCGCCCAGCTATACCTATGAGCGCGGCCCGGACGGTAAGCGTTATGCCATTGCTGGCGAAGTCAGCATTGATACCGGTGCAGTGCCCAGCGATCCCCAGGCCACTATTCGCAAGATGGAGGTGGTCGTGCGTGCGGCATTGGCGCCGGCCGCGCCGTCGGCCCAAGATCGTCAAATTGCGGTTCAGGCCACGGTGCAAATGGCTGAGGCGCGCGTGCAGCTGGCTCAGCTGCAGCGCGATGAAGCCCAGGCGGCTATTGACGCTCGTGCGGCGCAGCGTGAAGAGCCGGATGAGACTGATGAGGCTTCAGCGCAGAGCGCCGCAACAACGGCGAATCAACGGCAGAATTTGCTGCCAGCGCCTAACCTTGACGTATATGCACAGCTGAGCGGCCTTCAGGAGCCTGCCTCGGTGATTGATCTAGTGACCTAAAACGGCAGGGGAGATGCTTGACATTAAATAGGCATAAACGTATGTTTCAAACGCTTGTTTGATTGGCTCGACTGCCATAGCGCAGGCGAGTCACGGGGTTGGCCCCGAAAATGACCGAATAACCGGTCACCTACACACTAAGAATCCACCGCAGAGGTTAACCGCTATGCCTGATTACAAGGCCCCCTTGCGTGATATCCGTTTCGTACGCGACGAACTGCTCGGCTACGAAGCGCATTATCAGAGCCTGCCTGGCTGCCAGGACGCTACTCCAGACATGGTTGATGCCATTCTTGAAGAAGGCGCCAAGTTCTGTGAGCAAGTACTGTCCCCGTTGAACCGTGTAGGTGACACCGAAGGCTGCACCTGGTCCCCGGAAGGCGTGAAAACCCCGACTGGCTTTAAAGAAGCCTATGAGCAGTACGTTGAAGGCGGTTGGCCAAGCCTGGCTCATGACGTTGATCATGGTGGTCAGGGTCTGCCTGAGTCGCTGGGTCTGGTGCTGAGCGAAATGGTGGGTTCCTCCAACTGGTCCTGGGGCATGTACCCGGGCCTGTCGCACGGCGCAATGAACACCATTGCCGAGCACGGCACCGACGATCAGAAGCACACCTACCTGACCAAGCTGGTATCCGGCGAGTGGACCGGCACCATGTGCTTGACCGAACCCCATTGCGGCACCGACCTGGGCATGCTGCGTACCAAGGCCGAGCCACAGGCTGACGGGTCGTACAAGGTTTCCGGTACCAAAATCTTTATCTCCGCTGGCGAACACGACATGGCCGGTAACATCGTCCACATCGTCTTGGCCCGCCTGCCCGATGCGCCGCAAGGCACCAAAGGCATCTCGCTGTTTATCGTGCCGAAGTTCTCGGTTAACGCTGACGGCTCTGTAGGCGCGCGTAATGCCGTTTCCTGTGGCTCGCTCGAACACAAGATGGGCATCCACGGTAACGCCACCTGCGTGATGAACTTTGACGGCGCCACCGGTTACCTGATCGGCCCCGCCAACAAAGGTCTGAACTGCATGTTCACCTTTATGAACACCGCTCGTCTGGGTACGGCTCTGCAAGGTCTGGCTCACGCCGAAATCGGTTTCCAGGGCGGCCTGAAGTACGCCCGTGAGCGTCTGCAGATGCGTTCTTTGACTGGCCCGAAAGCCCCGGACAAAGCCGCTGACCCGATCATCGTCCACCCGGATGTGCGTCGCATGCTGCTGACCATGAAGGCCTTCGCTGAAGGTAACCGCGCGATGGTGTATTTCACCGCTAAGCAGGTTGATATCGTCAAGTACAGCAAAGACGAAGCCGAGAAGAAGCAAGCCGACGCGCTGCTGGCTTTCCTCACGCCAATCGCTAAAGCATTCATGACCGAAGTCGGCTTCGAAGCAGCCAACCACGGCGTACAGATCTATGGCGGCCACGGCTTTATCGCCGAGTGGGGCATGGAGCAGAACGTTCGCGACAGCCGTATCTCCATGCTGTACGAAGGCACCACCGGTATCCAGGCCCTCGACCTGCTGGGCCGTAAAGTGCTGCAGACTCAAGGCGAAGCGCTGAAAGGCTTCACCAAGATCGTGCACAAGTTCTGCCAGGCCAACGAAGGCAACGACGCGGTTAAAGCGTTCGTCGAGCCGCTGGCCAAGCTGAACAAGGAGTGGGGCGACATCACCATGAAAGTGGGCATGGCCGCGATGAAAGACCGTGAAGAAGTTGGTGCCGCTTCGGTGGATTACCTGATGTACTCCGGTTATGTCTGCCTGGCTTACTTCTGGGCTGACATGGCTCGTCTGGCTGCCGAGAAGATCGCTGCTGGCGCTGAAGATGCGGCTTTCTACAAAGCCAAACTGCAGACTGCCAACTTCTACTTCGCGCGCATCCTGCCGCGTACCCGCACGCACGTTGAGACTATGCTGTCTGGCGCAGGCAACCTGATGGACATGGCCGAAGAAGATTTCGCCCTGGGCTACTAAGCCTTCGTCCTTTAGGTCAAAAAAGCCGCTGCCCCTTGGGGTGGCGGTTTTTTTATGGACGCGAATCGTTAGGTTCTGTTGACGTAAGCCACCGGCTAGAATCTGGCTTTTGCCATGACCGACAGAAGCCAGTTAAGCGATACCGAGTGGGCTCATATACAAAGCCTGCTGAGTGCCACAAAGGGGATACGGCTACTGAACGCACCCAGTTGTCG
>CAMCJM010000071.1 GCA_945874835.1 Pseudomonas synxantha | reverse complement strand
CCGGTCTGGGCGCTTAGATACCGCAGGCGACACATCAACGGAACCAAGCTCGCTGACGCTGTTGGTCAGTAGGCAGGAACCGCCGTATACGGAACCGTATGTACGGTGGTGTGAGAGGACGGCGGGGGTGACCCGCCTCCTACTCGATGCCTGTTATCCATCGGCCCCCTTCTGGGCCGTTGCTGCGCGACGTCAAAATCGCACCAAGCGATTTTTTATAGCCGTTATTCGTGGTGTTAAGCGCTGTTTACGCCCAGCTATGCAGCAAAGCCGGCAGTTCGGCCAGGCTGCGGATCTGCCCGTCCGGCGCATTGTCGGCTTCCCAAGCTCTGTCCTGGGGGTTGAACCAGACCGCGCGCAACCCTGCGGCTTGCGCGCCGGCAATGTCGTCGCTGGGGTGATCGCCAATATGCACCGCATGCTCGGCTGCGATACCGGCGCGTTTTAGGGCTTCGGTAAAGGGCTTGGGGTCGGGTTTGCCGACGCCCAGCTCTTCGGCGCACAGGGCAAACTGAAAGTAGTCGGCCAGGCCCAAGCGGCGTACGTCCGCATTGCCGTTGGTGATGACGCCCAGCTTAAAGCGATTAGCCAGGGCTTCCAGCGTGGGGTGCACCTCGGCGAACAATTCGACCTGATGACGCGCGGCGAGAAACACCTGAAAGCCTGCTTCGGCCAGCATCTGTGCATCGCTGTGTGGGTAACCGGCGTCTTCCAAGGCGATAAAAAGAATACGTCGGCGCAGTTCACTGAGGCGATGCTTGAGCATCGGGTCGGCCTGCAGCAGGTTGGCGCGAATCGACCACAGGTGTTCCACCGGCACGGCGCCCAAGCGCGGTGCGTGCAGGGCCAGCCAGTTGCGCAGCGCGGCTTCGGCGTCCTGCATCACCGGGGTGACATCCCACAGGGTGTCGTCGAGGTCGAAGGTGATCAGCTGAATGCTCATTCGGTATTGCCTTTGCGTTTGGCCCTGGGGTGGGCCTGGTCATAAACGTTGGCCAGGTGCTGGAAATCCAGATGGGTGTAGACCTGGGTGGTGGCAATGTCGGCGTGGCCAAGCAACTCCTGCACGGCGCGCAGGTCCTGGGATGATTCCAGCATATGGCTGGCAAAGCTATGGCGCAGCATATGCGGGTGCAGGTGCTGGCCCAGCTCGCGCACGCCCGCCTGACGCACGCGCAACTGCACGGCACGCGGGCCAATACGTCGGCCCTGCTGGCTGATAAACACCGCGCCGTCAGCGGGATTTGCCAACGCGCGCAACGGCAGCCACTGCGCCATGGCTTCGCGGGCCATGCGGCCGATGGGCAGCTCACGGGTCTTGTTGCCTTTGCCGATGACCCGCACCAAACCGGCGGGCAGGTCGAGGCCGTCGAGGTTGAGGCTGACCAGCTCGGACAGGCGCAGCCCGGAGGAGTAGAACAGCTCCAGCATGGCCTGATCACGACGGGCGATAAAATCGTCTTCCAGCGCGCCGTCGAGCAGCTGCGCGGTGCGGTCGGCATCCAGGGTTTTCGGCAGGCGGCGTTCGCCTTTGGGTGGCGTCAGGCCGCTGGCGGGGTCGCGTTCGCAGAGCCCTTCACGCATCAAATAACGGTACAGCCCTCGGGTGGCCGAAAGCAGCCGTGCCAGGCTGCGGCTGGAGTTGCCCTGCTTGTGCAGGCGACCGATCAGGCGGCGCAGGCGTGGCGTTTCCAGCTCGGCCCAGTTGGCCAGGCCTTCCTCGGTACAAAAGGTGTGCAGCTTGGCCAGGTCTTGGCCGTAGCCGCTGAGGGTGTGTGAGGACACCTGTCGCTCGCTGCGTAGGTGTTCGAGGTAGGCGTCAAGGAGGTCTTGCATGGAAGCTCCCTGCAGGGCGTGCGTAGGATGGGTAGGGCCGCGCAGGTGAGCGGCGCGCGGGATAAGACTCAAGCGCCAGGTATTAATCGTGCGCCGCGTAACCCATCGGGCGATCTGTCAGGCAATGATGGTTATCGCTGTGCTCAACCTATCTACGGGTCGCCTGCTAAAGCCTCTAGCGTACCGAACGCAACGGCATGGCAAAGCCCGGCAGCACGCGGGCCAAGACTTCGGCGATATAGCCGAGAAACAGCGTGCCCAGCGAGCTTTTATAATGCTGCGGATCGGCACTGCCAATCGCTAGCACGCCATGCAGGCCTTGATGCGTCAGGCTGACCACGGCCGCTGAGCCGACCTGTGCGGCGTCCTCGCTGCCAAACAGGAAGTTCAGCTCATGCTCGCGCAGCACGCCGCAGACGGTTTTACCGCCGCTGAGCAGGCCACCAATCGCTTGATGCGCTTCGGCGCTGCTGACCGAGCGGCCCACCGGCATGGCGATATCGCTGAACAGGATCAGGCTGACAAAGGGCACCTGAAACTCGCGGCGCAGGCTGTCTTCAACGCAGCTGACGACTTCTTCCAGGCTGCCAGCATCGAGCAGGTCGAGCACCAGGCGGCGGGTTTTGTCGAACAGGCGATCGTTGTCGCGGGCGACGTCCATGAGTTGGGCAAGGCGATGGCGCATCTCAATGTTGCGCTCGCGCAGCAGTTTCACCTGGCGCTCAACCAGCGACACGGTATCGCCGCGCTGGTGCGGGATACGCAGCTCGGGAATCAGCTCGTCGTGGTCGATAAAGAATTCCGGGTGCAGGCGCAGGTAGGCGGCAACCGTTTCCGAATCCAGTGGCTTGGGTGAATCCTGCTTATCGGTCATAGACGCTGCTCGGTCATAAACGAACCTGTCCTTCGTACACGCGTACGGCGGGGCCGGTCATCATAACGGGCTGACCGGGGCCTGCCCACTCGATGCTCAGTTTGCCGCCGGGCAGTTCGAGTTGCACGGGTGAGTCCATCCAGCCGTGGCTGATTGCCGCCACGGCAGCCGCACAGGCTCCGGTGCCGCAGGCCTGAGTTTCCCCGGCGCCGCGCTCCCAGACACGCAGTTTGGCGTACTTACGGTCAAGCACCTGCAGAAAGCCAACATTCACCCGCTGTGGGAAGCGCGGATGGTGTTCGAGTTTAGGCCCGAGGGTATGCACCGGCGCGCTGTCGACATTGTCCACGCGCAGTACGGCATGTGGGTTGCCCATCGACACGGCCGCCAGTTCCACGGGTTGACCGTCAACGGCCACTGTGTAGCTGAGCGCCTGCTGTTCGGCCTGGAAGGGGATATCGGCGGGCACCAGGCGCGGTGGGCCCATGTTGACGCTGATCTGACCGTCGTTGCGCACATCCAGTTCGATGATGCCGCCCTTGGTCTCGACGCGCATTTGCTTCTTTACGGTCAGGCGTTTGTCCAGCACGAAGCGGGCAAAACAGCGCGCTCCGTTGCCGCACTGCTCCACTTCGCCGCCATCGGCATTGAAGATGCGGTAGCGGAAGTCTACGTCCGGGTTGCTCGGCGGTTCGACAATCAAGAGCTGATCGAAACCCACGCCAGTGTGGCGATCGCCCCACTGCTTGGCGTTCTTCGGCTGGATGTGCGCGTGCTGGCTGACCAGGTCGAGGACCATAAAGTCATTGCCCAGGCCGTGCATTTTGGTAAATCGCAATAACATCGCCACTACTCCGGCAGGCGGCTTTCGCCCGCAAAGAGTTCGTGCAGCGTCTCGCGGCGGCGCACTTCCACGGCGTGCTCGCCATCCACCATCACCTCGGCAGCGCGGCCACGGGTGTTGTAGTTGGAGCTCATGACAAAGCCGTAAGCACCGGCCGAACGCACAGCCAGCAGGTCGCCCTCGGCCAGCGCCAGTTCGCGATTTTTGGCGAGGAAGTCGCCGGTTTCGCAGATCGGGCCGACGATATCGTAGTTACGCGTGGCACCGTCACGTGGGCTCACGGCCACCACGTCCATCCAGGCTTGGTAAAGCGCCGGGCGGATCAGGTCATTCATCGCCGCATCGACGATGGCGAAATCTTTGTGCTCGGTGTGCTTGAGGTATTCCACCTGCGTCAGCAGCACGCCAGCATTGGCGACGATGGAACGGCCCGGCTCGAACACCAGCGCCAGATCGCGGCCGGCAATGCGCTCACGCACAGCCTTGATGTAGTCGCCGGCCAATGGCGGCTGCTCATCGCGGTACTGCACGCCGAGACCGCCACCCAGATCCAGGTGCTTGATGCGGATGCCGTCGGCGGCGAGCTGATCGATCAGCGCGAGCAAACGGTCGAGGGCATCAAGAAACGGCGGCAACGTGGTCAGCTGTGAGCCGATATGGCAATCGACACCGACGACCTGCAAGTTCGGCAGCGCGGCGGCGCGGGCATAAACAGCCGGGGCGTGCTCGATATCGATGCCGAACTTGTTCTCTTTCAGGCCCGTGGAAATATACGGGTGGGTGCCAGCGTCAACATCCGGGTTGACCCGCAGCGAGATCGCCGCCGTCTTGCCCAGCTCGGCCGCCACAAGTTGCAGGCGCTCCAGTTCGTCGCTGGACTCGACGTTGAAGCAGTGCACGCCGACTTCCAGCGCGCGGCGCATGTCGTCGCGGCTCTTGCCGACGCCGGAGAAAACGATTTTGCTCGGCTCGCCACCGGCGGCCAATACGCGCTCCAGTTCGCCACGGGAAACGATGTCGAAGCCCGCGCCCAAACGTGTCAGCACGTTCAGCACAGCAATGTTGGAGTTGGCTTTAACCGCAAAACATACCAAGTGCGGCATGCCCTGCAGGGCATCGGCATAGGCGCGGTACTGCGCCTCGATGTGTGCGCGCGAGTAAACGTAGGTCGGCGTACCGAAGCGTTGGGCGATGGCGGACAAGGCCACGCCTTCCGCGAAGAGCTGGCCGTCGCGGTAGTTGAAGGCGTTCATGGGTTGTCCTTATTCGGTTTGCGCAGGCGCTGGCTGGCTTTCTTCCGGCAGGTACAACGGGCCTTTCTGGCCGCAGCCCGCGAGCAGGGTGCTGACGGCAACAATCGCGATAAAGGCAGCAAACAACCGCTTCATGGTGAAATCCTTGTAAAAAAGCATAATTGCGTCGGAGTATACCGACCACCCGACGCCTTGCCTATGCGCCGGGGTTCCCGTCTGACGGGGCTTTGCCTGTATCTTCGGGGCTGCCTTTGTCGTCACTCGTCGCGTTAAGGAGCCTGGATGGAGCCCCCTGCCAGCCTGAGCAGTTCGGTTTCAGTCGCCTACCTGCAAGGGCTGCTCGATTACCTGGAGCGTCAGGGTTTCGACAGCAGTACGTTGCTGGCTCGCGTTCACCTGACGCCGCAGATTCTCAGCCAGCGCGATCAGCGGATTGCCGCCAACGTCTACTTGGATCTGCTCGCGCTTGGCGTGGAATTGACCGGCGATGAGCACCTCGGCCTGCACTTGGGCGAGGCGGTGCGGCCGGGCTATTACGGCGTGTTGGGTTACTTGATCATGAGTTGCGCGACCCTGTCCGACGCTCTGCACCGGCAGGCACGTTATGCCGCGCTAGTCGGCAACCTACTGCACATTGATCTGGCTGACGAGCCGCCGCGCGAAGGCCACGAACCACTGGTGGCGCACAGTTGTCGGCCGCTCGTCGCTCAGCAGCAGCGTCAGCTTTGCGAGGAAACCCTGGCCGCCTGGGTGACCTTTGGTCACTGGATCAGCGGCCTGAATGTGCCGCCCAGCGAAGTGCGCTTTCAACACGCCGCGCCTGCCGATACCTCGGAATATGCGCGGATTTTCCGCTGCCCGGTGCTGTTTGGGCAGGTCGACAATGCCCTTGTGTTCCCCAAACGCCTGCTGACAACTCCGCTCGGGCAGGCCGATGCGCAGGTGCGGCTGATGCTCGATGCCTACGCCGAGCGTCAGTTGGGTGAAATCCGTTTGGGGCAGAGCCTGCTTGAGCGCGCGCGTCTGGAATTGTCGCGCCAGTTGCCCGAAGCTGGCCCCGATCTGCAGCAGATTGCCGCGCGCTTGGCACTCAGTCCGCGTACCCTGTAGCGCCGTTTGCGCGAAGCCGGGTTATCCTTTAACCAACTGGTGGATGAAACCCGTCAGCAACTGGTCTTGCACTACCTGCGTGACCCGGCGCTGGAATTGGCGGAAATCGCCTTTCTGGTGGGCTTCAGCGAGCCGGCTTCGCTGGCCCGTGCGTTTCGCTGCTGGACGGGGCAAAGCCCCGGTGACTATCGCCGTCACCTGATGCACTGAAAGTGACAGCACCTTGCTTAACCTTTGCTCGTCACGCTTTCATATGCGCCAGTTTCCATGACTTTCGTAGTCGCTGATTATTTTGAGGTAAGTCGTAATGAGTTTGACCGAAGCCCGCTTTCACGATCTGGTCGATGCCACCCAACAGGCGGTGGAGGATATTTTCGATGACAGCGATCTGGACTTGGATCTGGAAAACTCCGCGGGCGTGCTGACCGTTCGTTTTGAGAGCGGCACCCAGCTGATCTTTAGCCGTCAGGAGCCGCTGCGCCAGTTGTGGCTGGCGGCGCGCTCGGGTGGCTTTCACTTTGACTACGATCAGGCCAGCCAGCGTTGGATGTGTGACAGCAGCGACGAACAGCTCGGCGAAATGCTGGCGCGCATCACCCTGGAGCAATCAGGTGTCGACCTTGAGTTTGAAGAACTCTGAAGCCGCAGGCGTGCCGGTCGCCTCGCCCTGCCGCCGCCAGTGTTGTCTGGATGATCAGGATATCTGCCTGGGCTGCGGGCGTACCCTGCAGGATATTCTCGATTGGGCAAAAGCTGACGCGCCGCGCCAGCAGGCCATTTGCGCCGCTGCCCAAGCCCGCCTGCAACAGCGTGTGGGTCGGCCTTGACCGGGTAGTCTTGTTTATTTGAGTGGCTGTGGTACGGTCAGGCATCGACTTGCAAACCCCATCCTTGTGATGGGGTTTTGCTTTTTTAGCAGCCGTTAAAGGGGATAAATCCGCACCATGACCAGCGCACCGTCACTCACCATTACCCGCCTTGATTTGCAGCGTCTGGAAAACCTGCTCGACAGCCTGGAAGAATTCGGCCCGGGTGCCGAAGCGTTGCAGGCCGAATTGGACCGCGCCGAGGTGGTCGGCCATGACGAGGTGCCCGCCGGTGTGGTGACCATGAACTCGCGCGTGCATTGCCGTGAGGAGAGCAGCGGCAAGGACTATCACCTGACCCTGGTTTACCCGCAGGACGCCGGCAATGAAGGCACCGTCAGCATCCTCGCGCCGGTCGGCAGCGCCCTGCTCGGCTTGTCGGTTGGCCAGCACATCGACTGGACCGCGCCCAACGGCAAAGTACTCAAGCTCACCTTGCTGGCGGTCGAGTATCAGCCGGAAGCGGCGGGTGAGTACAGTCGCCCCTAAGCCCTTGCTCAGGCCTTCTGCAGCGCCTGATTGAGCGCCGCTTCTAGGCGGCTCTTGTAGCGCAGGTAGTGCACGCTTTGCATGTGTCCTTCACCGAGTACGGCGGACAGGTCAAGGTCGCTGATGTAGCAGGGGTAGCGTGCGCCTTCGCGGCGTTGCGCGAGGATGTGTTGGGCGACGGCGGCGTAGAGGTCGCCCGCGTATTCCAGTTCGGAAAACTCGCGGTGGTTGCAGTACAGGGTGACATGGGTGCGTTGCAGGCTCGGCATGCCAGGTGACCAGCCATTGTGACCATCGGCCTGTTCGACAATGGCCTGTACGTCGTAAAACGGATGGCTGATGGCCGACTGCGGCGCGGCGTTCCAGGCGCTGCGCGCGCAAAGGCGCATCCGGCAGGATCTGGTAATACAGCACATCCAGCGGCTGGTGGTCGGGCAGGTTGTCCAAGGGCAGCAGGGTATTGCGTCGGTACAGCAGTGATTGCAGAAAGCGCTGCAGCGGTGTCAGCAGGCTTTGTTCATCGCGAAACGGTATGTGCTGACGCCACAGCGCATTGTGCTCATCCAGCACGCTGACTTCTGCCAACGCGTTACCTTCGTTGAGCCGGTAAAATACTTGAATGCAGTGCGGCTGGCCCACCGGCAGGATCAGCGCCAGGTCATCGCCCTCCAGCGCACTGCGATCGACGTGCAGGTCGCTGTAACCGGGCAGTTCCTCGCCAAGGTAATCCACCAGCGCGGGCAAGTTGTGCAGACCAGTGTGGCTGACCTGGCCCGGCTTCAGTTCCAGCACGTGATAGTGCTGGCGGATTTGCAGCAGGTAGCGGTTGGTTTGCGTGCCGCTGAAGCTGGCGAGGGTTTCGCGGAACAGCTCTTCAACCCGTTCGGCAATCGCCGTGGCGCGATTACGGCAGAAGCAGCGCACGCGCAGGTTCGGCAGGCGGCCATTGGCTGGCAGGTTGTTGAGAAAGTCGCGCAGGCAGTCGAGCAGAGCATGCGGGCCGTCATAGCGGGTGACCAGCAGTTCGTTCCAGCTGTTCAGGGTGACTTGATCGAGGGTCAGAATCAGGTTTTCGCGCACCACGGAATAGCCCAGAGCGTCTGTGCGCTCACTGGTCATGTGCAGGTTCATCTGGCTGAACTGCTTGAGTGGGTCGACGCCCACGTTGATCAGCAGCATCACGTCAGTCGGCACGCTGGCGCTCAGCAGTGCCTCTTCGTCGATTGCTGGCAGCGGCAGTGGCAGCAATTGCTGCAGGCTTTCGAGTAAATTGGACAGTTCAAACTCACTCAGGTCGCTGGAGCCTGGGTGCAGTGACAGCCGCGTGCTGCTGTCGATCACCCCGTTGCGCTGACACCAGGCCAATAGCTCGATCAGTTCGCGTGAGCGCTTGAGCGGCGAAAAATCGCTTATTTCCTGCACGGTCAAACTGCCGCTGTAGAGCGCCCAAACGCTTTCGTCGGGGTCATCGGCGTTGCTTTGCTGGGCCAGTGTTAGGGTGTCTTCAGCGAGGTCCGGGGCGATGCCGGGGTTGATAAATTCAATCTTGCCGGCTTTGCGTTCGAAGGCGGCATACAGGCGTCGGCCAAGGATGCCCAGGTCACGGCTGTTGAGCGAGCTGCCGGCGTGTTCGCTGCGGGCAAATTCGGAGAGGAAGCGGTAGCTGTAGGTCAGCTCATTGACCAGCACGCGCCGTTCGGCGCTGACCTGGCGGACTTTCCATTGGCTACGGCTGTCGAGCATGGCCAGTTGCCGACTGTCCCAGTTCCAGTCCTGGGTCAGGCGCTCCAGCAGCAGGCGTTGCCAGCTTTTGCGCCGATTGCGCGGCGGGCGGCTGAGTTTTTTATCCACTTTGAGGTACAGGCAGCGGCGGATCAGCTCCAGGCGCTCGTGCTCGCCGCGACCTTTGAGGTATTCCTCCAAGCGGCGGTACACCACGATGTAAGGGTCCAGCTCATCGACATCCACGCGATTGGCAAACACCGCCTGTTTGAAGCGCAGTGACAGGCATTCGACTTTGGGGTGTTCGCTGGCATACACCTCGGTGAGCAGCAGCTTGAGCACCGATTTGTAGGGCGATTCGATGCCCTTGAATAACTGCCACATCCCCGCGCCAATAAACTCGGCAGGTGGGATGCGCGCCAGGTGGCCGAGGTCGAGCACATCCTCTGCGCGGATAAAGCGCTTCTCCAGCAAGGTGCGGGTGTAGTGGGCGTAGCGCGTTTCTTCATAGACCGGCACCAGCCACCACAGCGGCGTGCGTCCGCCGAGCCAGATGGCAGTGCGGTAGAACTCATCGAGTAACAGGTAATGCTGGGTGGTGCCGCAGTCGTCGGAGGTCAGTAGAGCCTCGCGGTCCCCCTGAGTGAAGCGCGCCGGGTCGACCAGAAAGAAGTGGGCTTCCGCGCCCAGTGTCGCCGCCCAGGTTTCCAGCAGAGCGCATTTGCGGCTCAGCTCATGCAATTGCTGGGGGCTGAGATCACTGGCATGGCAGACCCAGAAGTCCATGTCGCTCTGCTCGGCCTGAGCGATCGTGCCTAGGCTGCCCATCAGAAACAGGCCGTGAATCGGCTGCGCCTGTGTGCTGCGTTGTGGTTTATAGGCAAAGGAGCGGGTCAGGCGCTGCGCTTCGGCGAGTAGGTTATCGTCCGGCTCAAAGCCGCTAAGGCCCGCCGGCGTGAGCCCGGAGACGTAACCCGGCAGCAGCGGATGATTAACGTGAAACAGCAGCGGCAGCAGCGTGAGCACCATCTGCTGGCGTGTCGACAGCGCCTGCATGGCTCGCGCCAACCGGCTTTGGTTGAGGGTGAGGAAGCGCGCGCGCAACTGCGTTAACACCTTGCGGTCGATGCCATCGTCAATGTCGGGGCGGATTTCCTGAGTGCGGCTCATGCTGGTGCTCGTGCGGGCGATCTACTAAGCCTATCAGCTGCCCTCATTCTTGGAACCTGCTTGGCAGGCTTGAGGGCTGTTTGCTCGGGCCGCCACCGTGATGCAGCGCGCGGCTGCATCAATGGGCGTGAGCGTGAAGCGGTGACTTAGGTGTGCAGGGCGCTTTGAGTGGAAAGAATGGTCAGCAGGCTTTGCGCGTGTTCGGCGGCATCAATGCCCAGGCTGGTGAGGTAACCGCCATCAGGCTCGCTGGTCAGGCCTTTTTCGAAGAGGCGGGTAATCGCGCCTTGCGCCTTGAACGATGCGTTGTTGTGCACTTTAAGCCCTTCCAGATGGTTGCTTAGGTTGTACAGGGCCAGGATTTCCATTTCGTCGATCAGGTCAGAGCTGAATGCGTGCATGGTGACTCCATCATTTT
The DNA here is from genome assembly GCA_945874835.1 of Pseudomonas synxantha. GTDB lineage: Bacteria > Pseudomonadota > Gammaproteobacteria > Pseudomonadales > Pseudomonadaceae > Aquipseudomonas > Aquipseudomonas synxantha_B. The sequence continues at coordinate 4,765 of CAMCJM010000071.1, read as the reverse complement.
GTCATGGGTGCACTGCAGTGTAGTGCCGGACGCTGACCCGTGCTGGCTCGTTGAGTCTTTTAATCGTCGCGCTTCGACCGGCTCAGTGCTGCGCCGGCAATTCCGGCAGGGCACGCAAGCCTTGCTCATAACGGGCCAGATCGAAGGAGCGCTCTTCACGCAGCATGCAGTCGATCTCGTCGGCCAGCACCAGGGCCATCAGTTCGATGATTTCATCGCGCTCATAGCCCACCAAGGTCAGCTTGTTCAGAACGGACTGAACAAAGGCTGGTTCGCCGGCTTCGAGCTGGTTTTCGATGGCCTGAGACAGGGTGTCCTGGGCGAAATCTTCGTCGTCTTGCTCGCTCATGGGCGGCTCCTAAAGTGCGGCTTCAGCCTTGGGCAAAGTCCAGCAGGGCTTGGCCGGTGAGGCGGTAGGTGGTCCATTCATCCTGCGGCTTGGCACCGAAGGATTGGTAAAAGTCGATGGCGGGTTGGTTCCAGTCCAGCACGGCCCACTCGAAGCGTCCGCAACCCTTGCTGAGGGCCAACTGTGCCAAATGTTTGAGCAGGGCTTTGCCCGCGCCCACACCTCGTTTTTCCGGGGATACATACAGATCTTCCAAGTACAGCCCGTTTTTGCCCAGCCAGGTCGAGTAATTGAAGAAGTACACGGCATAACCAATGGGCGCGCCGTCATGCTCACAGATCAGCGCCTGCGCACTGCTCTGCGCGCTGAACAGGCTGTCTTCGATGCCGGCGACATCAGTTTGCACTTCGTGTTCGGCTTTCTCGTAGATCGCCAGGTCGGTGATAAAGCGCAGGATCAAGGCGGCGTCGGCAGCGGTGGCAGAACGAATTTGCAGGGACATGAAGTACTCAGCCGTAGAGGAAAACTAGAATAGTCAGCGGCAGGCCGACCGTGCAGATAAAGCCCAAGGCGGCCACCCAACTGCTGCGCGCGCTCATTGCATCGGCCGTTCGTAATGGCCCGCGTGGGTGGCGACCCAGCGTTAGCAGGCGCAGCACCCGCCAACCGCAGGCATAAAAGAGGTGAGTCAGCAGCCACTCTGCCACAGCTCCAGCTAGGGACAATAAAACGCGCGCAACGAGTTCAAGCATGGGAAGTCCTTTCCCCTCATTGGTCTATCAGCGTGCCGCGAGGAGTTCGCGGCCGCGCACCACAGCCGCGCGTACCTGATTCGGTGCCGTACCACCGATATGGTCGCGAGCACCCACGGAGCCTTCCAGGGTCAGTACGGCGAAGACGTCGTCGCTGATCTGGTCGCTGAACTGGCGCAGTTCGTCGAGGCTCATTTCGGCCAGGTCTTTGCCGGTCTGCACGCCGTATTTCACGGCATGGCCGACGATTTCGTGGCAGTCGCGGAACGGTAGGCCTTTGCGCACCAGGTAGTCGGCCAGGTCGGTGGCGGTGGAGAAGCCGCGCAGCGCCGCTTCACGCATGATGGCGTGCTTGGGTTTGATCGCCGGGATCATGTCGGCAAAGGCGCGCAGCGAGTCGCGCAGGGTGTCGGCGGCGTCGAACAGCGGCTCTTTGTCTTCCTGATTGTCCTTGTTGTAGGCCAGCGGCTGGCCTTTCATCAGGGTCAGTAGGCCCATCAACGCGCCGAATACACGGCCGGTTTTGCCGCGCACCAGTTCTGGTACATCGGGGTTTTTCTTCTGCGGCATGATCGAGCTACCCGTGCAAAAGCGATCCGGCAGGTCGATGAACTGGAACTGCGCGCTGGTCCACAGCACCAGCTCTTCGGAGAAACGCGACAAGTGCATCATGGCAATCGAGGCGGCGGCGCAGAATTCGATGGCGAAGTCGCGATCCGATACGCCGTCCAGCGAGTTGCCGCCCACGGCGTCAAAGCCCAGCAGTTGTGCGGTGATCTCGCGCTGAATCGGGTAGGTGGTGCCAGCCAGCGCGGCGCTGCCGAGTGGCATGCGGTTGGCGCGCTTGCGGCAATCGACCAGGCGCTCGTAGTCGCGGCTGAGCATTTCAAACCAGGCCAGCAGGTGATGGCCGAAGGTCACCGGTTGCGCGGTTTGCAGGTGGGTGAAACCGGGCATGATGGTCGCGGCTTCACGCTCAGCCTGCTCCAGCAAACCCTGCTGCAGGCGGGTGATTTCGCCGAGGATCAGGTCGATTTCGTCGCGCAGCCACAGGCTAATGTCGGTGGCCACCTGGTCATTGCGGCTGCGCCCGGTGTGCAGTTTTTTGCCGGTGACGCCGACGCGGTCGGTCAGGCGTGCTTCGATGTTCATGTGCACGTCTTCTAGGTCGACACGCCAGTCGAACTGACCGGCCTCGATTTCGCCCTGGATGGTCTGCAGGCCGTCGATGATTGCGTCGCGTTCGGCGTCGGTCAGCACGCCCACCTTGGCCAGCATGGTGGCGTGGGCGATGGAACCCATGATGTCGTGGCGATACAGGCGCTTGTCGAATTCGACGGAGGCGGTAAAGCGGGCAACAAAGGCATCGACTGGCTCGCTGAAGCGGCCGCCCCAGGATTGGTTGGTTTTTTCAGTGCTCATGGGCTTCGCTCGGCTGGTGCGCTAAAACGGGCTGACCGCGTGTGACGGCCGGCAAGACGGAATCAGACGCGGATAATAACAGGCTGGCCGGTAAATTCGCCGCGTTGCATGAGCGCTGTCGCGAGCGATCTGTCGGCGGGCAGTGTTGTGCGGTTCACACATTTGCTGCGGCACGCGCATTTGAGCGCTTTATTTTGCCCGGTCGCCTCGGCATGGCTTGCTGCCAGCCGGGCTCACGCGGAAACTGCGGCAATGAACATAAAAAGCCTGCTGTCAGAAAAACAACCCGAACCGGTCGATGATTTCTTCGTCCCGGAACTCTGTCAGCCTGAAGCGCTGCTGAGCATGGTGCTGCTGGCCGAGTTGCTGGTGCTGGTGCTGGTTTTGTCCGAGCCAATGTTGCCAGGCTTTGACTGGGTGCGTTTGGCCCTGACCTCGCTGTTTGTGCAATGGATTGTGTTGCTCTCGGCGGCGGTGTTGTGCCGCTTGCGTCCGTTTATGGCGCGCATGGCCGCGGCGACGGCGGGGGCGTTGTGCTGTGCCATTGTGGTTGCGCTGAGCGTGCTGTGCACGGCAGTGGCGGATTACTACGAGCTGGGCGGGCCGCTGCCGCGTACGGGGGAAGTCAATCTGTACCTGCGCCATGGTTTGATCAGCCTGATCATGTCGGCGCTGCTGTTGCGCTATTTTTACTTGCAAAGCCAATGGCGCAAGCAGGAGCAGGCTGAATTGCGGGCGCGGATCGAGTCGCTGCAAGCGCGCATCCGCCCACATTTTCTGTTTAACAGCCTGAACAGTATTGCCAGCCTGGTGGTGGTTGACCCCTATAAAGCCGAACAAGCGGTGTTAGACCTCTCCGACCTGTTTCGCGCCAGCCTGGCCAAGCCCGGTAGCTTGGTGCCCTGGCGCGAGGAGCTGGAGCTGGCGCAACGATATTTGTCGATAGAGCGCTATCGGCTTGGCGAGCGTCTACAGTTGCAATGGGAGATTGTCGATGTACCGGATGATTTACCGATTCCACAACTGACGCTGCAGCCTTTACTGGAAAACGCCTTGATCTACGGTATTCAACCGCGTATCGAGGGTGGCTTGGTACAGGTCGAAGCGAGTTATCACGAGGGGGTGTTCCAGTTGTGTGTGAGCAATCCATACGAACAACTCGGTGAGCAGCCGCCATCGCGCGGCACGCATCAAGGCTTAACCAATATTGATGCGCGGCTGGTGGCACTTTTCGGGCCACGGGCCAGTCTCAGCGTAGAGCGTCATGACGGACGTCACTTCACGCGTCTACGCTATCCTTGTGCCAGACCCAAGCAGGAAGCCCGTGCATTATGAATGTCCTGATTGTCGATGATGAACCCTTGGCCCGTGAGCGCCTGAGCCGCATGGTGGGCGAGCTCGAGGGCTATCGTGTGCTGGAACCGGCGGCAAGCAATGGCGAGGAGGCCTTGAGCCTGATCGACAGCCTCAAGCCGGATGTGGTCCTGCTGGATATCCGCATGCCCGGCCTGGATGGGCTGCAAGTGGCGGCCAAGCTGTGTGAGCGCGAAGCGCCGCCAGCAGTGATTTTTTGCACCGCGCATGATGAGTTTGCCCTGGAAGCTTTTCAGGTCAGTGCTGTTGGTTATCTGGTCAAGCCGGTGCGTGCAGAAAGCCTGAGCGAAGCGCTGAAAAAAGCCGAGCGGCCTAACCGCGTGCAATTGGCCGCCTTGACCCGTCCCGCCGCAGACAGCAGTGGCGGCCCGCGCAGCCACATCAGTGCGCGCACGCGCAAAGGTATCGAGCTGATTCCGCTGGATCAGGTGATCTACTTTATCGCCGACCACAAATACGTGACCTTGCGCCACACCGGCGGCGAGGTGTTGCTGGATGAGCCGCTGAAGGCGCTGGAAGATGAATTCGGTGATCGCTTTGTGCGTATTCACCGCAATGCACTAGTGGCCCGTGAGCGCATCGAGCGGCTGCAGCGCACACCGCTTGGGCATTTTCAGCTCTACCTCAAGGGCATGAACGAGGAAGCGCTGATCGTCAGCCGTCGGCATGTCGCTGGGGTGCGCAAGCTGATGAATAACCTGTAGCGCAGGCTACAAGTCCCTAGGTTCTGTTGACGTAAGCCACCGGCTAGAATCTGGCTTTTGCCATGACCGACAGAAGCCAGTTAAGCGATACCGAGTGGGCTCATATACAAAGCCTGCTGAGTGCCACAAAGGGGATACGGCTACTGAACGCACCCAGTTGTCGA
>CAMCJM010000070.1 GCA_945874835.1 Pseudomonas synxantha | reverse complement strand
GGTGCTGGGATTTCGGCAGTTCTCGCTGCGTGGCGTGAACAAGGTCAGCGGCGAATGGACGCTGGTGTGCCTGGCGTGGAACTTGAAGCGCATGGCCGTATTACGCCCGCAAATCAGAAATTGAGCAAGAAACAGGCATAAATCCGGGTAAATTGGCAAAAAATGCCTGATTTCCGGAAAAGCCAGTGCTCTATCGGTCTGCGGGACTCAAGTCCGACAGGCTGCTAGGTATCGCTCACTCCCCCTACTGCTGTGCTGCCAAGTTTTACGGCCACTGCTCTGGACGGTAGAAGCACTTCCCCCTTATCTTCGCCACCTGGCCAGCACACTGGCCGACGTCGCTCGGACGGTTCCGGGCGCTTACGTACCGCGAGGAAATCATGGCCGAACACGCCAAGCGCCGCTTTGCGCGCATCGATCGTCTACCCCCCTATGTATTCAATATCACTGCCGAACTGAAGATGGCCGCCCGCCGCCGTGGCGAGGACATCATCGACTTCAGCATGGGCAATCCCGATGGCGCTACGCCGCCGCATATCGTCGAGAAGCTGGTGCAGGTCGCCCAACGTGACGACACCCACGGCTACTCCACCTCCCGCGGCATCCCGCGCCTGCGCCGCGCCATCTCGCGCTGGTACAAGGATCGCTACGCCGTCGAGATCGACCCGGAAAGCGAAGCCATCGTCACCATCGGCTCCAAGGAAGGCCTGGCCCATCTGATGCTAGCCACCCTGGACCACGGCGACACCGTGCTGGTGCCCAACCCCAGCTACCCGATTCATATCTATGGCGCGGTAATCGCCGGAGCCCAAGTACGTTCGGTGCCGCTGGTGCCAGGGGTGGATTTTTTTGCCGAGCTGGAACGGGCGATTCGCGAATCGTTCCCCAAGCCAAAGATGATGATCCTCGGCTTCCCCTCAAACCCTACCGCCCAGTGCGTGGAGCTGGACTTCTTTGAGCGCGTGGTAGCCCTGGCCAAGCAATACGACGTACTGGTGATCCATGATCTGGCCTACGCCGATATTGTCTACGACGGCTGGAAGGCGCCGTCGATCATGCAGGTACCCGGCGCCAAGGATATCGCCGTGGAATTTTTCACCCTGTCCAAGAGCTACAACATGGCCGGCTGGCGCATCGGCTTTATGGTCGGTAATCCCGAACTGGTTAACGCTCTGGCACGGATCAAGAGCTACCACGACTACGGCACCTTCACCCCGCTACAGGTGGCGGCCATTGCCGCGCTTGAGGGCGACCAGCAGTGCGTGCGCGATATAGCCGAGCAGTACCGCCAACGCCGCAACCTGCTGGTCAAAGGGCTGCACGAACTTGGCTGGATGGTGGAGAACCCCAAGGCCTCGATGTATGTCTGGGCCAAGATCCCGCCGGCCTATGCCCAACTGGGTTCGCTGGAGTTTGCCAAGAAACTGCTGAGCGAGGCTAAGGTCTTCGTCTCCCCCGGCATTGGCTTTGGCGACTACGGTGATGACCACGTGCGTTTTGCCCTGATCGAAAATCAGGATCGCATCCGCCAGGCCATTCGCGGCGTCAAGGCGATGTTCCGCGCCGATGGCCTGCTGCCGGCGAAAAAGGCCAAGGCCGATAGCGAGTGATGACAACAGCAACAGGTCCCGCACTTGAAGCCAGTTGCCTCGCCCCTGTAGGAGCCAGCTTGTTGGCGATCCGCGCGGATCAAAGGCATCGCCAGCAAGCTGGCTCCTCCATAAAGCGTGCAGTGCTGGGAATGACACCGGTGGCGCCGGTTTCATTCTGTTAGGGACCAATGCCCCCTACCCTCAACCCGAGTAATCCAGCACCGTCCATACACGGCTAAGGCTTTCGCCGATCATGCAACTGCGACTGGCCAGCATTTCGCTTTTGTTATGCAATGACATCAGACTGGTGCTGCCATCCGCCACATCCGAGCGTTCGCTCAACCACTGCACACGCCCACAGCCCGGCAATTCGACCACATAGCTGGCGGCCACCAGGGAATGGGCACTGGGCAGTTTGATCACATCCACCACCCGACCTTGCTCCTCGGTGCGCTTACCATCGGCGACCAGAACAGCCCAAGCCTGATCATTTTCGATCACTAGATAGCTGCCATTGGCTCTGGGCTGTTCCAACTGCGGCTGCGCACAACCGGCCAAGAAGATGCATAACAGGACTGTCATCAATATCTGTTGCATTACCCAGTACTCCTCTGCAGTTCGCCAGTGCCGTAAGTTGTTGCTGGCGTTCAAGTGAATGTTGGTCACACTTGACCTTACTATTATCGAGCACTGTTTATTTGTACAGTTTTTTCGATTAACCTATTCGTGTCATCGGATCAGCGGCCGCAACCGGCCCACGAAGCCCATCAGGACGCCAATCAGGAGTATCGGGATGCTCGACGTACTGCAGCTCAAACACAGGGTCAACCACATGCCGCTGGATAAGGTGCGCATCATGGTTGAGCAATTGCACCACGAAGGTATCGTCACCGAGGGCAAGACCCCTTTCACCCGGGTGCACTTCAACACCTGCTTCGCCGAAATCGAGGCCTTGGTGCAGCGGGCCGGCTACCACAAGCAACTGGATGTGGTCGGTTACCAGGGCCTGGCCTATGCCCTGTTCGACCCTAGCCGCTGGCAGGCGGTGGATGTGCTGCACTGGCTCAGGGATTTTGTTGAGCAGCGTCAGCAGCAGTCCGCTTCCTGAGTGCCTGCCTGGCGCTGCACTGCCGCGCATGATCAAACACGAGCCAAATCGGTTCGCCGCCTCTGGGCCGTGCACAGCAATGAGCCAATGCACCTCGGTAGTGGCTTGGAACAAGTTGCTGCGGCTCTTTTCAGGGGCGCAACACAACCTTACTAAGACTTTAGATAATCGCTGCAACTGCTTGATAGAAAACATTTATATCAAATAGGTTAAAGCACTTCCCAACGTATCAACGCGAATATCTGAAGCGCCCAGACAAAACTGGCAAGCCCTTTGCTTATACCCTTTCAGCAACACCTACACGTCTTCAGATCGCCAACGGCGGTGATCGGGACGAATTGACAAAGACGTCAAAGACACCTCTGCCCAGGCAGCGGTTTGTCTGCGACGTCTTTTTTCGTTTCTGATAACTGAGGAATTGCCATGCCCCCTCGCATCGCGCTGAAAAAACTCTTTGCTCACCTTGGCTGCAGTGCCGCCCTGCTCCTTTCGCCCCTGGCCCTGGCTGCGGAATTGGAGAAAGAGGAGCTGAAGTTTGGCTTTATCAAACTGACCGATATGGCTCCCCTGGCCATTGCCTATGAAAAGGGCTTTTTTGAGGACGAAGGGCTGTATGTGACCCTGGAGGCCCAGGCCAACTGGAAGGTGCTGCTGGATCGGGTGATCGACGGCGAACTGGACGGTGCCCATATGCTCTCCGGCCAGCCGATCGGCGCCACCATCGGCTTCGGCACCAAGGCCGAGGTGGTCACCGCCTTCACCATGGACCTCAATGGCAACGCCATCACCATGTCCAACGCGGTATGGGCGGAAATGAAGAAGCATGTGCCCATGGCAGACGGCAAGCCGGTGCACCCGATCAAGGCCGATGCCCTGAAGCCGGTGATCGACAAGCTCAATGCCGGCGGCAAGCCCTTCAACCTGGGCATGGTGTTCCCCGTATCCACCCACAACTACAAACTGCGCTACTGGCTGGCAGCCGGCGGTATCCACCCAGGCTACTACGCCCCGCACAAGGGCGACACCAGCGGCCAGATCGACGCCCAGGCGCTGCTCTCGGTAACGCCACCGCCGCAAATGCCGGCCACCATGGAGGCAGGCACCATCAGCGGCTACAGCGTCGGTGAGCTGTGGAACCAAGCTGCAGTATCGATGGGCATCGGTGTGCCGGTGGTGACCGATTACGCCATTCGCAAGAACATGTCGGAGAAGGTCTTTGGCGTATCAAAAAGCTGGGCCGACGCCAACCCGGAAACCCACAAGCGCGTAGTCAAGGCACTGATCCGCGCCGGCAAGTGGTTGGATGAGGGCAACAACGTCAACCGCGCCGAGGCGGTGCAAATCCTCTCCCGCCCGGAATATGTCGGCGCCAATGCCAAGGTGATTGCCAACTCCATGACCGGCACCTTCGAGTTCGAGAAAGGCGACAAGCGCGAGGTGCCGGACTTCAACGTATTTTTCCGCTACCACGCCACCTACCCCTACTACTCCGACGCCATCTGGTACCTGACACAGATGCGCCGCTGGGGGCAGATCTCAGACGCCAAGCCGGACAGCTGGTACTTCGATATCGCCAAGCGCGTGTACCTGCCGGAGATTTACCGCGAAGCCGCCGCCGAATTGGTGGCCGAGGGCAAGGCTGAAGCCAGTGACTTCCCGCCGGCCGATGACGAAGGCTTCCGCGCGCCGCTGCAGGGCACCATCGACGGTGTGGTCTATGACGGTCGCCAGCCCAATACCTACCTGCAGCAGTTCAAGATCGGCCTGAAAGGCGATACCACGCTCTGACCCGCCCCGGGAGCCGGTTAGCCGGCTCTCTCCCCCGATTTCAAGAGGACAGGACGATGAGCAACCCAAACATCGCCACCCCGATCCAAGAAACCCTCAAGGCTGCCCGCGCTGCGGCGCTGTTCAAGCGCTGGGCGCCGCCCATTATTCTGCCGCTGCTCGGCATCCTGGTGTTTCTGCTGTGCTGGCAAGGCCTGGCTAATAATGTCCAGACCAGCCTCGGCCAGTTCCCCGGCCCGCTGCAGGTTAGTGAACAGTTCAGCGGCTTGGTCAGCGCCCACCTGCGCGAGAAGGACAAAGCCAATGCCTTCTATGAGCGCCAAGAGAAACGCAACGCCGAGTTGCTGGCGAAAAACCCGGACGCCGAAGTAAGGATTCGCCCCTACACCGGCAAGCCGACCTTTGTGCAGCAGATCTTCACCAGCCTGTACACGGTGATGACTGGCTTTATCATCGCCTCGCTGGTGGCCATTCCCCTGGGAATTGTCTGCGGCTTGAGCAAGACCATCTACACCGCGATCAACCCGCTGATTCAGGTGTTCAAACCGGTTTCCCCTCTGGCCTGGCTACCCCTGGTGACCATGCTGGTCAGCGCCCTGTACGTCAGTGAAAACCCGCTGTTCGCCAAGGCCTTTCTCACCTCGGCCTTCACCGTGGCGCTGTGCTGCCTGTGGCCCACCGTGATCAACACCACAGTGGGTGTGGCGAGCATCGACCAGGATCTGAACAACGTCAGCAAAGTGCTGCGCTTGTCGCCCTTGACCCACGTACGCCGCATCGTCATACCCGCCGCTCTGCCGATGATCTTTACCGGCCTGCGCCTGTCGCTGGGAACCGGCTGGATGGTGCTGATCGCCGCCGAGATGCTGGCGCAGAACCCGGGGCTGGGTAAGTTCATCTGGGACGAGTTCCAGAACGGCAGCTCCAATTCCCTCGGCCGGATCATGGTGGCGGTGATCGTCATCGGCCTGATCGGCTTCGCCCTCGACCGTTTGATGCTCCTGCTCCAGCGCCTGTTCAGCTGGGACAAGAACGCCGTACTGCGCTAATCAGGAGAACTGCCATGAGGCATACACACCTTGAACTGACCGGCGTGGGCATCGACTTCCCCACCGACAAGGGCCTGTTCTGCGCCCTCTCGAACGTCAATCTGAAAATTGCCAAGGGTGAGTTCGTCTCCCTGATCGGCCACTCCGGCTGCGGCAAGTCCACCGTACTGAACATCGTCGCCGGCCTGTACCAGGCCACCAACGGCGGGGTGATTCTCGACGGCCGTGAAGTGGACGAGCCCGGCCCGGAACGCGCCGTGGTGTTCCAGAACCACAGCCTGCTGCCCTGGCTGAGCTGCTATCAGAACGTCGAGCTGGCGGTACGTCAGGTGTTCCAGGGCAAGAAGTCGCGCCGCGAGATGCGCGAGTGGATTGAGCACAACCTGGCCCTGGTGCATATGACCCACGCCAAAGACAAACGCCCCAGCGAAATTTCCGGCGGCATGAAACAGCGCATCGGCATCGCCCGCGCCCTGGCCATGCAACCCAAGGTACTGCTGATGGACGAACCCTTCGGCGCCCTGGATGCCCTGACCCGTGCTCACCTGCAGGACTCGCTGATGGATATCCACGCCGAACTGGGCAACACCGTGATCATGATCACCCACGATGTGGACGAGGCGGTGCTGCTCTCCGACCGCATCGTGATGATGAGCAACGGCCCGGCAGCCACCGTGGGCGATATCCTCAAGGTCGAGCTGGAACGCCCGCGCGATCGCATGGCCCTGGCCCACGACAGCCGCTACCACGAGTACCGCGCGGCGGTGCTGGAATTTCTCTATCAGCGCCAGCAGCGGCCAGCGGCCTAAGAACCTACTTGGGTTTGGTGTAGGCGCCAGCTTGCTGCGGCAAAGCATCGCGGCGCCGACACTAAGACAGCTGAGCCATGGCGGCGCTAGAATGCCCGCTGCTTCCATAGAGAACCGACCATGGCCCGCCTGACCCTCAACTTCCCCGACGACCAGTTCTGCTACAGCACCCAGCTCACCGTGCGGGTCACCGATATCAATGGCGCCAACCACCTGGGTAATGATTCGATGATCTCGATGATTTCCGAAGCGCGGGCGCGTTTTCTCTTCGAATTCGGCATCGAGGAAACCAGCGCCGAAGGCGTCGGTATCATTGTCACGGACCTTGCCACCACCTACCGCGCCGAAGCCCATGCCCGCGACCTGTTGCTGTTCGAGGTGGGGGTGTGGATTTCAACCCCTACGGCGGCGACATCACCTTCCGCATCACTCGCCCCGCTGACAGCACCTTGGTGGCCATGGCCAAGTCCGGCTTTGTTTTCTTCAACTACACCCTGGGCAAGGTGGTGCCCATGCCCGCCGCCTTCAGTACCAAGTTCCCCAAGGTCAACTGGTTAGGCTGACTACAGATCTCGCCGGATAGCCGCCTGATCTCAGCGGTTGCCGGCTTGATCGCCTATTTCGGCCAATTTCCTTCTAAATTCACCCACCTGACGTGACAACCGCCGATTCCTCTGCTGCGCCTAAGGCCATAACAACAAGCAGGGGAGTCGCTATGCCATCCAAACCCAGCCATATTCGCCGGGCCGGGCGCATGACGAGTCTGCTCGCCATTCTTCCGCTCACCACCCAGGCTCTCAACAGCGCAAGCCTGGAGCTTCGCGAACAACATCACTGCAGCGCACAGTCCCTCACAAGCTGAACAAGCCCTAATGCCAGCCCTCTGCCCTGCAATGATCTGACCGGCCGTGTCAGCTCCCGAGCACGCGCTATCCAGGTGCGGCAGGTTTATCGACGCCTCATTTTGCGGCAGCCAAGCCATCACCCTGTACACCCATGACCCTTAGCGGTGCACCTTGGCAATGCCTCTGCGCCAATTGCCGGCGCGGATCGAAAACACAATCCAGCAGCCGCGCACTGGTTTGAGCCCATGCGCAAAGCCCCTGCCGAGTCACTGGGCGCGCCAAGCAAACGCCCAAGCCACGCACCCTGGCGGCGCATCGACGGTGATTACCGCCCAGTTTTGACGCGCCTAGAGCAGATCATTCACGCAGCCATGCGTGCAACTTATTCCGTGCGCTGCCACACGTTGGCGCTGCTTTTGCTAATTCACCTGCACAAGTAGCCAATGGCGGCTGCCCGATAAACGACAAAGACGTCGTATAGACCACGCCCCAGGGCGCCCGGTGTATGCGACGTTTTTCGTTTACGCCCCAGTGTTTGGGGCCGGCGCCTGCCCTGCGATCCAGGGCAGGCGCCTGTACATCCTTAAACCCAGCTGAGGCTGGAGGCTGCTCACTCTAGGGTGAACAGCCTCACAGGCCCCAGGGTGTGGCGCCACAAGCACCACACCTACCCGGCGGGTTGCGGCCGCCGTGTCCACGACCATGGCGCGCCGCCCCCGGCCGGGCCCCCTTACTGCCCAATGAGGTGTTCGATGAGTACAAGTTTCTGGAAGTCTGGCCACGCCCCGACGCTGTTTGCCGCCTTTCTCTATATCGACCTGAGTTTTATGGTCTGGTATGTGCTCGGCCCCCTGGCTGTGCAGATCGCCACTGATCTGGGCCTGACCGCCCAGGAGCGCGGCCTGATGGTGGCCACACCAATCCTCGCCGGCGCCATACTGCGCCTGCTGATGGGCTTCCTCTGTGACCGCCTGTCACCGAAAACCGCCGGCCTACTCGGCCAGGTGGTGGTGATCGTCGCCTTGTTCTGCGCCTGGCAGATCGGCATCGGCAGCTATGAGCAGGCCCTGCTGCTTGGCCTGTTCTTAGGCTTTGCCGGCGCCGCCTTCGCCGTAGCCCTGCCACTGGCTTCGCAGTGGTACCCGCCGCAGCACCAGGGCAAGGCCTTGGGCATCGCCGGTGCGGGCAACTCCGGCACTGTGCTGGCGGCCCTGTTCGCCCCAGGCTTGGCAGCGCTGTTTGGCTGGCAGAACGTGTTCGGCTGGGCCCTGATTCCCCTGCTGATCACCCTGGTGATCTTTGCCCTGATGGCCAAGAACGCCCCCGAGCGCCCGCAGCCTAAATCCTTGGGCGACTACCTCAAGGCCCTGGGTGATTGTGACAGCTGGTGGTTTATGTTTTTCTACAGCGTCACCTTCGGCGGCTTTATCGGCCTGGCCAGCGCCCTGCCCGGCTACTTCAGCGACCAGTACGGCTTGAACCCGATAACCGCCGGCTATTACACCGCCGCCTGCGTCTGCGCCGGCAGCCTGATGCGCCCACTCGGCGGTGCCCTGGCCGACCGCATCGGCGGCATCCGTTCACTGCTGATGATGTACACCGTCGCGGCCCTGTGCATCGCCGCAGTAGGCTTTAACCTGTCCAGCGCCACTGCCGCCCTGGCCCTGTTCGTCGTTGCCATGCTCGGTCTGGGCGCTGGCAACGGAGCAGTGTTCCAGTTAGTGCCACAGCGCTTTCGTAAGGAAATCGGCGTAATGACTGGCCTGATCGGCATGGCTGGCGGCATCGGCGGCTTCTTCCTGGCCGCAGGTCTGGGCGCCATCAAGCAGCACACCGGCGACTACCAGCTGGGCCTGTGGCTGTTTGCCAGCCTCGGCGTACTGGCCTGGTTCGGCCTGTATGGGGTGAAAAAGCGCTGGCGCACCACCTGGGGCAGTGCGGCCGTGACCGTCGCCCGCGTTTAAGCGTTGCTGGGTGGATCGCTTTAACGCGACCCACCCGCTTTTAATGAAGGTTCAAGCTGTTCAGGAATCGCGCCATGGCCTTGCAACTGAGCTTCGGCGAAACCAGCGCCATAGGTCCGCGCCCGGAAAACCAGGATGCCACCCGCCTGGTCACCCCGGCCCCAGCCCTGGCCGCGAGCAAGGGCTATCTGTTTGCCCTGGCCGATGGCGTCAGCCAGTGCGCCGATGGCGGCCTGGCTTCACGGGCCACCCTGCAGGCCCTGGCCCTGGACTATTACTCCACCCCGGAAACCTGGGCCGTCAGCCAGTCGCTTGACCGTGTGCTGGTGGCCCACAACCGCTGGCTACAGGCCAATGGTGGCGGCCAGCCACTGCTGACCACTCTTAGCGCCCTGGTGCTGCGCGGCTGCCGCTTTACCCTGGCTCATGTCGGTGATTGCCGGGTCTACCGCTGGCTGGCCGGGCAACTGGAGTCCATCAGCGAGGAGCATGTCTGGGAGCAGCCGGGCATGCAGCATGTACTCAAGCGTGCCATGGGGCTGGATCAGCATCTGGTGATGGATTATCTGGATGGAGAACTGCGCCTGGGCGAATGCTTTGTGCTGCTTAGCGACGGCGTCTGGGCCTGCCTGGATGACCGTGCCATCGCCCGTATCCTGCAACAGCACGAGGATCTGCAGCTGGCCAGCCAGGCCCTGGTCGAGGCCGCTCACCAGGCCGGCAGCCAGGACAATGCCAGCGCCCTGCTGGTGCGCATCGACACCCTGCCCGAGCACGATCTGGCCGACACCCTGGCCCAGCTCAGCGACTGGTCGGTGCCGCCACGCCTGCGCGAAGGCAGCCTATTCGAGGGCTTGCAGATCGAAGGCCTGCTGGCCGAATCGCGTCAGTCCCTGGTCTACCGGGTACGCGATGAGCAAAGCCGCTGCTGGCTGCTGAAAACCTTGCCAGCCAGCCGCGCGGATGAGCCCCAGGCCGGCCCGGCGCTGCTGCTGGAGGAGTGGTTTCTGCGCCGAGTGGCCGGCCGCCACTTCCCCGAACTGCACCCCGCCCCCCAACGCCAGCACCTGTATTACGTACAACGCGCCTACAGCGGTCAGACCCTGGCCGAACACCTGCGCCGCTCCGGCCCTTTAGAGTTGGCCGAATGGCTGGACATTGCCCCGCGCCTGATTAAAGCCGTCGGCCTGCTGCACCGGCGCAATATCCTCCATCGCGACATCAAACCGGAGAACCTGTTATGGGGCGATGATGGCGAACTGCGCGTGCTCGACTTCGGGCTGGCTTACTGCCCCGGCCTGTCCCGCGATGAGGCCCACAGCCTGCCCGGCACCCCCAGCTATATCGCCCCGGAAGCCTTCGCCGGCAGCGCCCCGGGCCCACAGCAGGATATCTACGCCGCCGGCGTAACCCTTTACCACCTGTTAACCGGGCACTACCCCTATGGCGAAATCGAGGCCTTCCAGCCCCCGCGCTTTGGCCAGCCGGCGCCGGCCAGTCGCTATCGCCCGGATCTGCCGGCCTGGCTCGATGAAATCCTCAGCCGCGCCCTGGCCGCCGACCCGGCGCGGCGTTTCGAGACTGCCGAGGAATGGCTGCTGGCCCTCGAGAGCGGTGAGCGTCAGTCCCTCAGCAACGCGCCGCGCCCATTGCTTGCGCGCGAGCCGCTGCTGGTCTGGCGCAGCGTGGCGTTGACCTCCCTGCTGCTCAACCTGGCCCTGCTGCTCTGGCTGCTTAAATAGCGCGCACCACACTGGCGCACGCACCAAAGCGGCGCAATGCGCCTGATAAAGGTGCAATCGCCACCCCGAAAGCCCTTTGCAAGTGGCTGAAAAGCCAGACAAAACGTCACCTGCATAAGTTGGCACAATGTCTGCTTTAGTACGGACACAATGCATTAAAGCGCGGCCCTCAACGTAGAAGGCTGCACTTCCCGATAGAACGGGACTTGGACAAAGGCGTCCTCGCTAGGTGACTAGCGGGACGCCTTTTTTGTTTTTCTGGCCTGCCATTTACGGCAGCCACCTTTTTCCGTGATCAATGACTCAGGAGATGGCCGGCATGCAAAAACTCAAGCTGGTGATGATCGGCAACGGCATGGCGGGTGTGCGCACCCTCGAAGAGCTGCTCAAGCTCGCCCCCGACCTTTACGACATCACGGTGTTCGGTGCCGAGCCGCACCCAAATTACAACCGCATCCTGCTCTCTCCCGTGCTGGCTGGCGAACAGACCTTCGACGAGATCGTACTCAACGACCTCAACTGGTACGCACAAAACGACATCAAGCTGCTGCTCGGGCGCAAAGTCACCAAGATCGACCGCAAGAAGCGCCTGGTGATCGCCGATGATGGCAGCGAGGCCGAATACGACCGCCTGCTCATCGCCACCGGCTCCAACCCCTTTATCCTGCCGATCCCGGGCAAGGATCTGCAGGGCGTGATCGGCTACCGCGATATCGCCGACACCCAGATGATGATGGACACCGCCAAGACCCATAAGCACGCCGTAGTCATCGGCGGCGGCCTGCTCGGCCTGGAAGCGGCAAACGGCCTCAAGCTGCGCGGCATGGACGTGACCGTGGTGCACATCGGCGACTGGCTGCTGGAGCGTCAGCTCGATCGTACCGCTGGCGAATTGCTGCAACTGTCTCTGGCAGACCGTGGCCTGAAGTTCCTCCTGCCCAAGCACACCGCCGAGTTACTGGACAACGGCGAAGGCCGGGTGTGCGCGGTGAAGTTCAAGGACGGCGACGTGATCCCTGCCGACCTGGTGGTGATGGCCGCTGGTATCCGCCCCAACAGCGACCTGGCCGAGAGCGCCGGGATCGCCTGCAACCGCGGCGTCCTGGTCAACGACACCATGCAGACCTACGAACCACGGGTTTACGCCATCGGCGAATGCGCCAGCCACCGCGGAATCGCCTACGGCCTGGTGGCACCGCTGTTCGAGCAAGCCAAGGTCTGCGCCAACCACCTGGCCCAGCTCGGCTTCGCCCGTTATCAGGGCTCGGTCACCTCGACCAAACTCAAGGTCACCGGTATCGACCTGTTCTCCGCCGGTGAGTTTATGGGCGCTGAAGGCACCGAGACCATCACCCTCTCCGACCCCATTGGTGGCGTCTATAAAAAGCTGGTGATCCGGGACGACGTGTTGGTCGGCGCCTGCTTGTATGGCGACACCGCCGACGGCGGATGGTACTTCCGGCAGATCCGCGAGAACCACAACGTCAGCGAAATCCGCGATCACCTGATGTTCGGCGAAAACACCATAGGCGACGCCGGCCACCAGGGCCAGAGCAGCACCGCGAACATGCCGGATGACATGGAAGTGTGTGGCTGCAATGGCGTATGCAAGGGCACCATCGTCAAAGCCATTCAGGAAAACGGCCTGTTCAGCGTCGATGACGTGAAGAAGCAGACCAAGGCCGGCAGTTCCTGCGGCTCCTGTGTCGGCCTGGTCGAACAGATTCTGATCAATACCGTGGGCGGTGCGGCGGACGTCAAGCCGAAAAGCGAGAAAGCCATCTGCGGTTGCAGCGACCTCAACCATGGTCAGATCCGCAAGGCCATCCGCGACGAGCACCTGACCAGCATTCCAGCGGTGATGAGCCTCCTCAACTGGAGCACGCCCAACGGCTGCGCCACCTGCCGCCCGGCGCTCAACTACTACCTGATTTCCACCTGGCCGGGTGAGGCCAAGGACGACCCGCAGTCGCGCTTTATCAACGAACGCGCCCACGCCAACATCCAGAAGGACGGCACCTATTCGGTAATTCCGCGGATGTGGGGTGGCGTGACCAACGCCTCGGAGCTGCGCCGCATCGCTGATGTTGCCGACAAGTACAACGTACCCATGGTCAAGGTTACCGGTGGCCAACGCATCGACCTCTTGGGGATCAAGAAGGACGACCTGCCAGGCGTATGGAAGGACCTCGACATGCCCTCCGGCCATGCTTACGGCAAGTCCATCCGCACCGTGAAGACCTGCGTGGGCAGTGAATTCTGCCGCTTCGGTACGCAGAACTCGACGCAGATGGGCATCGACCTGGAGCACGCACTGTTCAACATGTGGTCGCCGCACAAGGACAAGCTGGCGGTCTCCGGTTGCCCGCGCAACTGTGCCGAATCGGGTATCAAGGATGTCGGCATCATCGGCGTCGACTCCGGTTGGGAGCTGTATATCGGCGGCAACGGCGGGATCAAGACCGAGGCCGGCGAGTTCTTCGTCAAGGTCAAGACCGCCGAAGAGGTGATGGAATACAGCCTGGCCTTCCTTCAGCTCTACCGCGAGGAAGCCTTCTACCTGGAGCGCACCGTGCACTACATGCAGCGCGTGGGCATGGAGCACATCAAGAAAGGCGTGTTGGAAGATGCCGCGCAGCGCAAGGCCCTGCATGAGCGCCTGCTGTTCTCCCTGTCATTCGAGCAGGACCCTTGGAAGGAACAGCTGCCCAGCCGCAGCTGAAGAAAGAATTCGACCGTATCGCCCTGCAGGAACTGGAGACGCACGTATGAACTGGCTGGATATCTGCGACCTGGAAGAAATTAACGTATTGGGCTCACGAATTGTCAGCGGTCCGAAAGGCGATATCGCGCTTTTCAGGACTTCCGCAGATGAAGTCTTCGCCCTCGACGACCGCTGCCCGCACAAGGGCGGGCCGCTGTCGCAAGGCATTATCTACGGCAAGCGCGTGGCCTGCCCGCTGCACAACTGGCAGATCGAACTGGAAAGCGGCGAGGCCGTGGCACCGGATGCGGGCTGCGCCCATAGGCACCACGCTAGGGTGGTAAACGGCCGCGTACAGCTGGCCCTGAATACTGCTGAAAAGTGCGCATAAATCCTACTCGTAGGAGCGGCCCATGGCCGCGAACAGCGCTCGCGGCCATGGGCCGCTCCTACCGGGGAGAACCTGAATCATGAGCCAAATCACCGCATCAACCTGCTGCTACTGCGGCGTGGGCTGTGGTGTGCTGATCGAGCACGACGGCGAGCACATCCTCGGTGTACAGGGCGACCCACAGCACCCGGCTAACTTCGGCAAACTGTGCAGCAAAGGCGCGACGCTGCACCTGACCGGCGACCTCGACGCCCGTGGCCTGCACCCCGAACTGCGCCTGGGCAAGGGCCTGGCCCGCACCCGCACAGACTGGGACTGCGCCCTGGATCACGCGGCCAACGTATTTGCCGAGACCATTCGCGAACACGGTCCGGACAGCGTGGCGTTTTACATCAGCGGCCAGCTACTGACCGAGGATTACTACGCCTTCAACAAGCTGGCCCGCGCCCTGGTCGGCACCAACAACATCGACAGCAACTCACGTCTGTGTATGAGCTCGGCCGTGGTCGGCTACAAACGCAGCCTGGGTGCTGACGCCCCGCCGTGCAACTACGAAGACATCGAACAGAGCGACTGCCTGCTGATCATCGGCAGCAATATGGCCTATGCCCACCCGGTGCTGTTCCGCCGCCTGGAAGAAGCCAAGGCCAAGCGCCCTGAGATGCAGATTATCGTGGTTGATCCACGGCGCACCGACACCTGCGAGCTGGCCGATCTGCACCTGGCCATTCTGCCCAGCACCGACGTGGCCCTGCTGCATGGCATCCTGCATATCTTGCTGTGGGAGGGCCTGATCGACCGCCGCTATATCGACACCCACACCGAAGGCTTCGACGCCCTGAAGAGCCTGGTACATGGCTACAACCCGCAGATGGTCAGCGAACTCTGCGGCATCAGCCAGGACAGCCTGCAGCACTGCGCCATGCTGATCGGCCGCGCGCCGAGTTTTCTCTCGCTATGGTGCATGGGCCTCAACCAGTCCAGCAGCGGTAGCGCGAAAAACAGCGCACTGATCAACCTGCACCTGGCAACCGGGCAGATCGGCCGGCCCGGCGCCGGCCCCTTCTCCCTCACCGGCCAGCCCAACGCCATGGGCGGGCGCGAGACCGGCAGCCTGAGCAACTTGCTGCCGGGCCACCGTGACGCTGGCAATGCCGAGCATCGCGCCGAGGTGGCGCAATACTGGCGCGTCGACAGCCTGCCGCAAAGCACTGGCCTGACTGCGGATTTCGGTGAACGTGACCGCTCATTTCGCTAACAACGTGACCGGTGCCTCCACCCGATTGCGCGGGGTTTAAATTCTAACCGCATCGGTCACGATGCGGCTTCTTCCTCTGTGTTTTTCCGCCGCAGCGACTCACCTTT
>CAMCJM010000069.1 GCA_945874835.1 Pseudomonas synxantha | reverse complement strand
GCGCCACGTCGTGGAGTGCCTGTTCGGCAAACTGAAGCATTACCGGCGGATTGCTACGCGTTTTGAGAAAAAGGCCAGTCATTTCAAGTCTATGCTGGCCTTCGCTGCAACCCTGTTGTGGCTCCGCTGATACGTCAACAGAACCTAGGGCTTACAGCGCTTCACCGTTCTGCTCTGCGTTACAAACAAGTCAGTGGGTGAGTGATGTTGCAGTTTGCGCGCGTAGTAAAGCTTGTGCCGGTTGTGCTGTTTTTCTTGCTCGCTGGGTGCGTCGGTGGTCCGCAGTTGTTGCCTGAGACCAAGCGTTTGCCTGAGCGTGTTGAGCTGGCTGATGTGCCGTTTTTTCAACTCAGTGATGCTCAGGGTGGCTCTTCGGCTTTGGCGGCGTTACTCAACCATCATGGCGTGGTCAGTAGCCCGGGATTAGTCGATAAGCGTATTGAACAATTGGCCAAGGGGCAGGGCGCTTCAGCCGCACTTGAAACCGTAGCGCGCTCTTATGATCTGCTGGTGTACCCGTTGCAGGGGCGTTTGGATGCGTTGCTGCAGCAGGTGGCTGCGGGAAATCCCGTGTTAGTCATGCAGGATCGGTTGTTTGCTGGGCCTGGGTCTCAGTTTGCGATTTTGGTGGGCTACGACCAGCGGGAGCGAACCTTGTTGCTGCGTTCAGGCAACAGTCGGCGCTGGAGTACCCGTTTTGCCAGTTTTGATGATGCGTGGGCTGGGGCGGGGCGTTGGGCAGTATTGATCCAGCCGGCCAGTCAGTTGCCCGTACAACCTGTTGAGTCGATCTGGATCCAAGCAGCACGCGATCTGCAGCAGCAAGGGCGTAACGAGGCGGCGCAACGTGCGTTACGGGCTGCGCATCAGGTATGGCCTGCCGCTGCGTTTTAATGATCATGTGTTGATGTACTTGTACGCAAAACGGCACCCAGGGGGGCCGTTTTAGTTCTGCCAGGTGGGTTAAACGCCCAGTTTGTCGCGCAGTGTGTAGTACCACGCACCAATTGCACTGAATGGCACTTGGAACAGGCGGCCGCCAGGGAACGGGTAGTGTGGGAGGTCGGCAAAGGCGTCAAAGCGCTCTGCTTGGCCGCGCAGGGCTTCGGCCAGCACACGGCCTGCCAGATGCGTGTAGGTCACGCCGTGACCGCTGCAGCCTTGTGAGTAGTAAATGTTGTCACCCAGTCGGCC
Organism: Pseudomonas synxantha; assembly: GCA_945874835.1. Taxonomy (GTDB): domain Bacteria; phylum Pseudomonadota; class Gammaproteobacteria; order Pseudomonadales; family Pseudomonadaceae; genus Aquipseudomonas; species Aquipseudomonas synxantha_B. The sequence continues at coordinate 14,772 of CAMCJM010000069.1, read as the reverse complement.
GACTTGTGGCAGGCGCGATAGGGTCAGGAGGAAGTTGCCGGTCCACGCGTAGTCGATCTTCACATCTTTAAGTTGCGGGAAGGCTTTAAGCATCTTCGGGCGAATAATTGCTTCAATGTTGGCCGGGTCGCGTGCGCCGTAGACGACGCCGCCGCCGAAGATCAGACGGTTGTCGCTGGTCAGACGGTAGTAGTCGAGCAGGTAGTTGCAGTCTTCAACACAATAATCTTGTGGCAGTAGGCTTTTGGCCAGCTCATCAGAAAGAGGCTCTGTGGTGATGACCTGAGTACCGCATGGCATCGATTTAGCCGACAGTTCCGGAATCAGGTTGCCTAGGTAGGCGTTGCCAGCGACGACCACGAATTTGGCTTTAATGCGGCCATTGGGCGTATGCACCACAGGATTTGCGCCGCGCTCAATGCGAATGGCCGGTGATTGCTCGTAAATCACCCCGCCCAGGGTTTCGACCGCTGCCGCTTCGCCCAGTGCCAGATTAAGTGGGTGGATATGCCCGCCGCTCATGTCCAGCATGCCGCCTACATAAGCATCGCTGCCTACCACTTCACGGATACGTTTGGCGTCCATCAGTTCGAGCTGGGTATGGCCGTAGCGCTCCCACAGCTTTTTCTGCGATTCCAAGTGCTTCATGTGTTTGTGGGTGTTGGCCGCGAACACGCCGCCGTCTTTTAAGTCGCACTGGATGTCGTACTTGGCGATGCGCTCACGAATGATCCGTCCGCCCTCGAAGGCCATGTCGCCGAGCAGTTTGGCCTGCTTGGGGCCGACGCTGCGCTCGATAACGTCAATGTCGCGGCTGTAGCTGTTGACGATTTGTCCGCCGTTGCGACCTGATGCGCCGAAGCCGACTTTAGCGGCTTCAACAATGCTGACTTTAAAGCCGTGCTCCAACAGCGAGATTGCCGTCGACAGTCCGGTATAACCCGCGCCCACAATGCACACGTCGGTTTCGGCTTCACCGTTAAGCTCGGGGCGCGGCGGTACCGGGTTGGCAGAGGCCGCATAGTAGGATTGGGGGTAAACTGTGTGCGCCATTTTGCAACCTCTGTTCTTTATTTTTTACGAATGAGCGGATGCTACCTGAGTTAAAAAAGCTCGGCTAGTGGCCTGTGCGAAATATTAAACGCTGCCTAGAGCAGTAAAAATTTCAGTTATTCAGGCAGTTAGCGAAAAAATAGGTTGACACTTTTTTGCGCCGCCGTAGAATGCGCACCCATCGTAGGCACGTAGCTCAGTTGGTTAGAGCACCACCTTGACATGGTGGGGGTCGTTGGTTCGAGTCCAATCGTGCCTACCAAATTTGGTAGAGAAAGGGTCGCTTAGGCGGCCCTTTTTTATTGGGTTCTTGTCAGGCAGTCAGACTTTCTGCAAGCATCTATGCGGTTCGTAGCTGTTTAAACCTCCAGTGACTGCGGTTCGTTTTTGGTTTGGCTCACATGCCTCTGCTTCTGTATGGCAGATTTACCGTCGAATCGCTTACTGGCTCATCCCAACCCATGTGGCCTTTGGTAGAGGTCACCACTAGGAGAGGAGGCGCCATGCCCATCATTACTCTTCCCGACGGCAGTCAGCGTTCGTTCGATCACCCGGTATCCGTACTCGAGGTGGCGCAATCTATTGGTGCGGGGCTAGCCAAGGCCACGGTAGCAGGTAAGGTCAATGGCAAGTTGGTTGATGCTTGTGATCTGATTGACAGTGACGTGACCCTGCAAATCATCACGCCAAAAGATCAGGAAGGGCTCGAAATTATTCGCCACTCCTGTGCGCATTTGATTGGGCATGCCGTTAAGCAGTTGTTCCCGACCGCAAAAATGGTAATCGGTCCTGTTATTGATGATGGGTTCTATTACGACATTGCCTCTGAGCGTCCATTTACTTTAGATGATGTGGCGGCCATCGAGCAGCGCATGCAGCAGCTGATCGAAAAGGACTATGACGTCATCAAGAAGGTGACGCCGCGCGCTGAAGTGATTGATGTGTTCCGTGCGCGAGGCGAGGACTACAAGCTGCGTCTGGTCGAAGATATGCCGGGTGAGCAGGCTATGGGTCTGTACTACCACGAAGAGTACGTCGACATGTGCCGTGGGCCGCATGTGCCGAACACGCGCTTTCTCAGGGCGTTCAAGCTGACCAAATTGTCTGGCGCTTACTGGCGCGGTGATGCGAAGAACGAACAGCTGCAGCGCGTTTACGGTACCGCCTGGGCTGACAAAAAGCAGTTGGCGGCCTATATCCAGCGCATTGAAGAGGCTGAAAAGCGCGATCACCGCAAGCTCGGTAAGCGTCTTGACCTGTTCCATATGCAGGAGGAAGCGCCGGGCATGGTGTTCTGGCATCCGAATGGTTGGACCATCTATCAGGTGCTTGAGCAGTACATGCGTGGTGTACAGCGCGAGCATGGCTATCAGGAAGTGCGTACCCCTCAGGTGGTCGATCGTGTCCTGTGGGAGAAATCCGGGCACTGGGGCAACTACGCCGACAATATGTTCACCACTGAGTCGGAAAGTCGCGACTACGCCATCAAGCCGATGAACTGCCCCTGTCATGTGCAGATTTTCAATCAGGGGCTGAAAAGCTACCGTGAGTTGCCGCTGCGCTTGGCTGAGTTTGGTTCCTGTCACCGCAATGAGGCTTCGGGTGCGTTGCACGGCATCATGCGCGTGCGCGGCTTCACGCAGGACGATGCGCACATCTTCTGTACTGAAGAGCAGGTCAAGAAAGAGGCGGCAGACTTCATCAAGCTGACGCTGCAGGTGTATTCCGACTTCGGCTTTAGCGATATCAAGATGAAGTTGTCGACGCGTCCTGCCAAGCGGGTGGGCGATGATGCGTTCTGGGAACGTGCGGAAACCGCTCTGGCGGATGCGTTGAATGACGCGGGCTTGCCTTGGGAGTATCTGCCGGGTGAGGGTGCCTTCTACGGGCCGAAGATCGAGTTCACGCTGCTCGATTGCCTGGGGCGCGCCTGGCAGTGCGGTACACTGCAGTACGATCCGAACATGCCGCAGCGTCTTGATGCGAGCTATGTGTCTGAAGATAACAGCCGCAAGGTTCCGGTTATGTTGCACCGGGCAATTCTCGGTTCGTTCGAGCGCTTTATCGGTATTTTGATTGAGCACTACGAGGGTGCATTCCCGGCTTGGCTGGCTCACACTCAGGCTGTGGTGATGAATATCACCGACAAACAAGCCGATTTTGCCCTCAATGTTGAAAAAATCCTCAATCAAAGCGGTTTTCGTGCCAAGTCTGACTTGAGGAACGAGAAGATAGGCTTTAAAATACGCGAGCATACTTTGCTCAAGGTTCCTTATCTCTTGGTTATCGGAGATCGGGAAGTTGAGACGCAAACTGTCGCCGTGCGTACCCGCGAAGGTGCTGATCTGGGCTCAATGCCCGTCACTCAATTCGCTGAATTCCTCGCGCAGGCGGTTTCCCGGCGTGGTCGCCAAGATTTGGAGTAATCATTATTAAGCGTGAAATGAGACAAGATAAACGAGCTGCACCGAAGGCACCAATCAACGAGAATATCTCGGCACGTGAGGTTCGGTTAATTGGCGCTGAGGGTGAGCAGCTTGGGATTGTGTCAATTGAAGACGCGCTTCTTAAGGCCGAAGAGGCCAAGCTGGATCTGGTAGAGATTTCTGCCGATGCAGTGCCCCCTGTTTGCAAGCTGATGGACTACGGCAAATCGATCTTCGAGAAGAAGAAGCAGATTGCTGCTGCAAAGAAAAACCAGAAGCAAATTCAGGTTAAAGAAATCAAGTTTCGTCCAGGGACGGAGGAAGGGGATTACCAGGTAAAACTACGCAACCTGGTACGTTTCCTTAGTGATGGGGACAGGGCCAAGGTATCGCTTCGATTCCGCGGTCGTGAGATGGCGCATCAGGAGCTGGGCATGGAGTTGTTGAAGCGGGTCGAAAACGACCTCGCCGAATACGGCACCGTTGAACAGCATCCAAAGATGGAAGGACGCCAGCTGATAATGGTCATCGCCCCCAAAAAGAAGAAGTAGCCACCAGGGCACGGCAGGCCTTGCGGTTATGTTTATCAACTGAATGCGGAGTATCCGAACATGCCAAAGATGAAAACTAAGAGTGGTGCAGCCAAGCGTTTTCTCAAAACCGCTAACGGCTTCAAGCACAAGCACGCTTTCAAGAGCCACATCCTGACCAAGATGTCCACTAAGCGTAAGCGTCAACTGCGCGGTAGCACCATGGTGCATCCGTCTGACGTAGCAAAAGTGGCGCGCATGCTGCGCGTTCGTTAATCGGTCAAGATAGAGGAAATTACTCATGGCTCGTGTTAAGCGCGGCGTTATCGCTCGCAAGCGTCACAAAAAAATTCTGAAACTCGCTAAAGGCTACTACGGCGCACGTTCACGCGTGTTCCGCGTTGCCAAACAAGCGGTGATCAAGGCAGGCCAGTACGCCTACCGTGACCGTCGTCAGAAAAAACGTCAGTTCCGCGCTCTGTGGATCGCTCGTATCAACGCTGGTGCACGTGTTAACGGTCTGTCTTACAGCCGTTTCATTGCCGGCCTGAAAAAAGCGTCCATTGAGATCGACCGTAAGGTACTGGCTGATCTGGCAGTGAACGAAAAAGCGGCGTTTGCTGCGATTGTCGAGAAAGCGAAAGCCGTACTGGCTTAAGTCCCCGACAATCACCGGGTTCGCCCGGTGCTAAACGTCACCAATAGGGGAAGAGCCTTCAAGCTCTTCCCCTATTTCGTATCTGGAGTCTGTAAATGGAAAATCTGGATGTGCTGGTCTCGCAAGCGCTTGAGGCCGTTAGCCACACCGACGATGTGAATGCCCTTGAGCAACTGCGCGTTCACTATCTGGGCAAGAAAGGCGAGTTGACTCAGGTGATGAAGACCCTGGGCAATCTTTCGGCTGAAGAGCGCCCGCAAGCCGGTGCGTTGATCAATGCCGCCAAAGATAAAGTTCAGGATGCTCTGAACAGCAAAAAAGACATGCTGGACCAGGCTGCGCTGAGCGCCAAGCTCGCTGCCGAAAAAATCGACGTTACGTTGCCGGGACGCGGTCAGGCCTCTGGTGGCCTGCACCCTGTTACGCGCACGCTGGAGCGCGTGGAGCAGTTCTTCACGCGCATTGGTTATGGTATTGCCGAGGGGCCTGAGGTCGAAAACGACTATCACAACTTCGAAGCGCTCAATATTCCGGGGCACCACCCGGCACGAGCGATGCACGACACGTTCTATTTCAACGCCAATATGTTGCTGCGCACACACACCTCGCCGGTTCAAGTGCGCACCATGGAGTCCCAGCAGCCGCCGATCCGTATCGTCTGCCCGGGCCGCGTTTACCGCTGCGATTCCGATATCACCCACTCGCCGATGTTTCACCAAGTCGAGGGTCTGTTGATTGATGAAGGGGTGAGTTTTGCCGACCTGAAAGGCACCATCGAAGAATTTCTCCGTGTGTTCTTCGAGAAGCCGTTGGGTGTGCGTTTCCGTCCTTCGTTCTTCCCGTTCACCGAGCCATCGGCTGAAGTCGATATGCAGTGCGTGATGTGCAGCGGCAAAGGCTGTCGCGTTTGCAAGCAAACCGGCTGGCTGGAAATCATGGGCTGCGGGATGGTGCACCCGAATGTATTGCGTATGTCCGGCATTGATCCGGAAAAATACTCCGGTTTCGCCTTCGGCATGGGCGTTGAGCGCTTAGCCATGCTGCGTTATGGCGTCAACGATCTACGGCTGTTCTTCGATAACGACCTGCGGTTCCTGGCGCAATTTCGCTAGCGCCTTTCGCATTCCATATCGAATTGGTTTAGGAGAACAGACAGTATGAAATTCAGTGAGCAATGGTTGCGTGGCTGGGTTAATCCGGCGGTTTCGCGTGAAGAGTTAGTGGCGCGCCTGTCCATGGTTGGCCTGGAAGTGGATGCGGTGACCCCGGTTGCGGGAGCATTCACTGGCATCGTCGTTGGTGAAATACTCAGTGCTGAACAGCACCCTGATGCTGACAAGCTGCGCGTTTGTCAGGTCAGCAACGGCAGTGCCAGCTTCCAGGTGGTCTGTGGTGCACCAAACGCTCGCGCTGGCATCAAGATCCCCTTCGCGATGATTGGTGCGCAGCTGCCAGGCGACTTCAAAATCAAGCAAGCCAAGCTGCGCGGTGTAGAGTCCCAGGGCATGCTCTGTTCGGCCTCTGAACTGCAGATTAGTGACGACAACAGCGGTCTGATGGAGTTGGCGGCGGACGCTCCGCTCGGTCAGGATGTTCGTGTTTATTTGGGGCTTGACGATGCCAGCATCGAAATCGGTCTGACGCCTAACCGCGGCGACTGTTTGTCGTTGGCCGGCCTGGCTCGCGAAGTCGGGGCGATCTACGGTGTCCCGGTTTCGCCGGTCTCAGTCGCTCCGGTGAGTGCAACGCATGACGAAGTGCGCGGGGTTGAGGTGCTGGCAAGCAGCGCTTGTCCGCGCTACTTGGGGCGTGTTGTACGCAATGTCGACTTATCCAAGCCGACGCCATTGTGGATGGTCGAGCGCCTGCGCCGTTCCGATATCCGCAGCATCGATGCCGCCGTAGACATTACCAACTACGTGATGCTCGAGCTCGGTCAGCCAATGCACGCCTTCGACCTCGCCGAAATCAACGGTGGTATCCGCGTTCGAATGGCTGAAGAGGGCGAGAAGCTGGTTTTGCTCGATGGCCAGGAAGTTAGCCTACGCGCTGATACGCTTGTCATCGCTGACCACAGTCGCGCTTTGGCCATCGCAGGTGTGATGGGTGGAGAGCACAGCGGTGTGGGTGACAAGACGCGTGACCTGTTCCTTGAGAGTGCTTTCTTCGACACCATAGCCGTGGCGGGCAAGGCGCGCTCCTATGGTTTGCACACAGACTCCTCGCACCGTTTCGAGCGTGGAGTTGATTCGCAACTGGCGCGCAATGCCATGGAGCGCGCCACTGCATTGCTCTTGGATATCGTCGGTGGCGAAGCCGGTCCGATCATTGAAGTCACTAGCGATAATGACTTGCCGAGTCTGGCTCCTATTACTCTGCGTGTCGAGCGCATCAGCCAGATGCTGGGAATGGACATGGACGGCGCTGAGGTCGAGCGTTTTCTGCTTGCACTCGGCCTTGGCGTCGTAGCTCAGGGTAATGGCGAATGGCAGGTTAGCGTGCCGAGTCACCGCTTTGACATTAGCCTGGAAGTCGACCTGATTGAAGAGTTGGGTCGCCTGTATGGCTATAACCGCTTACCGGTCCGCTATCCGCAAGCGCGTCTGGCGCCGCAAGCCAAAGCCGAGGCCGCTGTTGAGTTGCCGACACTGCGCCGCCTGCTGGTTGCGCGTGGCTACCAAGAGGCCATCACTTACAGTTTCATCGACCCTAAATTGTTTGAGCTGTTCAATCCCGGCACTCAGCCGTTGTTGTTGGCTAACCCAATTTCCGCCGACATGGCCGCCATGCGTTCCTCGCTATGGCCGGGCTTGATCAAAGCGCTGCAGCACAACCTAAATCGTCAACAGGCGCGCGTGCGTCTGTTTGAAAGCGGTTTGCGTTTTGTCGGTCAGTTGGAAGGCTTGCAGCAAGAGCCTATGTTGGCTGGTGTGGTGTGTGGTATGCGCTTGCCAGAAGGCTGGGCGCATGCGCGTGACAACGCTGATTTTTACGATGTAAAAGCCGACGTTGAGGTCTTGCTGGCCAGTGCTGGCGCGGCGGACAGCTTCACATTTGTAGCCGGTGAGCACGCGGCCTTGCATCCCGGCCAGACCGCGCGCATTGAGCGCGAAGGCCGTTTGGTTGGCTTCTTCGGTGCTATTCATCCCGAGCTGGCCAAAGCGTTGGATATTGATCAGCCCGTGTTCATGTTTGAACTGGTGCTGAGCGAGATTACACACGGGTTGATGCCGAAATTTCAGGAATTGTCCAAGTTCCCTGAAGTGCGACGTGACCTGGCTTTGCTGGTTGATCGTGATGTCCCGGCGCAGGATTTGCTGGGGGCGATTCGTGAGGCGGCAGGCGAGTGGTTGACTGACCTCAAGCTATTTGACGTGTATCACGGTAAAGGTATTGATCCTCATAGGAAAAGCCTAGCTGTTGGCTTGACCTGGCAACATCCATCGCGCACTCTTAATGACGATGAGGTGAGTACTACAACGCAAAATATACTCACCTCCCTGGAAACAAGGTTCAACGCCACGTTAAGGAAGTAGCGTATGGGGGCTCTGACGAAGGCTGAGATGGCGGAACGTCTGTATGAAGAGCTGGGCCTGAATAAACGGGAAGCCAAGGAGTTGGTAGAGCTGTTCTTTGAGGAAATCCGCCAAGCGCTGGAACTCAACGAACAGGTCAAACTCTCGGGGTTTGGCAATTTTGATCTGCGCGATAAGCGTCAGCGCCCCGGTCGCAACCCTAAAACAGGAGAGGAAATTCCGATTACGGCTCGCCGTGTCGTGACTTTCCGTCCAGGCCAAAAACTTAAAGCCAGGGTCGAGGCGTATGCTGGAACCAAGTCATAACGACGAATTACCCGCGATACCCGGCAAACGCTACTTCACCATCGGTGAGGTCAGCGAGCTGTGTGCCGTAAAGCCGCATGTATTGCGTTATTGGGAGCAGGAATTCCCACAACTCAATCCAGTCAAGCGGCGCGGCAACCGGCGTTACTATCAGCGCCAAGATGTACTGATGATTCGGCAGATCCGTGCATTGTTGTACGACCAAGGTTTCACCATCGGCGGGGCGCGTCAGCGACTCTCAGGTGATGAAGCCAAAGATGACAGCACGCAGTACAAGCAACTCATCAAGCAGATGATTGCCGAGCTTGAAGATGTGCTCTTGGTGCTTCGTAAATAAACCGCTAGAAGTAAAAAAACTTCCACAATTCAGCGGTTTATTGTAAAGTCTTCACCGCTTGCAGTAACTTGCAAGCAACGTCGGGGCGTAGCGCAGCCCGGTAGCGCACTTGCATGGGGTGCAAGGGGTCGAGTGTTCGAATCACTCCGTCCCGACCAACAAATCCCTACATTAGAGCCTGGTCAGTGATGATCAGGCTTTTTTGTTATAGGGACTTTTGCGGGACTTTTTTCATCCTGCCATCCTCCTCAAAATTGTCAGGGCCGGCCCGCGTGAATCGGTAGCCGAAATCCTGTTGGCTTCATCGATCAGTTTGCCCAGCTCGGCGGCTGAGTAGTGACTGGTGATGCTGCCGTTCTTGTGACCCAACAGAGCCTTCCTGTCTTCCTCCGTCACTCCCGCAGCCCGAAGTCTCCGACCGAATGTGTGCTTCAGATCGTGAACGCGGATCGAAGCAAATCCGGCTGGGGCAGGGCGCAGAAAGCGTTCCTGGAACTTCTTAGCTGCTCTGACCCTAGCCTTCTTCCAATCCGAGTCGTTCATCCGGTGAGCCGGAGTGGCCTTGCCGTTTCGATCGGGTTGTCCGTAAGGAAATCCCAGACAGGATCCAAACCTCGTTGTCCTTCGATTATAGACGGCTGATCCTTGTGCTCAAGCAAGTAACGTGTAGCGGCTTCCCGCCAGCTTCTGATCTTCCGAACACCGTAGATCTTCTGTTCCCGTAGCTTTTCGAGTTTGTGTATCAGGTATTGCTCTGCCTCCTTCCTGTCGCTCGATCCAGTGCTTTCCTGAATTCGCTGACCTCTGAAGACCTTGTCGATGTGCCAGATCCCGTTCCTTTGATAGAGGCCGCTAATGGTTTTTCGCGCCATGGTTTTTCTCCTTGGCGCTCGCTGCGGGAGTGATCATGTCCCTTGGCACCTTCTTTTTCAATGATGGCCAGGTCGATGTATGTGTCGGCCCAGGCGTCCAGTTCTTTGCGGTCAAAGCCGATGCCTTGCACGCCAATGCGGAACTTCCTTACGTAAGGTCGGACGGTTTTGTTGAATTCTGTGCGGCACATTCCGAGGTAGGCAGGGGCCGCACTGGCTCGCAGGAATCGGGGTGGGCAGGTGATCAAGCGTACTGCTAAACCTCACGATCGTGCGGATTTTTGAAGCAATGGAGACCTGTAAGGCCTGCATCGCAATACCAGGAACTGAGAACAGGCAGGTTCGATCCGGAAATGGCCCAGCAATTTTTGGTCACTGGGCTTTTTGACATGGGAGTTGGATTAAATAATCTTCACGCCGGATTCTGGGACGAACATAAAGCAGTAGAAACCGTACTCCACCAACAGCTCACGGCTATCGGTGCTGGAGACAGGTCCCTGGTTGACTTGCCAGTTGGCGGTCACGGGGTTACTGATCGGGTTACCGGCAAAATCGAAGTTGGTTACTTGGTCTGAACCGTCTTTCTGTGACCAGCTGTCGCAAGCTCCGGACGAGTTGTCACAGCGCGCCCAGTGGTAGTCGCCCGGCCAGTTGGCATCACCTGCTGTTGAGACCATCAGTGCGACAAAGTGCCCCCCGAGGTAGCCAGCCCCCAGGCTGCCTGGCGGCTGCGGGTTAGTACCCTGCTTGCTGGACTTGAACGCAAACAGCTCTTCGAGGCTGGTGCCGACGAACTCCAGCCCGTCCTTGACTGCGTAGCTGCTGACCATAGCGCCCAGGTCGGATAAGGGCTGTTGAAAGTTTGCGGCGGTGAGCAGGTAGCCACTCTGCCGTCCTGGCTGAGGAAAGGTGTTTGGGGTGATGTTGCAGCCGTAGGCGTAACAGTTGTTGTTGGGCTGGAACCGGAAAGACATGAAGTTGCCCTGGCAGTCACCTGCTGGGTCATAGCTGCCGGCTGCCTCTCCGTATACGGTGGGGGAGTATTGGGGGACACCAATGGTCTTCTGGTCGGGCACGCTGATGTGTACCGGGATGACCGTAGGGGCTATGTAATGCTCGTCCGGTACCGCGCCCAGCGCTGGGGCGCGGGTGGCTTGGTGAAAGAAGTCCTGGGGCGCAATAACACCGCTGAATTTGAAGGGGCGTGCTGAACTGTTCATGGCGTATTCCTTTTCGCTGGGTGATTTGAAATTAAGGGTAAAGCTGGCTGGCACTGGCCATGCTGGAGTAGTTGTACACCTGCATGGTTAAGCTATTGCTCGGCGCAGAACTCGCGTAATGACCGTTGATAATCAACCGTGAAGACGCGCCTCCGAACTGGCCGGTATCGCTGGCCCAGATGGCCTGGTTGTTGCGGTTGTAGAACACCAAGTTGCCGTCATCCTGCATGCGCAGGCGACCTGGCAAATCACCCGCCTGGATGGTGATGGGTAGGCGCCACAGCGGCGTGTCCTGGCCGCTGGCGAGCAGTACCGGACCTTGGTCTGGTGAGTTGGTCAGGCTGGCGCTGCCATCCAGGGCGCTGATGCTCTGGTTGGGCAGCAGTTCGGCGTTGATCCGGCTGTCGAGGTAATTGACGCTCAGCATTTCGCCGGCCAGGTTGGTTTGCAGCAGGGTCTGCACCTGCTGACGCGTCCAGCCGTTGGTTGCGGCGGTGGCCATCAGAATCATCAACTTTGCCAGGGCGGCCATGGGCGTCATGTCCGCTGGCGCCAGGGCGCCCACCTGCGGGAGCCAGGCACCTGAGGCATAGGCGCTATTGTTCACCGTACCTGCCAATACCTGGGTGCAGTCGACTAGGTTGACACCGCTCTGGTTGGCCTGACTCAGCGCCTGGTAGATAGCCCCTGCGATGGGTGTGTCCGGGTTACCGGAGGGGTAATTACCCTCGCCATAGGACTCCAGAATGATGCCGCGTGCCCCGGCCGTAACCACAGCGTTTATCAGTGTGGCGAGAAAGGCGCTGGGTGGTGAGATGCTGTAGGGCGCGGGGAATGCGTTCAACTGAACAATCGGAAAATTATTGATGCAGGCCTTTATTTTACTGAGCTGGTTTTTTTGGCTGGCCAGTACGCTTGGGCTCTCTAGGCTTAGGCTAGCGTGCACGGGGCCGGGTAGGCAGGCTGCGTTGTTGAGCGTCAGACTGATGCCATATTCGGCCAGTACCGGGTAGTTGGGAGATGAGAACGCGTCGAACTGGCTCGCGTTGGTTTTAACCACGCGGTTGCCGCGGTAGAGGTGGTTGTGAAAGTACACGCCCACCTCGGCAATACCGCTTTGTGCGGCCGCAACTGCGCCACAGACGTTCTGATAAGCGTCGGTGTTGAAGTTCAAGCTTAACGCTTGGTTGCTGCTGGCCTGGTAATACAGCGGCACCTGCGAGCCGGTGATGACTACAGGCTTATTCAGCACCGCCGTGGCATAGCCATTGGCGTCGAAGCTGTTGAGCAGAAATGCCAGCGCGGCACCCGAAAAGTCCATGCTGTCGGTACCGTGGAGAATGACGAAGCCGTCGTAGGCGGCGTAATTGTCCAAGATGCCCTGGGCCATGATGCACCAATCGGTGGGTTGCAGATTGGTGCTGTCCAGGGTTTTGCTGGCCGACTCGGGGAAACTGATTTGGGTCAGATAGCCGATGCTGAGGTCAGGGAATTGCTGCTGCAGGATTGGGTTGAGCAACTGCTCACTGGCCGCTGCAAAGGCCGTGGCGCTCATCGGTGCCAGCGGGTCGCCGACGCAGCTGATAGTCCCGCCGGTATTGATAATCGCGATACGCATAGGGTGCCTCCTGGCAAATCTCGGTCGTGGCTTAACGTTGGGTCAGCAGGACCTGGCGTAACCGCCCGAAGCTGGGCGCCGTAGTGCGCTTCAGGTGTAGGGCGCTGAGACTGACCACGGGGGCCATGGCGATGGCGAAGGCGGCACCCAGCTTGAGTTGGTCTGAGAACCAGGGGGCCTCGTAAGCCGGGGTGGTCGACCAGTTCTGCCGGATTTCTTCGCTTTGCAAATTGACGATGTTGCTGAACGCCGTGTTGGGGGCTTGCGGGTCTTTGCGAAACTGCAGGGCGATTTCCGCCAGTTCGACCAGTTCAGCATGAGTGAAGGGCAGGCCGGCGTCGCGAATCTGTAGGGGCGGCTGCTCCTGACGACGCATGATGCAGTACACCGTTTGCCCGCCGCAGGTTGGATCACGCTGGTACAACTGCAGGTCGTAAGGTTGGTTGGTGGCCACGGCGCTGCCATCGCCGGAGTAACTCACGCCGAAATCACCACGGTTGTCTTGCCGAGGATCACCCTGCAAAAGCGCCAGTTCGCACTTCACGACACGGCTGCCGAGTTGGTCAATGCGGGCTTGTAACTGGCTGGCGTTGTCATGGGCGGTGATGTTGTCTGGTGGGTTGGCACCCTGGGCGAATACTTGCCAGCTATTGGCGGGCTGGACGGCGATCAGGTCGAAGAAGGCGTCGATGCAGGCGGGGCTGTCGAGGTGGGCCAGGGTCAGGCTGTTGCGGTCATCGAAGTTGCTGACCACGGCGGTGATGATGCAGGACGTGGCACTGTCGGAGTAGACCGTCAGCGGGGTGTCAGCCAGCACGAAGGTTTGGTAGTTACCTTGGTCGGCATATGAAGAACCCTTGCGCGGGTGGGGCAATAGGAGATTGGTTGGCGAGCTTGAGGCTGATGTCTATGGGGCTCATGACAGGATCTCCGGAAACAGGCTGAGGGGGTTGGTCTTCGGGTTGCCGTTGATCTGGTACTCACACTGCGCGCTACCGGCACTGGCACTGAACAGCGCGGTGGCCTGAGTGTGGAACTCGATGCCCGGGTAGTCAGTTTCACGGCAAATCGATAGCTCTGTTTGTCCGTAGTACTGGTCGCTGAGCAGGGTCTTAATGCCTTGATGGCTGGGGTCGACCTGCAGAATGGTTTCGGCGCGCTGCAGGCGCAGGTAGGTGCTGTGATTGGCCGCGTAATCAACGGCATTGGGTTGCAGGCGAAAATTGTTGGTTGAAACGAAGAACCCTCCCGTTCGCTTGATCAGCCGCACCGGGTCTTGGTTAAACGGGTTGGGCATGTACTCGATCAGAATGCTGATCGGCTGCGTCTTCTGAGGATCAGCCCAGCCGCTGATCAAGGAAATGTCCGGTGCCGGAAATGGCGTGTTGCCGCCTGTGTTGCGATAGAAATCAATCAGGCTTTGCGCCGCCTCGGTGGCGCTGGTATGGCTGCTGATGCTGGCCTCGTAAGCGGCAAACAGAGCCTCGGCTTGGGCACTGCGTGCATAATAGTTGGCCGCAGTGGTGGTGTAGGTGTCGGCGGCAACAAACGCTACGCCGTGGTCGTTGACCCCGGCCCAGATCCCCGCGCTGCCCTGGCGGGTCATGGCTATATAGCTGTTTACGCCATTGCTGCCAGTCCTCACATCAGGCGGATTGAAGGTCGTGACGGGGATCAGGTCGCACTGCTTGAAGGTGTGAATATTGCCGCCGTCAAAGACGGTTCCGATGGTGCACATAGGGAGCTCCTTTCCTGTTTGCGGTATAGGGACGAGCAAGCACAATCGGTCTCACGCATAGGGTGAGCCGATAAAGCGCCAGTGGTGATTTATTACGACGGAAATGGCTTTGGCGGGGCAGAATCGCCAAAAGAGAGCGAGAAACAGAGGCGCGGCCTTGCGCATGGGGGACATAGCTCGAACTCCTTTTCAAGGTGCACTGAGCGTAGTCCAGTCTGTTCGGATGCCAAGTATCTTGTAGTGGTCAAGTTTTCCCGGACACCAAGATAGGTGTTTTATCGACCGATTCCCGCTCAAAGACGGAGGGTGGTCGGTAGCCCAGTTTTGAATGCAGGCGGGTGCTGTTGTAAAAGCCCACGATGTAGTCGGTGATATCCCGAGTCGCTTCTCCTGCGTTGGCGTAGTCGCGCAGCCAGACTCGTTCCATCTTCAAGCTCAAGAAGAAACGCTCCATCACCGCGTTGTCCCAGCAATTGCC
>CAMCJM010000068.1 GCA_945874835.1 Pseudomonas synxantha | reverse complement strand
TTATCACTGTGGCGATTAGGTGTTGAATATTTGTATCGCTACGGCCAAGAAGAAGAACCCGCCAGCCTCATCAATATCGAGCTTGCCCTGCGCCAAGAGGTGCATCAGCAGGCCCAAGATCTTGGGTAGATTTGAGGGGAAACCTCAGGTTCTAAGCGCTTTGTGCATGACATTAAAAACCGCGACATGTCGCGGTTTTTAATGTGCGTAACCGTTTTAAAAGGAGCGGCTATCAATGATTTGATTGGCCTGAATCATCCGGCGAATATAGAAGGCAATCTCGCGTTCAGCGTCTTAGCGGTTGAAATAAGGGCCTTCCAGCGTACCCTCGCGCGTGGAGAAGAAGTACTGGCCATTGACCGCGCAGACGCGCTCACTACGGTAGTGGGTGCCTGGGTTGTGATCGATGGTGCGTTGACCAAACATGGTTAAGCCTCCCGCCTGCGCTGTATGTAACTGAGTCTAAACCTCGTTTTCAGTGGCGTTGAGTTCTACGACAAACGGTCTTTATCGTGACAAGTTGCATATTTTTTGGTCTTTTCCGGGTTTTTGACGTCAAATCCATGCCTTGTAATTGAAAAGCCATCAGTACAGTTATGCTGTTTAGCATCGCTTGGCTGTGGCTGTGCTGCTTATCAACCAGCCCCTAGAATGCAGCCATGCTGCACATCCCGCTTCGGGATACCGCAGCTTCGCATTGAGGCGTTTATGCATATTTCTTCGGGTCGTTGGCTGTACGGTCTTTTTCTTGCGCTGCTGACGGCGGTCCTGTGGGGCGTACTGCCAATCAAGCTCAAAGAGGTTCTGCAGGTCATGGATCCGGTCACGGTGACGTGGTTTCGGCTTTTGGTTGCCGGTTCAATTCTGTTGGGTTATCTGGCGGCCAGTAGGCGCTTACCGGCATTTCGAGCGCTGGGCAAGAAGGGCGTCTGGCTGCTTGTACTGGCGATTGTCGGGTTAACCGGCAACTATGTGCTGTACCTGATGGGGTTGAATCTGCTCAGCCCGGGCACCACGCAACTGGTGATTCAGGTGGCACCGATCTTACTGCTAGTCAGCAGTTTGTTTGTGTTTCGCGAGCGCTTCAGCCTTGGTCAGGGTGTTGGCTTGCTGGTGCTGCTGATCGGTTTTGTCTTGTTCTTCAATCAACGCCTGCATGAACTGCTGACTTCATTAACGGCATACACCACCGGGGTGTTGATTGTGCTGCTGGCTGCCTTTGTCTGGGCGTTTTATGGCCTGGCCCAGAAGCAGTTGCTCACCGTGTGGAATTCGCTGCAAGTGATGATGGTGATCTACCTGGCGTGCGCGGTGCTCATCACTCCTTGGGCGCACCCACAGCAAGTGTTTGAACTCAATGCGCTGCAAGGCTGGCTGCTGTTTGCCTGCTGCCTGAATACCCTGGTGGCCTACGGCGCCTTTGCGGAGGCGTTGGCCCATTGGGAAGCCTCACGCGTCAGTGCGGCGCTGGCGATTACCCCGCTGGTAACCTTTGCCTCGGTGGCTTTGGCGGCCACTTGGTGGCCGGACCACGTACAGCCCGAGCAGATCAATCTGCTGGCGTATGGTGGGGCGGTGTTGGTGGTTTTTGGCTCGGCCTTGACGGCCCTGGGGCCTTCGCTGCTGGCCAGTTGGCGCGCCCGTAAGGCGCGCTTGGCGGCGCTACTTTAGCCGTCGCTCAGTCTGTTTTTTAGGCGCTTGCGCCTAACGCCTCTGCCTGACGCAACCAGCGCTGACGTTGTTCCTCGGTGGAGGGGCGAATGGGCGCAAACTGGCTTAGACGGCGGGTTTTGATGCCGCAGAAACCGAGGATGGTGCGGGTCATCTGTCGGTGCCCTGGTGCGCCGTAAACCCAGCGGAAATACCACGGTGGCGTGTCCAGTGTGACCAGTAAATCAGCTGTACGCCCGCTCAGCAGCTTGTCCCACAGTTGCGAGCGGTTGCGGTACTTGAAGGCGAAGCCGGGCAGGAAGATGCGATCAAAAAAGCCCTTGAGCAGGGCAGGCATACCGCCCCACCAAATGGCGTAAACCAACACCAGGTGCTCGGCCCAATGAATCTGGCGCTGTGCTTCGAGCAGGTCGGGCTCCAACTGCTGGCTTTGTTCGTAGCCATCGCGCAGCACGGGATCAAAATTCAGGCTCCCCAGCTTTAATTGCCGCACGGCATGGCCTTTGCCCTGCGCACCTTGGGCATAAGCCTCGAACAGGGCCTGGCAAAAGCTGTTGCTTTTCGGCGTGCCAAGAATCATCAAAATACGCTTGCCGTCACCTTCCACTGGGGTAGCGCCGGTTTTGATCGCATCACTCATCAACAGTTGCTCCAAGCTGTGTTAAGGCGGCTGGCACATCGAGTTGTCCAATGTACAACGGAGTTGGATGGTCGCCCGAGCTTAAGTGGCATGGCAAGGAGGTGTCGCATCCTTTCGCTCTGGGGCAAAAGCACCGTGTCACCAGCGTGCGTGTGTTTCACCGACCCAACCAAGGGCTTGGTTGACCGGTACACGTTCACCTTCGGGCCCGCGCAGCACGCCCGTAAAATGGCCGAACCACTGCTGGGTGTCGGCATAAAACGGACCGAGCCGGCGGTAGGCGCGGTGACGTTGACGGGGGGTGAAGGTTAGCTCGACCGCATCATCGGCACTGTTGAGTTGCCAGGGTGCCAGTGGGCTTTGCGGGCTTTGGCTGATGTGGATTGGCCTGTCCAGGTGCTGCAGTACACCGCCAAACCACAGGGTGTTTTCAGGCAGGCCGCTGTGATCGGTCCAGCCAGCGCCAAAATTGCCTGCAATACCGCCGGGTGCGGCAAAGGCGGCGCGGGTCCAGTGGCTGTTGAGTGGCCATACGCCGCGACCAAAATCCAATGAGGCGAAGCTTTGACCGGTGACGCAACTGTATTGCTCTTTGCCTACTAACAACGTGCCGCTGCAGGGCAAGGCCAATTGCCGGCTGGTGGCATGAAAGCTGTTTGGGCCCAGTGGTGCAACCAGATTGACAGAATCCATATGTGGCGGTCGCTGGATATCCAGTTCGGCCTGCAATGCCTGCCCGTTGAAGTCGGGGACGTTGATGGTGATGCGGCTGCGCCCCGTGTGCTCGCTAACGTTGAGTTGTAAGCGCGGGTGATTGAAGTAGTGGCTGGCCTGCGGCTGATCCGGCAAGTGGCAGCCGCGCGCAAAAAGGCTGTATTGGCTGCACGCAAAAGACTGCCCATTCTGCAGATCAAGAAAGTAAACCGCGACGTAACCCAGGTAATCCAAATCAGCTTGGGTAAAGGACAACATCCAGCGCGGGGTGGTGATGCACCAATGATTCCAGCGTTTACGCCGCCCGAAATGACCGGGGATGGCGCAATCGACATTCGGCCGCGGCGACCAACCAACCGCGCGGGGGTTGAGTTGGCCATCGGCATCGCACAGCGCAATGGCTGCGAATGGTTCGGTGCGGGTGAAACTATTCATCGGACACGTCCATGTGTGTGAGTGGCAGGCCTTTTGAGCCTGCGTTCACTGCAGCCTGTTGGGTAAGGCCTGCTGCATGCACAAGCAGCAGCTTGTAGGGCAATTACTGGCATTTTGGCCTTTCTACACACTGTGCGCCAGTGCACAGTTGTAGCTTGATCAAGTCGTCGGCCTGCAAGGCTTGAGTCACATGCAAGCTTAAGCACAGAATGCGCGCACTTTAGCCAAACAAAGCTCATTCGTGGCCAGGAGTCATACATGCCTCGCTTTACGCTTTTATGTGCGGCCTTGCTGATGGCCTGTGGCAGTGCTCAGGTATTGGCCGACGCCAAGAGTCACGCCGCCGATGCCGAGCGTTTCTTGCTGCTGGCCCGCGCAGACAAGCTAGCCGTTCCGGTTTACGCCCAAGTGCAGCAGATGTTTGCCCAGCGCTTTGCTGAAAGTAATGCCCCGCAAAGCGAACAAGCCTTGCTGGAAACCTACCAAGCGCAGGCCAATGCGGCTCTTGAGCAGGCGGTCGGCTGGGACAAACTCAAGCCAGACATGGTGGCGCTCTACACCCGCACCTTCACCGAACAGGAAATGAAAGACCTGATTCGGTTCTACGAATCGCCCCTGGGGCAGAAAGTCCTGCAGCAGATGCCGACGCTGACGGCCCAGTCTGCACAACTCACACAAAGCAAGTTGGAAACGGCCGTACCCAAGGTCAACCAACTGTTGGCTGAAATGGTCAGCAAACTAGCCCCGAAAAAAGCGGAGTAATCACGCAAATGGCCACAATTGATCTTTTGCGCGAAGCGCTCGCCGAGTTACAGCCGCAGCACCTTGACCTGTTGGATGAAAGCCACATGCACAGCCGTGGCTTGGAAACGCACTACAAAGCAGTGATAGTCAGCGATGTATTCAGCGGGCTGAATGCGGTCAAGCGTCACCAAAAGGCTTATGCCAGCCTGGGTGATTTAATGGGGCAGATACACGCTTTGGCCTTGCACACCTATACCCCTGAAGAATGGGCGCAGCAGGGTATTGCACCCGCATCGCCAACCTGCAAAGGCGGCCATTAAGCCGGGGCGATCAGTTAAGCGGCAGGTGACTGAGGCAATTGGTCTCTACACCTGCTGCTGCAACCCACGTAAACTGCGCACCCGCAGATCAGGCTTACGCTGGCCGGCTTGCTTTTGCTCTGCGCCATAAGGCGTTTGAGCGGTTTGCGCCAATGCGTGCTGGGCTTGTCCGCGCTTCACGTGTGTAAGGGCTTAGCAGTTCAAGGCTTTTGTTGCACCTGCCAACTCATCTGACATCGCTAAATTGGGTTTTATGCCCGTCTTATCTCCCAGTCCGCCCTTTACGTGGGCGACTACTGAAGGAACGTCTCATGACCGACAAAATCGTCGTTGCTGCGCTGTATAAATTCGTTTCCCTGCCGGATTACCACGTACTGCGTGAGCCGCTGCTTGATTGCATGTTGGCGCAGGGCATCAAAGGCACCTTGCTGCTGGCTGAAGAGGGCATCAACGGCACTGTTTCCGGCTCGCGTGCCGGTATTGATGGTTTGATGGCCTGGTTCGCACTGGACGCGCGTTTGGCCGATATCGACCACAAAGAGTCGTATTGCGATGAGCAGCCGTTTTACCGCACCAAGGTCAAGCTGAAGAAAGAAATCGTCACCCTCGGTGTGGCCGGTGTTGATCCGAACCAGAAGGTCGGCACCTACGTCGAGCCCAAAGACTGGAATGCGCTGATCAGCGACCCTGAAGTGTTGTTGATCGATACACGCAACGATTACGAAGTGTCCATTGGCACCTTCGAGGGCGCGATTGACCCCAAGACCAAGTCATTCCGCGAGTTCCCCGATTACATCAAGGCGCACTTCGACCCGGCCAAGCACAAGAAAGTGGCGATGTTCTGCACCGGCGGTATTCGCTGTGAAAAAGCCTCCAGCTATATGCTCACTGAGGGTTACGAGGAGGTGTATCACCTCAAGGGCGGCATTCTCAAATACTTGGAAGAAGTGCCGCAAGAGCAGACCAAATGGCAGGGCGACTGCTTTGTGTTTGATAACCGCGTCACCGTGCGCCACGACCTGACGGAAGGCGATTACGACCAGTGCCATGCCTGCCGTACGCCGGTGTCGGTGGAAGATCGCCAGTCCGAGTTTTACACCCCAGGCGTCAGTTGCCCGCATTGCTGGGACTCGCTGCCAGAGAAAACCCGTGCCGGCGCGCGTGAGCGGCAGCGCCAGATTGAACTGGCCAAGGCCCGCAACCAACCGCATCCACTGGGTTTCAATCCCCGACTCAACCGCGAGGCTTAAGCATGCGCGCACGCCTGCTGTATGTGATGGACCCGATGTGTTCATGGTGCTGGGGCTTTGCCCCGGTGCTCGAGTCCCTGGCTGAGCAGGCCGCTGCAGCGGGTGTTGGTCTGGAGTTGGTCATGGGTGGTTTACGCCGCGAGGCCGTGGCCATCGATGCCGCATCACGGGTGCGCTATCTGGGTTATTGGCAGGCGGTTAATGCCAGCACCGGGCAGTTGTTCAATTTCAATGATGGCCTGCCGGAGGGGTTGGTGTACGACACTGAACCGGCGTGCCGCGCGCTGGTCACGGCCCGTGCCCTGGCACCTGAACTGGTGTGGCCGCTGAATCAACTGATCCAGCGTGCGTTTTACACCCAGGGCGTGGATGTCACCCGCGCCAGCGTACTGGTGGACTTAGCCGAGCGCGCCGGTATCCCGCGTATTGTCTTTGCCGAAGCCTTCGACAGCGCCGCGCAACGGGCTGCCACCGCAGCCGATGTCAGCTGGGTGCAGGGTCTGGGGATTACAGGCTTCCCCACCTTGCTGGCCGAACGCAACGGACAGATGGCCCTGCTGACCAACGGCTACCAGCCGCTGGATGTTTTACAACCCCTGTTGGGTCGTTGGTTGGAGCGTACTGTTAATGCATGACCGCCTGAGCTGGGCGCACATTCGCACGCTGGCCCTGCAGCATAAAAAAGCACTGATCTGGGCCAATCTGGTCGCCATTTTGGCCACGCTGTGCAGTGTGCCAATTCCATTGCTGCTGCCACTGCTGGTCGATGAGGTGCTGCTCAACGACGGCGATGCAGCGCTAAAAGTGATGGATAACTTCCTGCCGACCCACTGGGAAACCGCCGCCGGCTACATCAGCCTGATGCTGGTGCTGACGCTGTTTTTGCGCGGCGGCGCGCTGGTGTTCAACGTGGTGCAGGCGCGGCTGTTTGCTCGGCTGTCGAAGGACATCGTCTACCGCATTCGCATTCGTCTGATCGAGCGGCTCAAGCGCATCTCCCTGGCTGAATATGAAAGCCTGGGCAGCGGCACTGTGACCACGCACTTGGTCACTGACCTCGACACCCTGGACAAGTTTGTCGGCGAAACCCTCAGCCGCTTTCTGGTGGCAGTGCTGACCCTGGCCGGTACCTCAGCCATCCTGATCTGGATGCACTGGCAGTTGGCGTTGCTGATTTTGCTGTTCAACCCACTGGTGATCTACGCCACGGTGCTGTTGGGTAAACGCGTCAAACACCTGAAAAAACTGGAAAACGACAGCACCGGGCGTTTCACCCAAGCCCTCACCGAAACCCTGGATGCCATTCAGGAAATCCGCGCCGGTAACCGTCAGGGCTATTTCCTCGGCCGCCTCGGTGGACGGGCCAAAGAAGTGCGCGACTACGCCGTGGCCTCGCAGTGGAAGACCGATGCGTCGAACCGTGCCAGCGGCTTACTGTTCCAGTTTGGTATCGATGTCTTCCGTGCTGCGGCCATGATCACTGTGCTGCTTTCTGACTTATCGATTGGTCAGATGCTCGCGGTGTTCAGCTACCTGTGGTTCATGATCGGCCCGGTTGAGCAACTGCTCAGCCTGCAATACGCCTTTTATGCCGCCGGTGGCGCGTTGACGCGGATTAACGAACTGTTGGCGCGTAAGGACGAGCCCCACTATCCCGGCCATAGCGACCCGTTTAAAGGCCGCGATACCGTGGGTATCGAGATCAGCGGGCTGACCTTTGCCTATAACGATGAACCGGTGCTTGATGGCCTGAGCATGAGCATCGCACCGGGTGAAAAAGTCGCCATCGTCGGTGCCAGTGGCGGCGGTAAAAGCACCTTGGTGCAGTTGCTGTTGGGGCTCTATACACCCCAATCCGGGACCATTCGGTTTGGCGGCAGCAGCCAACAAGAGATCGGCCTGGAAACCGTGCGCGAGCACGTGGCGGTGGTCTTGCAGCACCCGGCGCTGTTTAACGACAGCGTGCGCGCCAACCTGTGCATGGGCCGTGAGCGTGATGACGAGGCCTGCTGGCGTGCGCTGGATATCGCTCAACTGGCCGACACCATCCGCAGCCTGCCGCAAGGGCTGGACAGCATTGTTGGCCGCTCCGGTGTGCGCTTGTCCGGCGGGCAACGCCAGCGTCTGGCCATTGCGCGCATGGTGCTGGCCGAGCCGAAAGTGGTCATTCTCGATGAAGCCACCTCGGCCCTGGATGCCGCCACCGAATACGCGCTGCACAAGGCGCTCAACCAGTTCCTGCATGGCCGCACCACCTTGATCATTGCCCACCGCTTGAGTGCGGTGAAGCAGGCCGATCGTGTGTTGGTATTCGACGGCGGCAGCATCGCCGAAGACGGCGGCCATCAAGAGTTGATCGCCGAGGGCGGGCTGTACGCCAAACTCTACGGCCATTTGCAGCACTGATCGCGCGCTGAGCCGTAGGGTGGATGCCGCTGTTTCCATGCGCAGTGAGACCGACTGGTGGATGGGTGAGCGTCATCCCCCTACGGTCTGTGGGAGGGGCTTCAGCCGCGACAATCGCCGCTAAAGCGCCTCCCACGAAATGATGACTCACTGTGAGAACCACCATGCAATTCGCCAGCCCCCAGAAAGCCCGCGGCTTTCTTCAACAGCGCCCCGCACCAATAACCGGTCCCACGGTGGATGGATAAAGCGCCATCCACCCTACGGTTTCTTCTCACGCAACACGTTCACGCGGATTTCACCCTGTAGCCCGGATGCAATCCGGGAGTGCCGGTGGTCGCCTGTAATGTTTGCGGATTGCATGCGGGCTACGACTGCGGCGTTGCATCTGGCAGTTAAATCGACCGCCTTGTAAATATTTCGTTACGCGATTTGGGTGGTTGCAGTCGGCAAACGCGCTGTTTTTCTGTGCGTATTGAAAACTTGCCGAAAGCACGGGCGCAAATCCGGGTAGGGCATGTTGCAGCCGCTTGTGAGTGCACCTGCGCTCAGTTGTTATGAGGTCAATCCGCGCCGTTGCATGGCTGCAGCGGTTGATCACAACAACAACGAGGAGGCGCAATGAACGCCGTGAACAAGATTCAGCCGCACAACCCCATCGGCACCGACGGTTTCGAGTTTGTCGAATACACCGCGCCGACGCCCGAAGGCATTCAGCAGTTGCGCGAGCTGTTCACCGCCATGGGCTTTACTGAAACCGCCAAGCACCGCTCGAAAGAGGTCTGGTTGTTCCAGCAGAACGACATCAATTTCGTGCTTAATGGCAGCCCCACCGGGCATGTGCGCGAGTTCGGTTTGAAGCACGGCCCGGGTGCCTGCGCCATGGCCTTCCGCGTGCAGAATGCGGCCCAGGCTGCGGCCTATGTGGCGTCCCAAGGGGCCAAACTGGTGGGTAGCCACGCCAACTTCGGTGAGCTGAATATCCCCTGTGTCGAAGGCATTGGTGGTTCGCTGCTGTACTTGGTGGACCGCTTCGGCGACAAGAGCATCTACGACGTCGATTTTGAATACATCGAAGGGCGCACGCCGAACGACAACGCCGTCGGCCTGAAAGAGTTGGATCACCTGACCCACAACGTTAAGCGCGGGCAGATGGATGTGTGGTCGAGCTTCTACGAGCGCATCGCAGGCTTTCGCGAGATTCGTTACTTCGACATCGAAGGCAAGCTCACTGGCCTGCTGTCACGTGCCATGACAGCGCCGTGCAGCAAGATCCGCATCCCGATCAACGAGTCGGCTGACGACAAATCGCAGATCGAGGAATTTATCCGCGAGTACCACGGCGAAGGCATCCAGCACATCGCCCCGAGTACAGACGACATTTACGCCACCGTGCGCCAACTGCGCGCCAACGGTGTGCAGTTCCTGGCAACGCCGGGCACCTACTACGACAAGGTCGACACCCGCGTCGCCGGGCATGGCGAGCCGAGCGATGTGCTGCGTGAGTTGAGCGTTCTGATCGATGGCGCGCCGGGCGATGACGGCATTCTGCTGCAGATCTTCACCAACACCGTGATTGGCCCAATCTTCTTCGAGATTATCCAGCGCAAGGGCAACCAAGGTTTTGGCGAAGGTAATTTCAAGGCGCTGTTTGAGTCGATTGAAGAAGACCAGATCAAGCGCGGCGTGATCAGCGCCGATTGATCGGCAAACCCTAGGGTGGGTTGGGCGCGGGCATGAAGCTCGGAATTCACCATGATTTCGCTGCACCATTGCGGTGTCGGATTGGTGGGTTACGCGGCGCTCACGCATCGCAAGATACGCCCCATTAGGGTTGGCGCCGCTAACCCACCCTACGCCAGCGTTGGATTGAGGAGGCACCGGCTATGAGCCGTAACTGGATCAGTTTTCCCCTGCGTGAAGGCGAGTGCTCGCGGCAAGCGCACTGTGACCTTCCCGAAGGCACATTTGAGCGCGAGATGGGCCGCGAAGGCTTCTTCGGCCCGACCGCACACCTGCACCACAAGCATCCACCGACCGGCTGGATCGACTGGCAAGGGCCGCTGCGCCCGCACGCGTTTAACTTCAACGATATTTCCAGCGAGCGCGATTGCCCGCTGGCCGCGCCGCTGACTCTGCATAACAGTGATGTGAAGCTGCGGGTTTGGAAAACCCATGGCGCGATGCGCCACCTGGTGCGCAACGCCGATGGCGATGACCTGCTGTTTATCCACGAGGGGGCAGGGCATTTCTACTGCGATTTTGGCCACCTGAGCTACCGCGACGGCGATTACCTGCTGATCCCGCGCGGCACCGCCTGGCGCATTGAAGCCAGCGAGCCGACCTTTATGCTGCTGATTGAAAGCACCGATGGTGCGTATCAACTGCCGGATAAAGGCTTGCTCGGTCCGCAGGCGATCTTCGACCCGGCGGTGCTCGATCATCCGCGCATCGATGACGCCTTCAAGGCCCAGCAGGACGAAAACACCTGGCAGATTCGCATCAAGCGCCGTGGCCAGATTAGCACCGTGACCTATCCGTATAACCCGCTGGATGTGGTCGGCTGGCATGGCGACAACACGGTGGTGCGACTTAATTGGCGCGATATCCGTCCGCTGATAAGCCACCGTTATCACCTGCCGCCGTCGGCGCATACCACCTTTGTGGCCAACGGTTTTGTCATCTGCACCTTCACCCCGCGCCCGGTTGAGAGCGACCCCGGCGCGCTCAAGGTGCCGTTCTTTCATAACAACGACGACTACGACGAGGTGCTGTTCTACCACCGCGGCAACTTCTTCAGCCGCGACAACATCGAGCAGGGCATGGTCACCCTGCATGCGTGCGGCTTCCCCCACGGCCCGCACCCCAAGGCGTTGAAAAAGGCCCTGGTTGATCCGGCGACCTTTATCGATGAAGTGGCGGTGATGATCGACACCCGCCGTGCGCTGGAGATCGGCGATGCCGCAGCCGCGGTGGATGTACCTGAATACGTGAACTCCTGGCGTGCGCCGGGGAAAGACGCTTGAGCAACCGTAGGAGCGGGCCATGCCCGCGAATATGCGGTGTCAAGCATCGCGGGCATGGCCCGCTCCTACACATACATTGAAGGTTGAACCATGAAACTCGCATCACTCAATCAAGGCCGCGACGGCATGCTGATCGTGGTCTCCCGCGACCTCAGTCGCGCCACCAAAGTGCCAACTATCGCCGCCACCCTGCAGGCTGCGCTGGATAACTGGGTAGTCACCAAACCCAAGCTGGAAGCGGTGTATCAGCGTTTGAACGATGGTCTGGAAGAGGGCGCGTTTGCCTTCGAGCAGGCCGACTGCCACAGCCCGCTGCCACGTGCTTACCACTGGGCGGACGGCAGCGCTTACGTCAACCACGTTGAGCTGGTGCGCAAAGCGCGCGGCGCCGAAATACCGGAAAGTTTCTGGCATGACCCGTTGATGTATCAGGGCGGTGCCGACAGTTTTATCCCACCGCACAGCCCGATTCAAATGGCCGACGAGGCGTGGGGCATTGACCTGGAAGCCGAGATTGCGGTGATCACCGATGACGTACCGATGGGTACGACAACGGCCGAAGCCGCTGCGCATATCCAGTTGCTGATGCTGGTCAATGATGTGTCGCTGCGCAACCTGATCCCGGGCGAGCTGGCCAAGGGTTTTGGTTTTTACCAAAGCAAACCCTCGTCGAGCTTCTCGCCGGTGGCGATTACTCCGGATGAGCTGGGTGATGCCTGGAAGGATGGCAAGGTGCACCGGCCACTGGTGTCACACATCAATGGCGCGTTGTTTGGCCAGCCGGATGCCGGGGTGGACATGACCTTCAACTTCCCGACCCTGGTCGCTCATGCGGCGAAAACCCGACCGCTGGGCTGCGGCACCATCATCGGCTCCGGCACCGTGTCCAACTATGACCGCAGTGCAGGTTCTAGCTGTTTGGCGGAAAAACGCATGCTGGAAATCATCGAAAGCGGCGAGGCGAAAACGCCGTTCCTGGCATTTGGCGACCGTGTGCGTATCGAGATGTTCGATAACAACGGCCACAGCCTGTTTGGGGCGATTGATCAGGTGGTGGAAAACTACGAATCGTAGGATGGGTTGAGGAGCGTAGCGACGATACCCATCGAGCGCATTGATGGGTATCACGAGGGACATCCATGTCCCTCACCCTTCGGGCAACTAAAGCTGTGCAAAACGTATCCTGCCGTTTTGTCGCTGCGCTCGACCCATCCTACGTCAGCAAAAGGAGTTCACATGCTGACGCTCTATTCCTACTGGCGTTCCAGCGCCGCCTACCGCGTGCGTATTGCACTCAATCTGAAAGGTTTGCCTTATCAGCAAGTGCCGGTGCATCTCGTTAAAGACGGCGGCCAGCAACACAGCGCGGGCTATCAGGCGCTGAATCCGCAGGCACTGCTGCCGTTGTTGGTTGATCACGACAACGGCGGGGTGCGTATCGCTCAGTCACTGGCGATTCTGGAATACCTCGATGAGGTGTTCCCCGTTCCGGCTCTGCTGCCGTCCCATCCCGCGCAGCGTGCGCAAGTGCGCGCGTTGGCGTTGCATATCGCCTGTGACCTGCATCCCTTGAATAACCTGCGGGTGTTGCAGTACCTGACGGGTGAATTGGGCGTGAGCGATGCGGCCAAGGATGGCTGGTATCAACACTGGCTGCACAAAGGCCTGGCCGCTGTCGAAGCCGGGCTGATGGTGTTTGATGAACGTTTATCGCTCGGTGAGCGCCCCGGATATCTGGAAGCCTGTCTGGTTCCACAGCTGTATAATGCGCGCCGTTTTAACTGTGACCTTGATGCGTACCCGCGCATCCTCGCCATGGCGGCGCGTTGCGAATCCCTGGAAGCCTTTAAGCAGGCAGCGCCGGAGGTGCAACCCGACGCCCAGTGACCCTTAGCCGGCTTCGCCGCCGTTGGGGTCAGGCGAATCCGGTTTTTCAGCGCGTTGCCAGATGGCCAGATCGGCTGCCTGTTGCCGTGCTGAATGCCTTGCCATTCCGCTGCGCCACAAGCGCGGCGGGTCCGATTCCGTCACAGATAAAAACAAGCAGGTGACGCATGACCCGTGAAAAACCGAAGAACCTCTGGCTCTCGCGCTGGGGCTTTATTCTTGCTGCAACCGGCTCCGCAGTGGGCCTGGGCAATATCTGGAAATTCCCCTACATCACCGGCGAGTACGGCGGTGGTGCGTTTGTGCTGATGTACCTGGCCTGCATCCTGGCCATTGGTATTCCAGTGATGATGACCGAGATAGCCATTGGCCGCCGTGGCCGTGGCAGCCCCATCGATGCCATCGGCCGGGTGGTCAAGGAAAACAACGGCAACCCGCTGTGGAAGGCCGTCGGCGGCATGGCCATGCTGGCCGGTTTTATGATCCTGTGTTTCTACGTGGTGGTGGCCGGCTGGGCCTTTGCCTACACGGTGAAAATGCTCGACGGCTCCTTGGCAGCCACCAGTGTTGAGGCATTGGGCGGGGTATTCGAGGCGCATAACGCCAAACCCTGGCAGCTCGGCGGCTGGAGCGTGCTGGTGGCGCTGCTGACCCTTTGGATCGTCGCCAAAGGCGTGCAGAAGGGCATCGAGAATGCCGTGCGTTGGATGATGCCGGGCCTGGCCGTGATGCTGCTGATCCTGGTGGGCTACGCCTTTACCAGCGGCGGTTTCAGCGCAGGCTTCGATTTTCTGTTCAGCTTTGATGCCTCGAAAATTACCGGTGAGGCCCTATTGGCTGCGCTGGGGCATGCGTTCTTCACCCTCAGCTTGGCCTCCGGGGCGATTCTGACCTACGGCTCCTACCTGCCTGACAATCAGTCAGTGGCGCGCACCACCTTTGTCGTGGCCATCTGTGACACCTGCGTGGCGTTGCTGGCGGGGTTGGCGATCTTCCCGATCATCTTCGCCAACGGCATGAATCCGGGGGCCGGGCCTGGGCTGATCTTTATGAGCCTGCCGCTGGCCTTCCAGCAGATGCCGTTCGGTACGGCCTTTGGTGTGCTGTTTTTCGCCATGGTATCGGTTGCCGCGCTGACGTCGGCAATATCCATGATCGAAGCCACCGTGGCCTACCTCAACGAAAAGCATGGCATCAGCCGCCTGAAAGCAGCGGCAGGTTCCGGTGCCGTGCTGCTGGTGATCAGTCTGCTGGCCATGCTCTCGTTCAACCTCTTGGCGGGTTGGACGCCGCTGGGCAAGAACTTCTTCGATTGGCTGGATTACCTGACTTCGCGTTGGATGATGCCGCTGGGCGGGATCTTTATCGTGTTGTTGGCCGGTTACGCTCTGCGCGACGAGATCATGCGGGATGAACTGAACCTGCCGCCGCTGGGTTATGCCCTGTGGCTGTTTATGGTGCGCTACGTCAGCCCAGTGCTGATCTTGGTGGTGTTCCTGCACGCCCTGGGCTGGCTAATGATTGATCCTGTGGCGCAGTGGTATTGGATAGCCGGTGCCTTGGTCTGCTCACGGTGCTCGGCGAGGTGCTGCGGCCACGGGTGATGCCGGCGCTCGCTGGGCGTTAATCGGCTCTTACCTTTACAACAGAGCAGGGCGCGCGGCCGCAAACCGCGCGCCCTTTTTTGTGGGCGGGGTTAAGCGGTCTATGGCTGAAATGCCTGAATGTTGACGCGATTTTTATGGCGATAAGTCGCCATTCGCAATCAAGAATCAGCGGAAAGCTGCCGATCAATCAGTATCAACGCTGTAATGGCAGCCCGGTTCTTAAGCGCGTTCCACCTTGTTATCGGCTCTGCTGCGGGCCTTGGTGGTTTATCTGCAGGCTTGGTTGTTCTCTGGCGCAAGGGTTGCAGTAACGTGGTGCTAGGCGGCTGGTTGACGCAGATGTGCTGGCCCCGCCGAACTGCGCCCATAATAAAAACGGAGTTGTTGCCATGTCCTCGCCTGCCGCCCGCGTGTTCACTGATTTGTCTGTCGGCAAAAAGCTGATGTGCGGCTTTGCCCTAGTGCTGTTGCTCACTGTGGCGGTGACAGCCAGCGGCTTTTGGGCCGTGCAAGCTGTGCTCAACGGCTACGCCACAACCCGCGCCTTGTCGCAGATTGATGCACAGGTTTTACAAGCTCGCCGGGCTGAGCGCGACTTTGCCCTGCGCCAACAGGCCGACGCTGCCGCCCGTGTGCATGAATACCTGGATAGCGTCACGGCCTTGGTCGCGCAGCAACTCAAGTACGCCGCTGTCGAGGATCGCAGTCGGTTGCAGACCATGCGCCAGGCCATTCTTGATTACCGCCAGCAGTTTGATGCCTTTGTGATGCAGCAAGGCAATGCCCGCGCGGCACGTCAACAAATGGGCGAAGCGGCACGCGAGGCGCGCGATCAGTTTGATGTGATTGAGTGGACATGTATGACGCCGTGCGTGAGCTGCGTCTGGCCGGTGACAAGCTGCGCGGCAGCGATCCGCTGACCCTGGCGGAGACGGCTTCGGGCCTGAGCAAACGCATGCTCGACCTGCGCGGCTACGAGAGCCAGTTCATCATCGAGGGCTCAGCTGAAGCGCTGGAGGAGTGGACCTAACCTACATCAACGATGACCGGCAGACCGTCGCACGCAGCCTGATGGTGTGGATGGATGATGAGCAGAAGCGCTCCATCGAAACC
This sequence comes from Pseudomonas synxantha, assembly GCA_945874835.1. Taxonomy (GTDB): domain Bacteria; phylum Pseudomonadota; class Gammaproteobacteria; order Pseudomonadales; family Pseudomonadaceae; genus Aquipseudomonas; species Aquipseudomonas synxantha_B. Next base: position 464 of record CAMCJM010000068.1, on the reverse strand, counting down.
GCACTGCAAGCGTTGACGCTCTACCAACAGGCGTTTACCAACTACCAGCAAATGCGCACGCAAAGCCAACAAAGCGAAGCGGCGATGGTCGAACAGGCCCGCACGATGCTGGCCCTGGTTGAAGAAAGCAAGGCGCAACAAGAGCAGGCCATGACCGCCGACAGTGGCCAAGCCCTGTTTATGCTCGGCGCGATGGGGTTGGCGGCGGTGGTGATCGGTTTGCTGGCGGCGCTGGTTATATCGCGTTCGATTGTCAGCCCGTTGCAGCAAACCGTGGCTTTTGCCCAGCGCATTGCTGCCGGTGACCTGACCCAAGACCTGCCGCAAAACCGCCGCGATGAGCCAGGCCAACTGATGGCTGCCATGCAAAGCATGAGCGTTAGCTTGCGCACGTTGGTGGGGCGCATTGGCAGTGGCGTTAGGTTCTGTTGACGTATCAGCGGAGCCACAACAGGGTTGCAGCG
>CAMCJM010000067.1 GCA_945874835.1 Pseudomonas synxantha | reverse complement strand
TGACGGTGGAAAGCGTGAATCGGGTCGTTGCGAAGATCAATTTACGACCACGCAAACGCTTGGGCTGGAAGACACCGTACGAAGTGTATGCAGGGGTGAGCGTTGCACTTATGAGTTGAATTCAGGCAGCTTATGGAGTCCGTTGGCGGTGTTTACGGGCCATTGCGGTAGAGCTTGGCAAGTGCCAGCCACGCCAGCAGCGGATAACAAAAGTAATGCAGGCCAAAGATAAACAGTCCCATCGGGCCGGGTTCGTCTTTGAGCCACATCATGCCCAGTAGGCCCAGGTAGAGCAGGGCGAGGATGCCGCCGTAGAGGGCGAGTATCTTGCGGCGTTCGCTGGGGAGTGGCGCGCGACGATGTTGGAAGTGAAACCACAGGGCCATGCCACCGGCGACTAAAGCGGCCACCAGCAGGGTGCTGAGTACGCCGCCGAGTTTGACGAAGCTGCGCACCAGCAGGTTGAGCACCATGACCGCCCCCACGCCGCCAATGGCCAGGCGGGTTGTCGAGACGTTATCAGTGTTGGGCGGGTTCATCGTGCGCGCTCCCAGTGATTTAGAGGCTGCGGTTTAGGCCGAAGCGTTTTTTCAGAATGCTTTCCATCAAGCGCTTAGGCACTAGTGCGGCCAGCAGCGGCATGCTGCGGCTGCCGTTGCCCAGGCGGATCAGGTTCGGCCGGGATTTGCTCTGCACGGCGGCGAGCAGGTTGCGGGCGAAGTGGCTGGCGGGGGTTGTCTTGCGAGGCGTTGGCGCGGGCGCGGATGCCGTCGCGGATCGGCCACCAGGGTGAGGCTTCATCGATCAGTTGTTCGGCTTGCTGACTGGCACTTGCGCCGAAGCTTGAGGCAATCGCGCCGGGCTGTACTTCCATCACTTCGATGGCGAAGGGCGCTAACTCCATGCGCAGGGCGTCGGTCAGCGCGTGCACGGCGGCTTTTGAGGCGCAATAAGCCCCTGCAAACGGGGTGACCAGTACGCCGGAGACGCTGCCGATATTCACCACCAGCCCCTTGTTCTGCCGCAGCAACGGGAACAGCGCGCGGGTCACACCGACCAACGAGAACACGTTGGTTTCAAACTGCTTGCGCATGGCCTCAACGCCGCCATCGAGCAGCGGCCCCATGGCGCGCCGTAGCCCGCGTTGTTGATCAGCACGTCGAGGCCGCCGATTTCGGCTTTCAGGCGCTCAGCCAGTTGGCCCAACCCGAGGCCGTCGTTGACATCCAGTTGCAGGGCGTGAAAACCCGCATCGCTTAACGCGGCCAAGTCGTCGGCTTTACGGGCCGTGGCCCAGACCTGATAACCGGCTTGCTGGAACACATCAGCCAGGGCGCGGCCAATGCCGCTGGAACATCCGGTGATCAGTACGCTGGGTTGGCTCATGCGGGTTTCCTTCTTTCTTGTTCTTATGGGGAGGTCTTAGCGGTTGAACCGGCCCTGCGGGCGCTCGGCGCGAAACTCCAAGGTACTGGCGCGATAGCCGCTGCGCAGAGTGGGCAGCGGTAAGCAGGTTTGCCAGTCGGCCCCGGCTAGCAATTCGCCTGGGCCGCTGTAGCGCGGGGTTTCGTAAAGGCGTTCGGCGAGGTTGACGCTGTCGCCAGGGCGGTAGGCGGCGATCTGCCACTGCAGTTCAAGCAGTGCGGCGTCACTGCGGTTTTTCAGCGTCAGGGCCAGTGGGCGATCCGCCGGGCAGCTGTCCGGGGCGTAGTCGAGGCGCAACTCCAGTCTGGCGAGGTCGTGTGTGTCGCGGCCTTCCTGCCACAGCACCCAACTGGCCACCAGGCCCAGGCCGACCAGTGCGGCGAGCGAAACCGGCAAGGCTTTGCTCGGGTAGCGGATCAGCAGAATCAGCCAGCTCAGTATCAGGATTGCGCCAATCAGCATCACTCAGGCCTCGGGGTCGTCGCGTAGGAACACCAGACTATCAGTCTTGGACTGCTCCGCCGAAAAACGATAGCCCTGGTAGTTGAAGTCTTTAAGACCGGCCGGGTCGTTCAGGCGTTCCTTGATTACGTAACGCGCCATTAGGCCACGGGCTTTTTTCGCGTAGAAGCTGATGATCTTGTACTGACCGTTTTTCAGATCCTTGAACTCGGTATTGATCAGCCGCGCATTCAGCGCCTTGCGTTTTACCGCGTTGAAATACTCATTGGAGGCCAGGTTAAGCAGCACATTGTCACCCTGCGCTTCCAGTGCGCCATTGAGCCAGCCGCTGATGCGCTCGCCCCAGAAGTCATAGAGGTTGTTGCCGCGTACGTTGGCCAGCTTGGTGCCCATCTCCAGGCGATAAGGCTGCATCAAATCAAGCGGGCGCAGCAGGCCATACAGGCCGGAGAGCATGCGCAGGTGCTGCTGGGCAAAGTCGAAATCGGCTTCGCTGAAGTCTTCGGCATTCAAGCCGGTGTACACATCGCCTTTAAATGCCAGCAAGGCCTGCTTGGCGTTGTCTGGGGTGAAGGCGGGCTGCCAGCTGCCAAAGCGCGCGGCGTTGAGGCCGGCGAGCTTGTCCGAGAGGTGCATCAGTTCGGCGATTTGCGCCGGGCTGAAATCACGCAGCTGATCGATCAGCACTTGAGCGTGTTCAAGGTGTTCCGGTTGGGTAAAGCGTGGCGTGGCCGGCGGTGTTTGGTAATCAAGGGTTTTGGCCGGGGAAATCACCATCAACATAAGCTGTGCTCCTGAAAGTCTGCGGCGATTCTAGGCCGAGCGATAGTCTTAGCTCTAGCTATTACGGCGATCGATTGTTTTGCGGGCTGCTGTGTAGGCGCGGGAGATGCCCGCGGTGCAGTTTGTCAGCCGCGCCCTTCGCGGCCATGGGCCGCTCCTTCGGGGTGTCCGGCTACCCGGCGGGGCTACGTGGCATACAAGGTTTCGCCCAGTAAGCCCTCTGCATTGATTCGCTTGACCCTGGGGCGGCACCGGGGTTGTAGTCTGCGTGGCAATGCCTACCAAGGAGCTGTTATGACCGACTGCAATCACTCACGTTGGGCCCCGCCCCACGTTTACCGCTCGCTGGAAACCAATGCTGAACGTCAGGCCTGGCGTGTGGCGGCGCTGACTGGGGTGACCATGCTGGTGGAGATCGTCGCCGGCTATGCCTTTAACTCCATGGCGCTGCTGGCCGATGGCTGGCACATGGCCTCGCACATGCTCGCCATTGGCCTGACAGCGCTGGCGTATCTGCTGGCGCGACGTTACGGCGATGACCCGCGATTTGCCTTTGGCACCTGGAAGATCGAAGTGCTGGCCGGTTTTGCCAGTGCCCTAATGCTGGTGGTCGTGGTCGCCATGCTGGCCTTTGAGTCGTTGTGGCGCTTGTGGCAGCCGCAGGTGATCGCCTTTGAAATGGCGTTGTGGGTGGCGGTAGCTGGCTTGTTGGTTAACCTGGTGTCGGCCTGGCTGCTGCGCGATCAGCCTGAGCTTCATGGTCATGCCCACAGCGCTAACGGTCACTGTCATGCTGAGCACGAGCACGAGCACGAGCACGAGCACGACGCCGCACCCGCCGGTAAAGACCTCAATCGCCACGCGGCCTTTGTCCACGTGCTGGCCGATGCCCTGACCTCGGTGGCGGCGATCATTGCCTTGCTCGGTGGCCTATGGCTGGGCTGGAACTGGTTGGACCCGCTGATGGGCGTGATCGGCGCGGTGATTATTGCGGTCTGGGCCAAGGGGCTGTTGATGGAAACCGCCAAGGTGCTGCTTGATCGTGAAATGGACAGCCCTGTTGTTGCGCGCGTGCGCAGCGTGTTGGCGCAGGAAGCCGACACCGAGCTGACGGATCTGCATCTGTGGCGCGTCGGCCGCTCGCAGTTTGCCTGCATCGTCAGCGTGGTCACCCATGGCGAGGCATCGGCTGATCGCTACAAGGCGCGGTTGGCGGCTATTGGGGAGTTGGTGCACGTTACCGTGGAGGTCAATCGCTGTGCTAATCAGCATGGACCAGAGCGGCCCTGAGGAAAAAATCGGACTGGGCGAAACGCCATCCGACTTCCGACTTTAACGGCGACCGAGCAGGTCGCCAAGCGTTATTTGTCGTCGTGAAAAATAAACCTGATGTGCATTAAAAAAACATGTTTCTGTCATCTTTTTTGGAGTAATTAAAAAGGCAAGACCGCCGAACCCTGCAGACAGGTGGCGGCCATTGGCCCTCATCTTGTTTGCATCTTCTCGGCCCTGCACCGAGAAGTCGGCGGCCCCCTCCGTGGCGCGGCTAGTCCCTGCGCCGCCTGGCCATTACAAGAAGGTGACCGAATATGGATGACCATGTACGCGCCAAGCCCAATGCCCCAACCCTGTACGCCCTCGACACCAATGTGTTGATCCACGACCCCAACGCGCTGCTCAATTTTGAGGAGCACCACGTGGCCATTCCCATGACTGTTCTGGAGGAGTTGGACAAGCTTAAAACCGGCAAACAGGGTGTGGCCGCCGAGTGCCGCCAGGCCATCCGTTTAATTGATAAGATTTTGGGCAGCGCCAACCCGGAGGATGTGGAGCACGGCGTGCCTATCCAGCGCGATAAGAGTGGCCCTTGCGGCTTTTTATCGATTCTGATGAGTAAAAGCGCCACGCCGGTCACCTGGTTGCCGGAGGATCTCAACGACAACCGCATCATCAACCAACTGGTCGAGTTGAAGGCCCGTCGCCCCGGTCTCAACGTGGTGCTGGTGACCAAAGACATCAACATGCGCCTCAAGGCGCGCGCCTGCGGCATCGACTCAGAGGATTACCACACCGACCAACTGGTCGACGATGTGTCGCTGCTCTCGCAGGGTTACCACAACATGGATGGCTCCTTCTGGGACCGCGTGAGCAAGGTGGAAACCCGTCAGGATCACGGCCGTACCTGGCACCGCGTGCAGCTAATTGACAACCTGCCAGCCGTGCACGTCAACGAGTTCATCATTGATGAACTGGGCTTTGTTGGCTGGATCAAGGGCATCAATCAGGGCGAGTTGCTGATCCTCGATCTGCATCAGGAGCCTCTGATGCATCAGGAAGCCTGGGGCTTGCGCCCGCGCGATATCTACCAATCGCTGGCGCTGTTTGCCTTGCTAGATCCCGACATTCACCTGGTCAACCTGACCGGTGCGGCGGGTTCCGGGAAAACCATCCTTGCGCTGGCAGCGGCGATTGAGCAGACCATGGTCAGCAAGCGCTACCGGCGCATCATCGCCACCCGCAGCGTGCAAGGGCTGGATCAGGAAATCGGCTTTCTGCCGGGCACCGAAGCCGAGAAGATGGAGCCGTGGCTCGGTGCGATCACCGACAACCTTGAAGCCCTGCACATGGACGACGAGAACACCCACGGCAGCGTCGACTACATCCTGCAAAAAGTGCCGCTGCAATTTAAGTCGCTCAACTACATTCGCGGGCGCAGCTTTCAGCAGAGCCTGATCCTCATCGACGAATGCCAGAACCTCACCCCGCACCAGATGAAAACCATCATCACCCGTGCGGGCAGCGGCTCGAAAGTGGTGTGCCTGGGTAACCTGGCGCAGATCGACACCCCCTACCTGTCAGCGCCCAGTTCGGGCCTGACCTACCTGACGGAGCGTTTCAAAGACTTTGAGCATGGCGTACACATCACCCTGCAAGGTGTGCCGCGTTCGATTCTGGCTGAGTACGCAGAAACCCACATGTAATCTCCACCTCGCTCGCCCTGCAGACCTTTATGGCTGCAGGGCCGGGTGCGAAGATCGCTGAAAACATCTCGTCTGAATTCCTTGATATTCACAGGTGCCGAAACCTGACCCCTAGGTTTACAATCGCCGGCCACCTGCCTGGAGTCTGCCTGTGTTAACCCATCTTGATTCCCAAGGCCGCGCCAATATGGTCGACGTCAGCGACAAAGCCCTGACCGTCCGTGAAGCCGTGGCTGAAGCCTTGGTGCGCATGCGCCCTGAAACCCAGCAGATGATTACCCACGGCGAGCACCCCAAGGGCGACGTGTTCGCTGTGGCGCGCATTGCCGGCATTCAGGCGGCGAAAAAAACCAGTGACCTGATCCCGCTGTGCCACCCGTTGATGCTCACCAGCGTCAAGCTTGAACTGACGCCAGAGGGTGCGGATGCCGTGCGTATCACCGCGCGCTGCAAACTGACCGGACAAACCGGCGTGGAGATGGAGGCCCTGACCGCCGCCAGCGTTGCGGCGCTGACGATCTATGACATGTGCAAGGCGGTGGATCGCGGCATGGTGATCGAGTCGGTGCGCTTGCTGGAGAAGCTCGGTGGCAAGAGTGGTGCCTTCAAGGCCGAGAACAAAGCCGAGGACGAAGCATGATTCGCGTGCAGTATTTTGCCCGTTACCGTGAGGCGCTGGGCCTGGATGGCGAACAACTAAGCGCGGAGTTCAGCAGCCTTGAGCAGCTGCGCCAACACCTGCTGGCCCGTGGCGGGGTATGGGACGTGCTGGCTGAGCAGAACCTGATGTGCGCGCGTAATCAGGAGTTGTGCAGCCTGGATGAACCGCTGCTGGCGGGTGATGAAGTGGCGTTTTTCCCGACAGTGACAGGCGGGTAAGTGTGTCGTCGTCGCGGCTAAAGCCCCTCCCACAGGGGGTAGGATGGGCGCTCAGTGGTTTTGCCCGCCTGGCTTTGCGCCGCTAACCTGCGCGGCCCGACCCACCCTACGCCCCTCCCACAGAGAGCCCCTGCATGAGTATTCGCGTCCAGTTACAACCCTTCGATCCGGGCGTTGAGCTTAACGCCCTGCACGCGGCCAATCTGGGGATTGGTGCGGTGGTCAGCTTTGTCGGCTATGTGCGCGACTTCAATGAGGGGCGCGAAGTCGGTGGCATGTTTCTCGAACACTTCCCCGGCATGACTGAAAAAGCCTTGGGCAAGATTGCCGAAGAAGCCGCCCAGCGTTGGCCGCTGTTGGGCATTCAAATAATTCATCGGGTGGGGCATCTGCAGCCGGGCGAGCCGATTGTGTTTGTCGGGGTTTGCAGTGCCCACCGTCAGGCGGCCTTCGAAGCCTGCGACTTTGTCATGGACTACCTGAAAACCCGCGCACCGTTCTGGAAAAAGGAAGACACCCGCGAGGGCCCGCGCTGGGTTGAAGGGCGCAGCAGCGACCAGGCGGCTGCTTCACGCTGGCAGGCGATCTAGGACCTTATTGCGTTTGCCCGCGTTTGCCCGCGTTGGCCTGTGTTGGGCTTCGCTGCGCTCAGCGCCAACCTACAGTGCGATCAAAACAGTGCAGGCAGACACACCCGTAGGTTGGGTTGAGGAGCCTGCGACGAAGCCCAACAGCCCACGCAACCCTGCCCAAGGGAATTCGATCACCTCACTGCGGCCGTTCTAGCTACCTGACTCGCCATGTCGGTTACGGCTGGCCTGCACGATGCGCTGCGCTGGTACGCGCAGTTGCTTCAGCAGGTACTCGGCAAAGTCAGGCGCAAAGGGTTGTAGGGCAATGGCGGCGGCCATGCAGTCCAGCCAGCTTTGGCTCAGACGTTCGTCGATTACCCATTGGGCATGGAACGCTGGCAGGGCAATCGGGCCGTAGCGCTCGCTAAAGAGTTTGGGCCCGCCCAGCCAACCACTGAAGAAGCAGGCCAGCTTGTCGCTGACCACAGCCAAGTCTTCGCAGTGCATCTCGCGCAATTGGGCTGCGTCTGGGCGCTCATCCATCAGCCGGTAAAAATCAGCGGCCAAACGCTGCAGGCCGTCAATACCGCCTGCGGCTTGATAGGAGGCATCGCCTTGGCCGTAAGGTGCTGGGGTGTTCATACGCCGTCCTTTACTGTGAGGCGGGCGGGCGACAGCATCTCGGCGCTTAAACCCTGCGCGCGCAGTGAGTCGGGCAAGGGTTCGCCGCGCACCAGGGCGGCGCAGGCCATGCCCATGGCGGCTGAGGTTTGAATGCCATAGCCGCCTTGAGCGGCGACCCAAAAGAAGTTCGCCACCTGTGGGTCAAAGCCGCCGACCAGATCGCCGTCGGCGACAAAACTGCGCAGGCCTGCCCAGGTGTGACTGGGGCGGCGAATCTGCAGGTGGGTGTACGTTTCGATCTGGTGAATGCCCAGGGCAATGTCCAGCTCTTCCGGCTGCACATCATGCGGCATGACCGGGTCGGCGTTGGCGGGCGAGCTGAGCAGTTGGCCTGCATCGGGCTTGAAGTAAAACGACTCATCCAGGCTGACCACAAAAGGCCAGTGCTGGCAGTCCACACCTGCTTCGGCGGCGAAGGTAAAGGCCGCGCGGCGCTTGGGCACCAGCCCGATGGGGGTCACGCCCGCCAGTGAGGCGATCTGGTCGCACCAGGCTCCGGCGGCGTTGATCAGCACCTTGGCGCGGTACTGCCCGGCGTTGCACGTCACCTGCCACAACTCGCCGTCGTGCTGAATGCTCAGCACTTCGCAGTGGGTGTGAATCGCCCCGCCGTGCTGACGAATGCCGCGCAGGTAGCCCTGATGCAGGGCGTCGGTGTCGATGTCGGCGGCGCTGGGGTCGAACAACGCCCCCTGCACGCACGCGCGGCGCAGCACCGGTACACGGGCGCAGGCTTCATCAGCACTGAGCAGGCGCATCTCCGGTACATGACCAATGCCGCTGTCCAACTGACGTTGCAGTTCGTCCGGGTTGCCGTGCACGTCCACCACCAATTCACCGCGCGGGGTGAGCAGTGGGTGCGCGGCAAAACCGGGCGGCGGTGCGTCAAAGAAGGCCCGGCTGGCTGCCGTCAGCGCGCGCACTTGCGGCGTGCCATAGGCCACGGTGAACAACGCCGCCGAGCGTCCGGTGGCGTGATATCCGGCCTGTGCTTCACGCTCCAGCACCAGGGTCTTGCCGTGCGGGGCGAGAAAGTAGCCAGTGGACGCGCCGGCAATGCCCGCGCCAATGATCAGGAAGTCAGCTGGTTGAGTGTCGGTGGCGGGCGTTTGGGTGTGGGCTAACATGCGCGGCTCGGTATCGATCAGAAAACAGCCGCATATTGTGCGCGGGCAGACCGTGGGCGGCAATTGCGCGGCGCAGGCCACAGCGTCGCAGGGTAAAAGCCCCCATGGCCATGCTCAGGCTTGAACAGACCGTTTGCGGGCACACGTACAGGGCGATGGTGGGTATGGCGGCGTCATCAATGGGATAGGCTTTGGCGATTGTCGACACAAAGCGGTCTTAAACGCCAATCGCGGTACGGTGCTTTAACCGCAATACTGCGTGCACGTTACTGACTGGAGTCCGCCCCATGAGCCACCCCAATGCCGCGCTGATCACCCGTTTTTATCAGGCCTTCCAGCAACTGGACGCCGAGGCCATGGCCCGCTGCTACAGCGACGATGTGCAGTTCAGCGACCCGGTGTTTACTGACCTGCGCGGGACAGATGCTGGCGACATGTGGCGCATGCTCTGTGCCAAGGCCCAGGGCTTTTCCCTGACCTTTGACGGCGTGGCTGCGGATGACTATTCCGGCAAGGCGCGCTGGATCGCCACCTACACCTTCAGCCAGACCGGCAACCAGGTGGTCAATCACATTGAGGCCAACTTCCGCTTTCGCGACGGCAAAATCTGCGAGCACCGCGACCACTTCGACCTTTGGCGCTGGGCCGCTCAGGCGCTGGGTTTCAAGGGCCGCTTGCTGGGTTGGACGCCCTTTGTGCAGAACGCCATCCGCCAGCAGGCGGGTAAAGGGTTGGCCGCGTTCCAGAAGAATCGTTAACAGACCGTCGAGAAACTACCTGCGTTGGCAAAACGGCGTTAAAAACAGGCTCGTAATGCTCATGTACAAAAGTACACTCCGCTTCCTTCCCTATTTTTGCCTTGTTTTGCCTGCCTCGCCTACGTTTCCAACGGTCTGTTAAGCTCGGCGACTTTGCTCATTGCCTGCCGATTTAACTGATGCCTGACGCCTCTTCTGTGCCTGAAACACCTGCCGCCAAGCCCTGGTTTGTGTACCTGGTGCGGGCGGCTAACGGGGCGTTGTACTGCGGCATCAGCGACGACCCGCATAAGCGGTTTGCCAAACACCAGAGCGGCAAGGGCGCACGCTTCTTTTATTCCAGCCCGGCGCAGGCGCTGGTTTACACCGAAGCCTGCGCGGGCAAGGGTGATGCGCTGCGCCGTGAGCGGGCGATCAAGGCACTGAGCAAAGCCGCCAAGGAGCATTTGGTGGCGACCGCCGCTGTTATCGCTGTGGTTGATAGTGCGCCATCAGGCTAAGCGGGTAGGCCGTCGCCGGCTGTGCGGTTAAGCTGCGGGCTTACCTGAACCCTTGCGGAGCCTGCCATGCACGAGTTGATCCTGCACCATTACCCAACCTCGCCCTTTGCTGAAAAAGCGCGGTTGATGCTCGGTTTCAAGCAGTTGTCCTGGCGTTCAGTGATGATCACCGCCGGTGATGCCCAAACCCGAGCTCACGGCCCTGACCGGCGGCTACCGCAAGACCCCGGTGCTGCAAGTCGGTGCCGATGTCTACTGTGACACCGCCCTGATTGCCCGCCGCCTTGAAGCGGAGAAAGCTACCCCGGCGCTGTTCCCCGAAGGTCAAGAGTTCAACGTCGCCTGCTTTGCCCAGTGGGCCGATGCTCAGGTGTTTCTGCATGCGGTCAGCCTGGTGTTCCAGCCTGAATCCATCGCCGCGCGCTTCGGCAAGCTGCCGCCGGAGTTTCTCAAAACCTTTATTGCTGACCGTACCACGCTGTTCACCGGTGGCCTGGCCACGCGCGTTCCGCTTGAGGTGGCCAAGCATCAATGGCCTACGCTGATGTCGCGTTTGCAGCAGCAACTGGAGCGTGAGTCCGGCGACTTCCTCTCTGGTGAGGCCTCACTGGCTGACATCGCCATGGCCCACCCGTTGTGGTTCCTGCGTGGTACGCCGGTTACAGCCCCGCTAGTCGATGAGTACCCGGCGGTGGCCACCTGGCTGGCGCGCGTGCTGGACTTCGGCCACGGCTCATTCAGCGAAATGAGTGGTGAAGACGCCGTTGCCATTGCCCGTGACGCTACCCCGGCGGCTTTGCCGGACGCTGCGTTGGCCGACCCGAATGGCTTTGCTGTTGGTCAGCAGGTGGCAATCTCTGCCATCGACTACGGTGTGGATGCGGTGGAAGGTGAGCTGGTCTTCAGCGGCAGCGAAGAACTGATCCTGCGCCGCGAAGACCCACGCGCCGGCACCGTGCATGTGCATTTTCCGCGTATGGGCTTTGCCATTAAGGCGCTGTAAGGCCTTAGTGCCTGACGCACTGAACGGTCAGTAAGCGGCCCGCATGGCTTGCGGGTCGTAGCCGTGCACCAGCGTGCCCTTGATATCCAGCAGGGGCACGCCGCGTCCGCCGAGGGCTTTGAACGTGGCATTGCCGGCGGCGTCCTTCTCTATATCCACTTCCCGGTACGCCACGCCATCGCTGGCTAACTGCTCGCGTGTTTTGACGCAATAGCCGCACCATTGCGTGGCATACAGCACCACCTCGCCCGGCAGCTTTGCCAGGGGCGGCTGAAACCAGCGTTGGACGGTGTCCCAGTGTTGGTAGAGCGCCAGGGCGCTGAGCAGCAGAATAACTTTCTTCATACGGCGTTCCTTTGCCTCGCTAAAGCAGGGGGCGGTTTACAGATTGGGTTGGTTTTCCTGCAGCGCTTTCTGCCTCAGGCGTGGTAGCTCCCGCGCCAGTTCGCGAAAGTACAGGATGCGCTCGTAGCACAGCGTCAGTTCGCCGCTGATGCGGTTGTACCAGGCGTTGGCTTCACCGCACGCGGCGACGATCAGTTTCAGGTCGCGGGGCAGGGCGAAGGTGCTGCTGGTGCGTGCGGCGATGGCTTCCAGCTCGCCGGAGGCACGGACTTTTTCCAGCAACTCGCGGGCTTCGGGTAAATGCAGGGGCGGGGTTTGGTACTCCACCCGCAGGTGGTGGCGGATCGGCTGGTCAGCGCGGCGGGCGAAGTGCTGGCGAATCCAGTTCACCGCGTATTCAACCTGCTGGTATTCCTCGGGGCAGTAAAAAGCCCGTTCATCCGGCAGCCCGGTCATCTGGATCACCCATTCCAGTTGGCGCGGGTCGCTGCCGTAGGCCAGGCAGGCCAGGTTAAAAAAGCGCTGTGCGTCCAGGGCATGGCTGTCCCATTCACGCACCTCGGGCGCTTCCGGGCGCTGGCGTTGCCACTCCAGCCGCCAATAGTCGGCCACATCCAGCAACTTGGCGTAAAAGTCGGCGTCGCGTTGCCGTTCGTGCAGCAGAAACAGGCCCATAAAACCGAGTTGGTCGGCGGCATCTTCTTCGCGGCCGAGCACCGGCAATTTCAGTTCGCTGATCAGCAGATGACCCATCTCATGCAGCAGGGTGAACTCGGCGTTGGCGGTGACAAAGCGCACTTCGTCCGGGTACAGCGCTTGTTCCGGCACGGCCTGAGCAACGCTGCTGAGGCCCAGTAACAGCAGTAAAAGACGCTTCATGCCTGCTCCAGATCGTCTGCGCTGAACGGGGCGGGTGCGCTTGGCCAGTCCAGCTGCAAGCGTTCCAGCTCGCGCGCCAACAGGCTGGCCACCAGCCAGTCGCGCAACCAGCGATGGTCGGCCGGGATGATGTACCAAGGCGCCGCCGCGTGATTGGTTTGCGTCAGTTGTTCGGTCCAACGTTGCTCGCGCAGGTCGAATTCGCGGTGAGCCTGTAAGTCGCTGGCGTGCAGCTTCCAGCGCTTGTGTGGGTGCTCCAGGCGCTCGTACAGGCGACGTTTTTGCTCGGCTTTGCTCAGGTGCAAAAAGCACTTCAACGGCTGCGTCGATTGGCTACATAGCTGCTGCTCGAAGGCGAGAATGGCGTGCTGCCGGGCGGGCAGGTCGGCTGTGCTGCACAGCCCGTCCAGCGGATCGCTGATCAGCCCTTCGTAATAGCTGCGGTTGAACACGCCCAGCAGGCCCGCCGTCGGCAAGCGCCGCTGGTAGCGCCAGAGAAAATCGTGGCGCTGCTCGCACGCATCGGGCTTTTGAAAGCTGTGGATGCGCAGCCCCTGCGGATCAAAACTGCTGATTACCCTGCGAATCACGCCGTCTTTACCGGAACAGTCGGTGCCTTGCAGGATCAGCAACAGGGCGTTGCGCCGGTTGGCCCAGAGCATGCGCTGCTGACGATTGAGCCAGGGCCGCAGTTCAGCCAAGGCCTGCAGCGCCCGCTGTTTGTCCAAGCCGAAGTCACGTGCCGGATCTTCGGCGAAGGGCGCTGCAGGATCGCAGCGGCAACTGTCCAGCAGGTCATCCGGCAGGCGGCTCATGGATGTGACAGACCGTTTAAAAACGTAGGCGAGGCAGCCGAGGCAAGGCGCTACGTAGTAACAGCCTCCGGCTGGTCAAAACGGCGAAAAAGCGGAGTTTACTGGTGTAAATGAGCATTTTGAGCCTGTTTTTAACGCCGCATCGGCAACGTAGGTAGTTTTTCAGCGGCCTGTCAGTTTTTGCGGCGCTTGAGCTGATCGGTGAGTTGCGTCGGCAAGTTGCGGATCACCAGCGTGTCGGTGCCTTCGTCGTATTCGATCTTCGAGCCCAGCAGGTGCGCTTCGAAGCTGATCGACAGGCCTTCGGCGCGGCCGGTAAAGCGCTGGAACTGGCTAAGGGTGCGTTTGTCCGCCGGAAATTCCGCGGCCATGCCGTAATCCTTGTTACGGATGTGATCAAAGAAAGCCTTGGGCCGTTCTTCGTCGATCAGCCCGGAGAGCTCGTCGAGGGTGATGGGCTCGCCTTGTTTGGCCTGGTTTGCGGCATAGCTGACCAGGGTTTTGGTCTTCTCGCGGGCCTGCTCTTCAGGCAGGTCTTCACTTTCCACAAAGTCGCTAAAGGCTTTCAGCAGGGTGCGGGTTTCGCCGGGGCCGTCGACGCCTTCCTGGCAGCCGATAAAGTCGCGGAAGTACTCCGAGACCTTTTTGCCATTCTTGCCCTTGATAAAGGAGATGTACTGCTTGGATTGCTTGTTGATCTGCCACTCGGAAATGTTGATCCGCGCAGCCAGGTGCAACTGGCTGAGGTCCAGGTGCTTGGCGGCGGTCACGTCCAGCGTGTCGGTGACGGCAACGCCTTCGCTGTGGTGCAGCAGGGCGATGGCCAGGTAGTCGGTCATGCCTTGCTGATAGTGGGCGAACAGCACATGGCCGCCGGTGGACAGGTTGGATTCTTCCATCAGCTTTTGCAGTTGCTCGACGGCCTGACGGCTAAAGGCGGTGAAATCCTGCTCGTCATCCAGGTAGCGCTTGAGCCAGCCGCTGAACGGGTAAGCCCCGGACTCCTCATGAAAAAAGCCCCAGGCCTTGCCCTGCTTGGCGTTATAGCTCTCGTTGAGATCAGCGAGCATGTTCTCGATGGCCTGCGAGGCAGCCAGTTCGCTGTCGCGGGCATGCAGCACGGCGGGTGTGCCATCAGGCTTTTTGTCGATCAAATGGACGATGCAGTGGAGGATCGGCATGGGGCTAGGTCTTCAATTCAGTCGCAGGGGAGATGGCTCCTGGAGTGTTGGTGAGGCCAACGCGGAGCCGATCTACAAAATGTGCGCAGAGTTTACCTGAGTACAGACCTATCTCCATCCTTCCCCGGGACACCCTGGGTAGTTCGCACCCTGGCATCCATTATGGTTCTCAGATTGGTAAACCGTTTGGTGCTGGTCAATTGGTCTCATATTCCTCGATAAGTTCTTATTTTCAATAAATTTGTAGATACCGGTTCGCGAAGATGAATATCCACGTCTAGGTTATGTGGCGTCCACACGACGTAGTAAAGGGACATATCGCGGCGGTGCCACAAGCGCTGCCGCACCTAAAAACTCCATATATGGATTGGGGGCAACATGCATAACAAGATTGTGAAAAGCGGTTTAATTGTGGGAGGCCTACTGGCGGCGATCTCGGGCGAGGTGCTCGCAGAATCGAAAAAAAGTAGTAGCCAACTGTTTAATGCGTTTTGGAGCCCGACCCGCTTGGGACCTCTGGAATGTCGTTTTGGCCTGCTCAACAGCACTACATTGGGGTTGCCGCGCTGTATGCAGGCGAGCAACACCGCCATTCACCTGCAGGTGTTCAAAGACATTGCCCACGCCAATGGCGGCAATCGGGCAGCAGGTTTGCCGGGTTACCAACGCTCGATCGACTACGTGAAATCCACCTTGGAAAGTGCCGGCTATCGCGTAGAGGTTCAGCCATTTCCTTTTACCGCCTATTACCCGCAAGGGCCCGGCGAGCTGCAGGCCCTGGTGCCGACGCCGACGGTGTACGAGTGGGATGTGGACTTCACCTACCTGTCACAAACCTAAGACGGTGACGTCAGTGCGCCAGTGGCGGCTGTGGATATCGCGTTGGGCGCAGGCAACCTGTCCAGCAGTGGTTGTGAGGCGGAAGACTTTGTCGACTTCCCCTCCGGTTCCATCGCCTTGCTGCAGCGCGGCACCTGTAACTTCCAGCTGAAAGCGGAGAACGCCGCTGCTGCCGGTGCCTCAGGGGTGATCATCTTCAACCAGGGCGACGCTGAGGACCGCAAGGGCCTGCTCAACGCTACTCTGGGCGACAGCTATGCCGGCGGTATCCCGGTGTTCTTCGCCACCTACGATGTCGGGGTTGGCCTGGCGCAGAGCACAGAGACACAGGTGCGTATGTTGGCTGACGTGGTGCGTGAGCGCACGCAGACCTTCAATCTTATCGCTGAGAGCCGCCACGGCAATGCCAACAATGTGGTGATGGTCGGGGCTCACCTTGACTCGGTATATGAGGCTGCAGGCATCAACGACAACGCCTCAGGTAGTGCCGCGTTGCTGGAGTTGGCGTTGCAGCTGCAGAAGGTGCGGCCGAAGAACAAGCTGCGCTTCGCTTGGTGGGGTGCCGAGGAGTCTGGCTTGGTCGGTTCGACTTATTACGTCAATCAACTCCCGGCTGAGCAGAAGAGCAAGATCAAGGCGTACTTGAACTTCGACATGATCGCTTCGCCAAACTTCGCCTACTTCATCTATGACGGCGACGGTTCTGCGTTTGGCCTGCAAGGCCCGCCCGGCTCTGCAGCCATCGAAAAACTGTTCGAGGAGTACTACAAATTGCGCGGCTTACCGTCCGAGGGTGATGAGATCACCTTCCGTTCGGATTACGCGCAATTCTTCCAGGACGGCATCGCCTTTGGCGGGTTGTTCACGGGGGCAGAGGTGCTGAAAACTCCTGAGCAGGCGAACCTTTATGGCGGTACCGCGGGGGGCGCGCTTGATCCGTGCTACCACGCCAGTTGCGATGACCTGAACAACATCGCGCAGCGTGCCCTGGAGATCAATGGCGATGCGATGGCCTTTGTGACCAGCTGGCTGTCGTCCTCCACCAAAGTGGTCGATGATCAGATCGAGGCCGCTAAGGCCGAGAAGAGCGTGGCGCGTAGCGTGCAGAGCTACGACATCACGCATTGGGGCAAGCACTGGATCAAATGATCGGTTGAAAAGAAAAACCCCGCCAGGGCTTAGCTCTGACGGGGTTTTCTTTGCGTGCGCCAGGCATGGCGCGTTGCGCGTAAGCGCAACCAGCTTGGCTGTGGTGGCCTCGCTGGTGACTTGGAGGTGAAAGTCCTCTACACACCCGGCAAGGGGAAGTGTTAGCCAGAGGCAAGGGTGTCGCGGGTGACTGCGAATCT
>CAMCJM010000066.1 GCA_945874835.1 Pseudomonas synxantha | reverse complement strand
GTTCATTCCCTATCCGCGCGAGCTACCTATGCATCCCTATCCCATAACTCGCTTCGGCGTTAAAACCCAAGGCAGGAGCCGTATGCGGTAATTCCGCACGTACGGATCTGTGCGGGGGGTGGCAGGCGACTGCCATTCCTACCGCGACCCCATAAACAAACACGCCGCGCCGCACATGATGCCCGGGCAGATCATCGACCAATGCCCAGTTACAGCCAAAGCAAATTGACTAAATGGGCACAACGCCGACTCGCGCATCCGCGGCCCGTCATGGGTCGTCATAGCGCCGCCAAGATGTAAATAGAGCCGAAAAGCAAACGCCCCGAACCAGTCGGGGCGTTTGCCTATTTACCATCACACACGCGACTATCGTAGTCGGCCTTTAAGGCGAGCAGCTGACCTAGTGACCGATTAGAAACGCTCGATATCCGCTTTCTCTTCTAGCTGCTTACGAAACGCAGCAAAGTCTTGCTGACCCGCGCGCGACGCCAGGAAACGCGCGTACATCGCCTTCTCTTCGTCAGCCAATGCCTGCTCAGGGCGGCTCACACCATTGAGGCGAACGATGACGAAATCACCGTTGCTCAGACTCACGCCTGTAAAGGTCGGTTTGTCAGCGGCTTCTGGCTTCATCATGCGGAACAAGGCCTGCAGCACCAAAGGCTCTACAGCGTCCTGACTGCGGGTTGCAGCCTCGATTACATTCCAGCCTTGACCGGCGTCAGCCTGCACAACCGGCGTAGCACCTTCACGCAACGCTTTTAATTGAGCTTCGCCCTTGAGCTTGACTGCTTCGCTTGCACGAACCTGCGTCAGCTGAGCGCGAATACTCTCGGACACTTGTTCCAGAGGCAGTTGCTCTGGCTTGTTGTGCTCTTTTACACGCACCACCACAACAGTGTTCGGATCAAGTTCTATGACGCTGCTGTTGCTGCCGTCTTCCAGAACCTCATCGCTAAACGCGGCCTGAATGACCTGACGATTTGCCGTGAGACCTTCGCTGCCGCCCTGACGACCAAAAGCCTCTGTGGTTTTGACCTCAAGCCCTAACTCCTGAGCTGGCTGAGCCAGATCTGACGCTTCAAATGCCGAATCTTCAAGGTCTTTGGCAACCTCAACAAAACGCTGCTCGACTTGACGCGCTTTAAGATCACGCTGAAGTTTTTCTTCCAGGCTGGCAAAGCTCGGAACTTCAGGTGCCTGGACACCCAGCAGTTTGATCAAGTGCCAGCCAAACTCGCTGCGCACCGGTGCCGAAACAGCATTCTCACCCAACCCGTAGAGCGCTTCTTCAAACGCAGGGTCATAAACCCCTGGGCCGGCAAAACCAAGATCACCGCCATCCGCTGCCGAACCGGAATCGTCCGAGAACTCTTTGGCCAGCGCGGCAAACTCGTCGCCCTGTTCCAGGCGCTTCTGCACTTCAATCAGCTTGGCTTGAGCTTGGTCATCGTTCAGCGTATCGCTTACTTCAACGAGGATGTGCGCGGCACGGCGCTGCTCTGCCAGATTGGCGATCTCGTTTTCGTAGGCGCTTTGCAGATCCTCAGCGGAGACTTCGACTTGATCAAAGAAAGCATCTTTCTTCAGTTCAACGAACTCAAGTACTAGCTGCTCAGGACTCATGAACTGGCTGGCTTGTGCCTCGTAATAAGCTTTGATGTCGTCGTCACTGAGCGCAACTGCTTCCAAATCGGCTTTAAGCGTCAGCGTGGCGAAGTCGCGGGTCTGCTGCTCAAGGGCAGCAAAAGCCTGAACCTCAGCATCCGTAACAAAACTGCTGTTGGCCAAACCAGCACGCAGTTGGCCGATGAGCATTTCCTGCTCAAGCATCTGACGGAACTGCAAGCGGCTGAAGCCCAGCTGACGGATCACCTGATCAAAACGATCAGCATTGAATTGACCATCAACCAGAAACTCTGGCGTGTTCAATATCACCTGATCCAGCGACTGCTGAGAAAAAGCAAATTTCGCGTCACGAGCACTGTTAAGCAGCAGCGTGCGTTCAATCAAGCCATTTAACGCCGCTTCACGCAGCAACTTCTCGTCCAGCAACGACGCATCAAAGTCACGCCCCAACTGCTGCAAGAGTTGCCGGCGCTGCATCTCAACGGCCTGAGTCAATTCAACGGAAGTGATCTCAACGCCATCGACCTTGGCCGCATTTTGGCTGTTGCTGGTGCCGGTAAAAATGGCATCAACACCCGTCAACGCAAGCAATGCGATGATGACGCCGATAATGGTTTTGGCAATCCAACCCTGTGAATTGTCCCTGATGTTCTGCAGCATGCGTCCCCCAGAACGACTGAACAAAAAAGCAGTCGCGCAGTGTGGGTAAAATCCGGATAGAAGAAAGGCGCATCGGTGGATGCGCCTTCTCGTGGTGGGCAGAGCGAGTAAAGTCGGTTAGCTCATTTGATTTACACAGATGAATTCACGCATCAATCACTTCGCCCGCCTCAGACTGGTCATTCAACCAGCCTGCCTAACAAAACCGAAAAGAGGCTTAGTTGACAGCGTCTTTCAGGGCTTTGCCAGCTTTGAAGCCTGGAATCTTGGCAGCAGCGATGCTGATCGGGTTACCAGTTTGTGGGTTACGGCCAGTGCGAGCGGCGCGCTCTTTGACAGCGAAGGTACCAAAGCCAACCAGAACCACAGAATCACCAGCCTTCAGAGCGCCAGTAACGGATTCAATAACTGCGTCCAGCGCGCGGCCAGCAACAGCTTTTGGGATATCAGCAGATGCAGCGATGGCATCGATCAGTTCCGACTTGTTCACTCTTAAGTCCCCTTAATTTCTGTTGAGTTTATTTCTTGCTTTTAAATGTAAGCGAAGCGGGTGCTGGAAAGCCTGCCGACACGAAGAGCCGCTTTATAACAAGGGCTCTAAAAATGTGTCAAGGAAGCTTCCGACTAATGCGTGCTAATTCGCTCCTTGGAATCAGTCTCGCGTTTTTCATCCTTTGCAACCATGGGAGCCGCATCAGGCAAGGGCTCCGGGGCGTATTGCAGCGCAATTTGCAGGACCTCGTCAATCCATTTAACCGGTTTAATCTGCAGGTCTTGCTTAATATTCTCCGGAATCTCTTTGAGATCGCGAACATTCTCTTCCGGAATAATCACCGTCTTGATGCCACCTCGGTGAGCTGCCAGCAGTTTTTCTTTCAACCCACCGATGGCAAGCACTTGGCCACGCAGGGTGATTTCACCAGTCATGGCGACATCAGCGCGAACCGGTATCTGCGTCAGGGCCGAAACCAGCGCCGTACACATGCCAACGCCTGCGCTAGGGCCGTCTTTGGGTGTTGCGCCCTCTGGCATGTGGATATGAATGTCCTGCTTCTCGTAGAAGTCCACAGGCACGCCCAGGCTCTTGGCGCGGCTGCGCACCACCGTTTGCGCCGCAGTGATCGACTCGACCATCACATCACCAAGCGAACCGGTTTTGATCAGCTGCCCTTTGCCCGGCACCACGACGGCCTCAATGGTCAACAACTCGCCACCCACCTGGGTCCAGGCAAGGCCGGTAACCTGTCCAATCTGATCCTGCTGCTCAGCCAGGCCGTACCGGTGCTTGCGAACACCGAGGAAATGTTCCAAAGAATCAGCAGTAACGCTCATCTGGAAACGTTTTTCGGTGGAATGCTCTTTGACTGCCTTACGGCACACCTTGGCAAGCTGCCGCTCAAGGCCACGCACGCCCGCTTCACGGGTGTAGTAACGAATAATGTCGCGGATAGCAGCTTCGTCAAATAGCAACTCGGTTTTCTTCAAGCCGTTGGCTTGAACCTGCTTGGGCGCAAGGTACTTGATCGCGATGTTGATCTTCTCGGCCTCGGTGTAGCCAGGCAAACGAATCACTTCCATACGGTCCAACAATGGACCGGGAATGTTCATCGAGTTAGCTGTACAGAGGAACATCACGTCAGACAGGTCGTAATCGACTTCAAGATAGTGGTCGTTGAAGTTGTGATTCTGCTCGGGATCAAGCACCTCTAGCAGTGCCGAGGCCGGATCACCACGCATGTCCTGGCCCATCTTGTCGATTTCATCGAGCAAGAACAGCGGATTGCGCACCCCAACCTTGGTCATTTTCTGGATAAGACGACCCGGCATGGAGCCAATGTAAGTGCGGCGATGACCGCGAATCTCGGCCTCATCACGCACACCACCCAAGGCCATGCGCACGAACTTGCGGTTGGTGGCCGAGGCAATTGACTCCGCCAGAGACGTCTTACCTACGCCAGGCGGCCCGACCAAGCACAACACAGGACCCTTGAGCTTTTTCACTCGCTTTTGTACGGCGAGGTACTCAAGAATCCGCTCCTTGACCTCCTCCAAACCATAATGATCAGCATCCAAAATGCTTTCAGCGCGAGCCAGGTCAAGGCGAACTTTGCTCTGCGCCTTCCACGGCACATTAACCAACCAGTCGATGTATGAGCGCACCACGGTCGCTTCGGCCGACATGGGCGACATCTGCTTGAGTTTGTTCAACTCAGCATTGGCCTTGGTATGCGCTTCAGTGGAAAGACCCGCGTTTTCGATGCGCTTTTTCAGCTCATCAAGTTCGTTATGCCCTTCTTCGCCATCACCGAGTTCCTTCTGAATAGCCTTCATCTGCTCATTCAGGTAGTACTCGCGCTGACTGCGCTCCATTTGCTTCTTGACCCGCCCACGGATGCGCTTCTCAACTTGCAGCAAATCAATTTCTGCATCCAGCAGAGCTAGAACGTGTTCGACACGAGCTGCCAAATCGGTGATTTCAAGAATTTCTTGCTTCTGCTCAATCTTCAATACCATGTGCGCAGCCATGGTATCGACCAGGCGGCTCGGCTCATCAATGCCGTTAAGCGAAGCCAACACCTCAGCGGGAACCTTCTTCCCAAGCTGAACGTACTGCTCAAATTGGCTGAGCAAACTACGGGTAAACACTTCGGACTCGCGCTCGACGACATCCACCTCATCAATCAACTGCACGTCAGCTCGGCAATGGCCGTCGGCTTCAATAAAGCGCTCAATTTCGCCGCGCTGCTCGCCTTCGACCAGCACCTTGACTGTGCCATCGGGCAATTTTAAAAGCTGCAGTACTGTGGCAACGGTGCCTACGCGGTAGAGCCCTGCTTCATCGGGATCGTCATCGGCAGGATTTTTCTGTGCCAGAAGCAAAATCTGTTTTTCGCCCGTCATAGCGGCCTCAAGGGCCTCAATGGACTTTTCACGGCCGACAAACAATGGAATGACCATGTGTGGATAGACCACAACGTCACGCAACGGCAGGAGAGGCAATTCGATGGTTGTCTTCATGTTTTTGGCTCTACAGCGGCCTTACGGCCGTAAACTGATGGGTAACCCTTGAAACTAAGATGGGGGCAGCACCAACAAAAAACAAGCATTGCAGTAGGAAAAGCAAAGGGGCCCGCAGGCCCCTTGCTTTCAACATGTTACAGCGCTGTTACGCGTCAGGCGCAGCCTTAGCTGGCAGCTCTTTATTTTCATAAATGAGCAACGGCTTGGAGGTGCCATCGATAACACTCTCATCGATAACCACCTTGCTGACGTCAGACTGCGAAGGAATCTCGTACATGGTATCGAGCAGGACACCTTCGAGAATCGAACGCAGGCCGCGGGCACCGGTTTTACGTTCAAGCGCCTTGTGGGCAACCGACTTAAGCGCATCAGGTCGGAATTCCAGCTCGACACCTTCCATCTCGAACAGCTTGCCATATTGCTTGGTCAGAGCATTCTTCGGCTCGGTCAGGATTTGCACCAAAGCTGCTTCATCGAGCTCATCAAGCGTTGCGATAACCGGCAGACGACCGACGAACTCAGGAATCAGACCAAACTTGACCAGATCATCAGGCTCAACAGCGCGCAGCGACTCGCCAACTTTTTTGCCCTCTTCCTTACTGCGAACCTCGGCATTGAAACCGATTCCGCCTTTGGTCGAGCGGCCCTGAATGACCTTCTCCAAGCCTGAAAAAGCTCCACCACAAATAAACAAGATATTGCGCGTATCAACCTGCAAAAATTCTTGCTGCGGATGCTTACGGCCACCTTGCGGAGGAACAGACGCTACAGTCCCCTCAATCAGCTTGAGCAGCGCCTGCTGCACGCCCTCACCCGATACATCACGGGTAATCGATGGGTTGTCAGATTTACGCGAAATCTTGTCAATTTCATCGATGTAGACAATACCCATCTGGGCTTTTTCTACATCGTAGTCGCACTTCTGTAGCAACTTCTGAATGATGTTCTCAACGTCTTCCCCCACATAACCTGCTTCGGTCAGGGTGGTGGCGTCTGCGATGGTGAAAGGTACGTTGAGCAAGCGCGCCAGCGTTTCAGCTAACAGGGTTTTACCCGAGCCAGTCGGGCCGATGAGCAGGATGTTGCTCTTGCCTAACTCAATGTCATCTTTCTTATCGCGCTGATTGAGGCGCTTGTAGTGGTTATAGACCGCTACAGCCAAAATTTTCTTCGCGCGCTCCTGACCAATTACGTATTGGTCAAGGATGCCGCTGATCTCCTTGGGGGCCGGCAATTTATGCGCACTGCTCTCGGCCTGGGCTTCCTGCACCTCCTCACGGATGATGTCGTTGCACAGGTCTACGCACTCGTCGCAGATGAAGACCGAGGGGCCGGCAATTAATTTGCGCACTTCATGCTGGCTTTTGCCGCAGAAGGAGCAATAAAGCAACTTGCCGTTGTCCTCGCCGTTGCGGGTGTCAGTCATTCGTTCGATCCAAATCCGATAGGCTTGCAGCACAAGATGAAGGCTTATGCGGGCTTTTTCAAGCCCGCCGGAGGCCGGAAACGCCGACCCGCCCTATTTTAAGCTGCTTATATTAAGCGGGGCGCTTTTCAATCACCGCGTCGATCAACCCGTAATCGCGAGCGGCTTCGGCGCTCATGAAGTTATCGCGGTTAGTATCACGCTCGATCTCTTCCAAAGTATGCCCGCTGTGCTTGGCCATCAGCGTGTTGAGACGCTCGCGGATAAAGAGGATTTCCTTGGCATGGATCTCGATGTCCGATGCCTGACCCTGGAAACCGCCCAATGGCTGGTGAATCATCACGCGCGAGTTCGGCAGGCAATAACGCTTGCCCTCGGCACCCGCGGTCAGCAGGAATGCACCCATGCTGCATGCCTGACCAATACAGGTGGTAGACACGTTAGGTTTGATAAACTGCATGGTGTCGTAGATCGACATCCCCGCCGTCACCGAACCTCCTGGGGAGTTGATATAAAGATGGATGTCCTTGTCCGGATTCTCCGCCTCAAGGAACAGCAGTTGCGCACAGATCAGGTTGGCCATGTAGTCTTCTACAGGACCGACAAGAAAGATCACTCGCTCCTTGAGCAGGCGCGAATAGATGTCATAGGCGCGCTCACCGCGAGCCGACTGCTCGACAACCATTGGCACCAGGCCGCCAGCGGCTTGGATATCAGACATTTGCTGCATAAAAGGATTGCGGGACATGCGTGCACTCGCTCCCTAAATAGTCATGTCACAAATACGCATAAGCCAGCGCGAAGGCTGGCTTATGTCGTGTTCGAACGAGGTAAAGAAATCAGGCGGCTTGTGGAGCTTCTACCGGCTTGACAGCTTCTTCGTACGAGACTGTTTTATCAGTCACGTTGGCCTTCTGCAAAACAGTATCTACAACTTGCTCTTCCAGCACAACCGAACGCACTTCGTTCATTTGCTGGTCATTTTTGTAGTACCAAGCCACAACCTGCTCGGGCTCTTGGTAAGCAGAAGCCATTTCTTGAATCATTTCGCGAACGCGCGCGTCATCCGGCTTCAGTTCGAACTGCTTGACCACCTCAGCCACAACCAGACCCAATACAACACGGCGCTTGGCTTGCTCTTCGAACAGCTCAGCTGGCAGTTGATCAGGCTTGATGTTGCCACCAAACTGCTGAACGGCCTGCACGCGCAGACGGTTCACTTCGTTGCTGATCAGTGCTTTCGGCACTTCGATCGGGTTAGCAGCCAGCAGACCGTCCATCACCTGAGTCTTGATCTTGGACTTGATGGCCTGGCGCAGTTCACGCTCCATGCTCTTGCGCACTTCAGCGCGGAAGCCTTCAAGGCCGCCTTCTTTGACGCCGAACAGAGCGAAGAACTCGTCGTTCAACTCAGGCAACTGAGGAGCAGCAACACTGTTAACAGTTACGGCGAACTCAGCTGTTTTACCCGCCAGATCAAGGTTCTGGTAGTCAGCAGGGAAAACAGGGTTAATGATGCGCTCTTCATCCTCCTTCACGCCCACCAAGGCATCTTCGAAGCCTGGGATCATACGACCGGAACCCAGCACCAGCCGAGTGCCCTTGGCAGAACCACCCGCGAATGCTTCGCCATCAATTTTGCCGACAAAATCGATATTAAGCTGATCGCCATTCTCGGCAGCGCGCTCAACAGTCTCAAAGCGGGTATTTTGCTTGCGCAGGATATCCAGCATGTTATCGACATCCGCATCGGCCACATCAGCCTGCAGACGCTCAACAGCGATAGCTTCCAAGCCGGAAACTGTGAACTCTGGGAAAACTTCGAAGGTGGCGACGTACTCTAGATCTTTGCCTTTCTCGAAAGACTTAGGCTCTACAGCAGGAGCACCCGCAGGATTGAGCTTTTGCTCAACAACAGCTTCATAGAAGGTGGACTGAATCAGGTCGCCCAAGGCTTCTTGGCGCGCGGAGTCTTCGTAGCGCTGACGGATTACGCTCATTGGCACTTTGCCAGGGCGGAAACCAGGGACTTTGGCACGACGGGCCGTCTGCTGCAGACGCTTGTTGACTTCAGTCTCGATGCGCTCAACAGAGACGCCGACGGTCATACGGCGCTCGAGAGCAGAAGTGTTTTCAACAGAAACTTGCATGGATAATCCTCGTTGCACAGACATAAGCCGGCCGCTTGCCGACCCCAAATCAAGGGCATGCATTCTAGAGGGTCGATTTGCAGAAGTCACCCTAGATGCAGGCGGCAAACGGGAGGGAGCTAAAGATAAAGATGGTGCGGACGGAGAGACTCGAACTCTCACGCCTTGCGGCGCTGGAACCTAAATCCAGTGTGTCTACCAATTCCACCACGTCCGCAGGGTAAAGCTTTATACGAAAACGCCAGGTATTAACCTGGCGATTTCTAAATATGGGGTGGACGATGGGGATCGAACCCACGACAACAGGAGTCACAATCCTGCGCTCTACCAACTGAGCTACGCCCACCATATTGCATTTACTTGAGCCAAGACCGCCAAATGGCGCACCCGGCAGGACTCGAACCTGCGACCATCCGCTTAGAAGGCGGATGCTCTATCCAGCTGAGCTACGGGCACTTATCCACCTGCTTACGCAGACTTAAAGCTTTCGGCTTCGGAAAAAACTTTGCAGCTTCGACCTTCTGCCGTCTTACCCAGCGACTGGCTGTGCTCGACAAGCCGGGCCAATTTTATAGACCCATTTAAAACTCGTCAACACCAAAAGCTAAAAAAAATCAGCCATTTAAAGGAGTTACGCGAAAAGGCAGACTGTCGCCTTTGCCCAACAGCAAGCTCATGCGAGAATAAGCGACCTTTTTTCATCCTTCTTTAAATGGTTAACCAAGCGCAATGACCGCACAACTGATCGATGGCAAAGCAATTGCCGCCAGCCTGCGCCAGCAGATCGCCCTACGTGTCGCCGAACGACGCCAGCAAGGCCTGCGCGCACCCGGGCTGGCCGTAATCCTCGTCGGTAGCGATCCAGCGTCCCAAGTCTACGTGTCACACAAGCGTAAAGATTGCGAAGAAGTTGGCTTCCTGTCGCAAGCCTATGACCTGCCTGTAAACACTGAGCAAGCTGAACTCATGGCCCTCATCGACCGCCTGAACGAAGACCCTGCTATTGATGGAATCTTGGTTCAACTGCCACTCCCAGCTCACCTGGACGCATCCTTATTGCTGGAGCGTATTCGCCCTGACAAGGACGTTGACGGTTTTCACCCCTACAACATCGGTCGACTGGCCCAGCGCATGCCACTGCTGCGCCCCTGCACCCCAAAAGGCATCATGACCCTACTGCAAAGCACTGGCGCCGATCTTTATGGCATGCATGCGGTGGTAGTGGGTGCGTCAAATATTGTTGGTCGCCCGATGGCTATGGAACTTCTCCTGGCTGGCTGCACGGTCACGGTCACCCACCGCTTCACCAAAGACCTGCCCATGCATGTCGGCCAAGCGGATATTGTTGTGGTGGCCGCCGGCAAAACAGGACTGGTCAAAGGCGAATGGATCAAAGAAGGAGCGATCGTCATTGATGTCGGGATTAACCGCCAAGATGACGGCAAGCTGATCGGCGATGTGGTGTACGAGACCGCCCTGCCCCGTGCAGGCTGGATTACTCCAGTGCCCGGAGGCGTAGGCCCGATGACTCGCGCATGCCTGCTGGAAAACACGCTGCATGCGGCAGAACACCTGCACGACTGATTCAACCGCCCGATGAAAAACGGCACCCAAGGGTGCCGTTTTTATTGCACCCTACTTATCACTCACGCGCCTGCTCCCAGGACTTGAGCAATTCGTTGTAGTTGATGGTTTCGCCCTTGGGCTTCTCGTTCGCCAGTTTCGGCTTGGGTGCGCCGGGCTGATCCAGCCAGTACTGCGGGTCTTTTGCTTCGTTCAGTTTAGGACCGCACTCGCCCAGCACGCCGGAGCGTTCCAGACGACCCAGCATTGTGTCCTGAGCTGCTGCCAAGCCATCCAGCGCCTCTTGCGGGGTTTTATCGCCGCTGGCTGCCTCGGCAATAAACTGCCACCACAGCTGAGCCAGTCGTGGGTAGTCAGGCACGTTAGTCCCGGTCGGCGTCCACTGCACCCGCGCCGGACTGCGATAGAACTCAACCAAACCGCCCAACTTCGGTGCAACGTCGGTCATGGCTTGCGAGTTGATATCCGATTCGCGAATCGGCGTCAGGCCAACCAGGGTCTTCTTCAGCGACACGGTCTTGGAGGTGACGAACTGGGCGTACAACCAAGCCGCCAGGCGCTGCTTGTCCGGGGTCGACTTGAGGAAGGTCCAGGAGCCAGCGTCCTGATAGCCCAACTTCATGCCCTCTTCCCAGTACGGCCCTTTCGGTGAAGGGGCCATGCGCCACTTCGGCGTGCCGTCTTCATTAACTACCGGCAGACCCGCTTTGGTCATGTCGGCGGTGAACGCGGTGTACCAGAAAATCTGCTGGGCGATGGCGCCCTGAGCCGGCACAGGACCCGCTTCAGAGAAGGTCATGCCCTGAGCTTCTGGCGGCGCGTATTGGCGCATCCAGTCGACATACTTGGTGGTGGCATAAACCGCCGCCGGGCCGTTGGTATCGCCGCCACGGGAAACACTGGAACCCACTGGGCGACAACCGTCGACACGAATACCCCACTCATCCACGGGCAAGCCGTTAGGCAGCCCCTTGTCACCACCGCCAGCCATGGAGAACCAAGCATCGGTGAAGCGCCAGCCCAGAGATGGGTCCTTCTTACCGTAATCCATATGGCCATAAATGCGCTGACCACCAATTTCTTTGACCTTCTCGGAGAAGAACTCGGCGATGTCTTCATAGGCCGACCAGTTGACCGGCACACCCAGCTCGTAGCCGTAGAGCTCCTTGAACTTGGCCTTCAAGTCCGGCCGCTCAAACCAATCGGCGCGGAACCAGTACAGGTTGGCGAACTGCTGATCCGGCAGCTGATAGAGTTTGCCGTCGGGGGCAGTGGTAAAGGACAGGCCGATAAAGTCATCCAGATCCAGGGTCGGTGACGTGAAGTCCTTGCCGTCGCCCGCCATCATGTCGCTGATGGCTACGGCCTTGCCATAACGGAAGTGCGTGCCAATCAGGTCGGAGTCGTTGATATAGCCGTCATAGATGTTTTTGTCCGACTGCATCTGGGTTTGCAGTTTCTCGACGACATCACCTTCCTGCATGAGGTCGTGCTTGAGCTTGATCCCGGTGATTTCGCTAAAAGCCTTGGCCAGCACCTTGGACTCATACTCGTGGGTAGCGATGGTTTCCGAAGCCACGCTGATGCTCATGCCGCGAAACGGCTCGGCGGCCTTGATAAACCACTGCAATTCAGCCAACTGCTGCTCGGGCGTCAGGGTCGAGGGGCTGAACTCCTCGCCAATCCACTTTTTTGCCGCTTCTTCGTAGGCATCAGCCCAGGCTGCGCCGCTCAAGCCGGACAACGTCAGCAGGGCAGCCAGCGCCATGCTATGTCGAGTTTTGTTGTTATTGTCGAACATAGAGACCTCCATCTCAGGGTTTTGAATGGGGTAAACGGGTTATGACCGCGCCCAACCAGCAGGCGCAGCCAAGGCAGCCCGGCTTAGCCCCAACGCATCACTGCAAACAACCAGAACAGGGACAGCACCGAGGCTATCCAGACGCTCCAATCGGTCGTGCCCACCAGCAGCAGGTGCAGGAAGGCACTACCAAGCAGACCGATAAACAGCCGATCACCGCGCGTGGTGCTGATCGGCAACAAGCCCATGCGCTCGACGCAGGGCGAACGCAACTCCCAGATCGTCATGCCGACCAGCAGCATGCCGATAAAGCCGAAAAACAACGCCGTCGGCAGAGTCCAGGCCATCCAGTCCATAGTAGCGCCTCCTATACCCGGCCCAGGGCAAAGCCCTTGGCCACATGGTTACGGACAAACCAGATCACTAGCATGCCCGGCAGAATGGTCAACACCCCCGCTGCCGCCAGCACGCCCCAATCGATCCCTGATGCCGACACCGTGCGCGTCATCACCGCGGCAATCGGCTTGGCATCCACCGAGGTCAAGGTGCGCGCCAGCAGCAGTTCGACCCAGGAGAACATGAAGCAGAAGAACGCGGTGACGCCGATGCCCGAGCCAATCAGCGGAATAAATATCTTCACGAAGAATTTCGGGAAACTGTAGCCGTCGATATAGGCGGTTTCGTCAATTTCCTTCGGCACCCCGGACATAAAGCCTTCGAGAATCCACACCGCCAGCGGCACGTTGAACAGGCAATGCGCCAGCGCTACGGCGATATGCGTATCGAATAGGCCGATCGACGAATACAGCTGGAAGAACGGCAGCAGAAACACCGCAGGTGGCGCCATGCGGTTAGTCAGCAGCCAGAAAAACAGGTGCTTGTCGCCAAGAAAACGGTAGCGCGAAAACGCATAGGCCGCCGGCAGCGCCACCGCCAGGGAAATCACCGTGTTCAGGCACACGTAATACAGGGAGTTGAGATAACCCTCGTACCAGCTTGGGTCGGTGAAAATCACCTTGTAGTTATCCAGGGTGAAGCCGTGTGGCCAGAGCGTCAGGCCGCCGAGGATCTCGGTGTTGCTCTTGAACGACATGTTCAGCAGCCAGTAGATCGGCACCAGCAGGAACAGGATATACAGCCCCAGTACCACATTCTTGCGTAGGGTCATGGTCGGCCTCAGCGAGTTTTATCGTTATGGGCCATGGCGGTGTAGAACAGCCAGGACACCAACAAGATGATCAGGAAATACACCAAGGAGAACGCCGCCGCCGGGCCCAAGTCGAACTGACCGATGGCCATTTGCGTCAGGGTCTGGCTGAGGAAGGTGGTGGCATTACCCGGCCCGCCGCCGGTGAGCACGAAGGGCTCGGTGTAGATCATGAAGCTGTCCATAAACCGCAGCATCACCGCGATCAGCAGCACGCTTTTCAACTTGGGCAATTGGATATGGCGGAACACCGCCCAGTCGGATGCACGGTCGATACGCGCAGCCTGGTAATACACATCGGGAATGGCGCGCAGCCCCGAATAGCAGAGCAGCGCCACCAGCGAGGTCCAGTGCCAGACATCCATGATCAGCACCGTGACCCAGGCGTCGCTGGTGTTGGAGGCATAGTTGTAGCTGATGCCCAGACTGTTAAGGCTCCAGCCGAGCAAACCAATGTCAGCGCGACCAAAGATCTGCCAGATGGTACCTACCACGTTCCACGGAATCAGCAGCGGAATTGCCAATACGATCAGCACCAGCGATGCCATGCGCCCCTTGGTCGGCATGCACAGGGCAATGGCGATGCCCAAGGGAATCTCGATCAGCAGCACGCATGCTGAGAAGATGAACTGACGCAGAAGCGAGTCATGCAGGCGGGTGTCCTGCAGCACCTGCTTGTACCAGTCGACACCGACGAAATAGCGCGTGGAATGGTCGAAGATGTCCTGCACCGAATAGTTGACCACCGTCATCATCGGCACGATAGCGCTGAACGCCACCAGCAGAAACACCGGCAGCACCAACCACCAGGCCTTGTTGTTCTGCACCTTCATGGCTGCACCTCCAGCGCTTGCGTCTCAACTAAAAAGTCATCGGCATAGAGCATCAACCACTGCGCCGGAAAGCTCAGGTACACCTGCTGCTGCGGTACGGGCTGGTCTTCCTGCAGGCGCACTTTGAGCGACAGGCCATCGAGTTTGAGGGTGATAATCTTGTAGGTGCCGAGGTCTTCGACGTGCACCACCTCGCCACACAACGCGTCCTCGTTGGGGCCATCCCAGACGTGCACAAACTCTGGGCGGATGCCGATTTTCAGCTTGGCCCCAGACAGCTCGGCAAGGCGTCGATTGAGCACCGGCGGCAACGGCAACACAGTGTTGTTGAAGCGCACCCCGCCGGCATAAGGCAGTACATCGATCAGGTTCATCCCTGGACTGCCAATGAAGTAGCCGACAAAGGTGTGGCTGGGGCGCTCGAACAACTCACGCGGCGTGCCGAACTGGACGATCTGCCCGCCGTACATCACCGCAATCTTGTCGGCGAAAGTCGAGGCTTCGAGCTGGTCGTGGGTGACGTAAACCATAGTGATATTGAACTGCTCGTGGATCTGCTTGAGCTTGCGCCGCAGCTTCCACTTCAGGTGCGGGTCGATCACCGTCAGCGGCTCATCGAAGAGAATCGCCGACACGTCATCGCGCACCAGGCCACGGCCCATGGAGACCTTCTGCTTCTCGTCGGCGGTAAGGTTGCGGGCGCGCTTGTGCAGCAACGGGTGCAGCTCCAGCACCTCGGCAATTTCATTGACCTTGGTGAGGATCTTCGCCTCGTTCATGCCCTGGTTGCGCAGCGGGAAGGCCAGGTTGTCGAATACCGTCATGGTGTCGTAAACCACCGGAAACTGGAAAACCTGGGCGATATTGCGCAGTTCCGGCGGCAGCGCGTTGACCACCTTGCCATCGAACTGCACCTCGCCATGGGAGGGGCTGAGCAGGCCGGAAATGATATTTAGCAAGGTCGACTTGCCGCAGCCGGAAGGCCCTAACAGCGCATAGGCGCCACCCTGTTCCCACACATGATTCATCTCGCGGATGGCGTAATCGGCTGCGCCAGTCGGCGCTCGACTGTAACTATGGGCCAGGTTGTGCAAACGAATCTCGGCCATCAGGCAGCCCTCCCCAAACGGCGGCTGGGCGCCTGAATCAACTGCCCATCAGCGGCGAAGACAAACAGCTTGTGGGTGGGGATATAGATGAGGATCGGCGTGTCCACGTCGTACTCGTGCACCCCCGGCAGATGCAGCACCAGCACGAACTGCTCGTTGCGCACATGCAGAAAGGTTTCCGAACCGCTGATCTCAGCCAGTTCGACCGTTACCGCCAGTTCCAGATCGTCATCATTGGATGGCACCAGGCCGATATGGCTGGGGCGCACGCCAAAGCGGTATTCGCCTTCGGCGATGCCTTGCAGGTCCGGGTTGAGCGGAAAGTGCACGGTATCGGCAAAACTTACTTCAGTGCCGCTGACGCGCCCTGGCATCAGATTGATCGCCGGTTCGGAAAACAGCTCGGCGGCCAACACCTGCTGCGGGCGATGATAAACCTCGGCGGTCTTGCCGCTCTGCACCACCCGTCCCTCATGCAGGATGGTGGTGGTGCCGCCCAGGGCCAAGGCCTCATTGGGCTCGGTGGTGGCATAGATGGCGATGGTGTGACGGGCCTGGAACAGCTCACGCATCTCCTGGCGCAGCTCTTCACGCAGTTTGTAGTCGAGGTTGACCAGCGGCTCATCGAAGAGAATCAGCGAAGCATCCTTGACCAGTGCACGCGCCATGGCCGTGCGCTGCTGCTGACCGCCGGACAGTTCCAGCGGATGACGCTGGAGCAAAGCCTCGATACGCAGCATCTTCGCCGTGGCGTGGACCTTTTCCAGAATCTCGACCTTGCTCACCCCAGCCTGACGCAGCGGCGAAGCGATGTTCTCGAACACCGTCAGGGTCGGGTAGTTGATGAACTGCTGATAGACCATCGACACGTTGCGCTGGCGCACCGAGACATTGGTCATGTCCGCGCCATTCATCAGGATGCGTCCGCTGGTGGGCTTATCCAGACCCGCCATCAGGCGCATCAAGCTGGTCTTGCCCGACAACGTGCGCCCCAGCAGCACATTGAAGGAGCCAGGTTCGAAGCTCAGGCAGATATCGTCGATATGCAACTGGTGATCAACGATCCGCGTGACATGCTCCAGGGTAAGTGACATGAGCCGTCCTTTTTCTTGTTATCTTCCCAGTAACAAGGCGAGTTCCGTGCCAACCCACCGCAGCACCTCCAAGCTATTGATTTAGGTTCTGTTGACGTAAGCCACCGGCTAGAATCTGGCTTTTGCCATGACCGACAGAAGCCAGTTAAGCGATACCGAGTGGGCTCATATACAAAGCCTGCTGAGTGCCACAAAGGGGATACGGCTACTGAACGCACCCAGTTGTCGA
>CAMCJM010000065.1 GCA_945874835.1 Pseudomonas synxantha | reverse complement strand
GACAACTGGGTGCGTTCAGTAGCCGTATCCCCTTTGTGGCACTCAGCAGGCTTTGTATATGAGCCCACTCGGTATCGCTTAACTGGCTTCTGTCGGTCATGGCAAAAGCCAGATTCTAGCCGGTGGCTTACGTCAACAGAACCTAGAGTTTTTCGCCCAATTTATGCCGCGCGGCATACAGGCACACCAACTCCATCGCCACGGTGGCCCCGGCCAAGGCGGTGACTTCGGCATGATCGTAAGGCGGTGAGACTTCCACCACGTCCATGCCGACCACGTTGATGCCGCGCAAGCCGCGCAAAATCTCCAGCGCCTGATGCGTGCTCAGGCCGCCGCAAACGGGCGTACCTGTGCCGGGGGCGAAGGCCGGATCGAGGCAATCGATGTCGAATGTCAGGTACACCGGGTTATCGCCGACACGGGCGCGGATCTGCGCGGCGATCTGCTCGGGTGTGCTGCGGTGCACCTCGCGCGCATCCAGCACCTGAAAGCCCATCACGTCGTCATTGGTGGTGCGCAGGCCGATCTGCACCGAGCGCGACGGCTCGACCAGCCCTTCACGGGCCGCGTGGTAGAGCATGGTGCCGTGGCTGACGCCTTGCTCGCTGTCATCAGTGTCCGGCCAGGTGTCGCTATGCGCATCAAAGTGCACCAGCGACAGCGCGCCGTGTTTGCGCGCATGGGCCTTGAGCAGCGGGTAGCTGATGAAGTGATCGCCGCCCAAGGTGAGCATGCCGCATCCCGCCTGAACGATATGCTCGGCATGCGCTTCGATGGCCGCTGGAATCTTGTGCGGCAAGGCGTGATCAAAATTGCAGTCGCCGTAATCGATCACGGCCAGGTGGTCGAAGGGGTCGAACTCCCAAGGGTAGTGCCGCTCCCAAGCGCTGGTGATCGACGCTGCACGAATCGCCCGTGGGCCAAAACGGGTGCCGGGGCGGTTAGTGGTGGCGGTGTCAAACGGCACGCCGCTGACCACCAGATCAACGCCCGTGAGGTCGCGGCTGTAGCGCCGGCGCATAAAGCTGGTGACACCGGCGTAGGTCGGCTCGGAGAACGTGCCGTAAAGGCTGTCGCGGGTGAAGGCCAGATCGTTACCGTTAAATTCTTCCATTGCCTTGTTCTCAGTGATTAGAAAATACCGGGCGGCGCACCTAGCCCGGATGCAATCCGCGAGTGCCGGCTTGAACCCTAAGCGCCCCGGATGTCATCCAGGCTAGGACAGCCAGCGCCTCATAAGACGTGCTGTGCGGCCTTAGCGCAGGCCGCGCGGGCCGAGGCGCAGACGCTCAATACTGACTGCGGAATGTGGTCCAGATGCGCGTGCGTTCACGCTGTTGGCGCAGCGGCAATAACTGTTCGGCAAACAGCCGCGCGCGTATGGCTTCATCGGGGTAAATATCGCCATCACCGCTAATCGCCGGGTCGACCAAGGCGGTAGCCGCTTGGTTGGCGTTGGCGAAGAACACGCTGTTGGTCAGCTCGGCGATGGACTCGGGACGCAGCATGTAGTCGATAAAGGCATGGGCCGCTTTGGGGTGCGGCGCGTCGACGGGAATAGCCAGGGTGTCGAACCACAGCAACGTGCCTTCACGCGGGATGCGTTACTGCACCTCGAACGGCTGCTGGGCTTCGCGGGCATTATCGGCTGCCATGTAGGCATCGCCGTTGTAGGTCAGCGCCAGGCAGATTTCGCCCTTGGCCAGGTCATTAATATGCCGCCCAGCCCCCACATAACGCAGGTTGGGCTGCAACTGTGTGAGCACCTGCGCAGCGGCGTCCAGATCGGCACGCTCGCTGCTATAAGGGTCTTTGCCGAGGTAGTTGAGCACGATGCTGATCACCTCCTGCGGCGAATCGATCACCGCAATGCCGCAATCCTTGAGCTTGCTGGCGTATTCGGGCTTGAACAGCACATCCAAACTATTCAGCGCCACACCCGGCAAGCGCTGCTCCACCGCCTGTTTGTTGTAGCCCAGGCCCACGGTGCCCCAGGTGTAAGGCAGGCCGAACTGGTTGCCGGGGTCGGCACTGGCGAGCTTGGCCAGCAGCGCCGGGTCGAGATGACTCAAGTGCGGCAGTTGGCTGCGATCCAGCGGCTGCAAAGCCTTGGCCTGAATCGCGCGGGCCAGGCCGTTGGAAGCTGGGAACACCACGTCATAACCGCTGCCGCCGGTCAGCAGCTTGCTGTCCAGGGCTTCGGCGCTGTCGAAGATGTCGTAATTGACCTTGATCCCGGTTTCGTCCTTGAAGCGCTGCAAGGCTTGCTCCGGCACATAGGCGGACCAGCTGTAGAGATTCAGAGCCTTCTCCTCAGCCTGTGCAGCAAAGGCGCAACAGAGCAGCAACAGTGGAATGACCGGGTGCATGGCGGATTACCTCATTGGCTTTATTATCGGGCCAGTACATCCTGCACCTGCATTTGCTTCGTTTAAATATGAAGTGGCGCACGCTGACATTGCCATCTGTCAATGTTTAACCAAGCGGAGCTGTTCCCCCATCAGCAGCCGACTAGGCTTGTTAGACCCCCCAAGAGAGCGGCCCTATGACAGAGCCCGACGAAAGCTTCTGGCTCGATGCCGGCCAGGACAAACGCGATGCCGAAGGGCTCTGCGCCACCCTGCACCAGCGCGCGCAAAGCGGTGCCCCGATGCGCGGCTTTCAACTCAAGTACGCCAAGCTGGCCGGCATCGATCTGGTCAATCACCACCAGCGCACAGGCTATGACCTGTGCGATACCGACCTGTACCGCGCCGATCTGCAGAAAGCCCATCTGTTCGGTCTCAATCTGCGCGGCAGTTCGCTGATGAAAGCTGACCTGCGCGGCGCCAACCTGCATTGCTGCGACCTGCGCGACTGCAACCTGCTCGGCGTACAACTCGACGGCGCACGCCTGGATAACGTGATCTGGGACCGGCGTCTGCGCCAGGAACGCCAGGGCAGCGCGCACCAACGTCTCGGTGACAACGACGCCGCCAAGCGCTGCTTTGAAGAGGCCGAAGAAACCTACCGCAACCTGCGTCTGCAACTGGAGAAAGCCGGACTGTTTGAGCAGGCCGGCATGTTTTTCCACCGCGAAATGGTTATGCGTCGCCTGCAACTGCCGCGTTACTCCGGCAGGCGCGCGCTGTCCTGGCTGGTCGATCTGTTTAGCGGCTACGGCGAAAAACCGCTGAATGTCGTGCTGTTCTCCATCGCCCTGATCGTGTTCTGCGGCCTGCTGTACTTTCTGGTCGGCATCCAGCATGCCGGGCAAACCCTGGGCCTGGCCCTGGACCGCGGCTGGTTGGCCAACCTGGATGACCTCGGCGACTGCCTCTACTTCAGCGTGGTGACCTTCACCACCCTCGGCTATGGCGATATCACCCCCCACGGCCTGGCCCGCCCGATTACCGCCTTCGAGGCCTTCGCCGGCAGCTTTACCATGGCGCTGTTTGTCGTCGTATTTGTAAAGAAGATGACGCGCTAGGCGAGTTGCATTGAAGAAAAACCAAGTGATCTACTGGCGCATCGACCAACTGCAATGTTTGGAGCCGTCATGCTTAGCCAGTTACGCGATCTCGACCTGCAGTTGTTGCGCCTGTTTGTCACGGTGGTGGAATGCGGTGGTTTCAGTGCCGCTCAGGGCGAACTGGGCATTGGCCAGTCGACCATCAGCACACAGATGGCCAAGCTGGAAACCCGCCTGGGCTTTCGCCTGTGCGAGCGCGGCAAGGCGGGGTTTCGCCTGACGCCCAAGGGGGAGCAGGTGCTCAGCGCCACGCGCAAACTGTTAGGCGCCATCGACACCTTCAAGGGTGAGGCGCAGGGCATGGCCGATACGCTGTTGGGCGAGTTGCGCATCGGCTTGTCGGAAGGCTTGGCGGCCTCCGTACTGGAGCAAGTAGCCGACGCCATCGGGCAGTTTCGCGGACGCAAACAGCAGGTGCAGATCGAGTTGATCACCGCCATGCCAGCCGAGCTTGAACGTCGCCTGCTGCAAGACCAACTGCATCTGGCCATCGGCTACTTTTCCGGCAACCAGAGCGCGCTAACCTATCAGCCGTTGTTCCGCGAACGGCAAGTGCTCTACTGCGCACACGGCCATCCGCTGTATGGACGTCAAAACATCAGCCCAAGCGACCTGCAACAGGCCGACCGCGTGCACCACCCCTATCGTTTTGTACAAGCCCGCGAACCCTTGCAAGGCGCTGCCAGTTCGGCACAAACCGAGCAGGTGGATGGCGCTTTAGCCTTCATTCTCTCGGGGCGGCATATCGGCTACCTGCCCGAACACATTGCCGCGCCCTGGCAAAGCAGCGGACGGCTGTGGCCGATTGAACCTGACTCGTTGGCGTTCGAGGTGCCATTCCACCTCACCAGCCACCGCGGCCAACACCCCAGCGATGCGCAGCGGGCGTTTGCCGAGGACTTACTGCGCGCATTTAATCCGGGCTGATCCCTCAGCCCGGATGAACCGGCTCAATGTCGAGTGGTCGCTTTGCGCTCCTGCTCAGCGCGTTGCAACTGCACGCTGAGCTGATCAATGGCAGTAATCGCCTGGCTGATTTGCGCATGAATACCCACCGTGCGCCGAGACGGCCAACGCAGTTCCGCGTCTACCTGCTCGGCCTCCAATTGCAGGCGAGGGTCGAATAAACCAAGGGGTAAGGGAAGTACAAGGTGCATGACGAACTCCTTGCCGGACACTCCGGCGTGACGATTAAGGTCAGGAGGCAGTTCAGGTAACGCAAAAGGCCGAATGGCCAAAGGGGCGGATCTTGTTGGTCTGCTAACCAGCATCGGCCACATCGATGACAACGAGATGACTGACCAAAGCATGCAATTTCAGATTCCGCCGATACTCACAGAGCGTCAACCCGAACACTCACCGCTGGTCGTTTCTTAACAGGCAGCAGCATGAGCATTTAGCTGCGCGATGAGGCTGCAATGGCTCTAGAACGGATGCTGCCTGCAGGGTGACAGCTCACTAGCACGTGCACTGAACTCAGATGAAATCCCACAACAGCGCCATTAAACCCTTGGCAAAATAGACCGACCGGTCTATATATTAGACCCATGAAAAAGACCTCGACCCGCGACAACCTGATCAACGCCATGACCGATGCCCTGCAGCGCAAAGGTTTGCATGGTGTCGGCCTTAATGAACTGCTGGACATCGCCGGCGCGCCCAAAGGCAGCCTGTATCACCATTTTCCGGGCGGCAAAAGTGAGTTGGCGGTGGCGGCGATTGAGCGCATCAGCGAGCGCATCGACAGCCTGTTTGCTCAGTTATTCAGCCATCAGCCTGACCCGCTCAACGCCATGCACAGCTGGCTGCAGGGGGCCTTACAGCAATTGGAAAGCAGCGGCTTTGAGCGCGGCTGCCCTTTGGCCACCATTGCCTTGGAAAGCAGCGCCGACGACGTTGAGATTCGCGCCGCACTGCAACGCAGCTTTAACGCTGTACGCCAAGCGCTAAGCCGGCAACTACGCGCGTATGGCTATGCCGACGAGCAGGCCGAAAACCTCGCCGCCCTGTTTGTGGCGATCTATGAAGGCGGGCTGTTGCAAGCCCGCGTCGCAGGCAGCAGTGAACCACTCAGACGTGCCGCCACTGCCCTGTTTAACCTGGCCCGCGAACAGTTTCCGGGAGGAGTCCGACCATGAGTGCAAACACCCGCGCCATTCTCAGTGAAGCCATCACGCTCCCCGCGCTCGACGGCTACCCGCTCACCGCCACGCTGTATCACGCCCCGCAACCACGCGCGCAGTTGGTGATTGCCGGCGCGACCGGCGTACCACAAGGCTTTTACCGCCGCTTTGCCGAATACGCCGCACAGCGCGGCTTCAGCACCCTGACACTGGATTACCGAGGTATCGGCCAATCCAAGCCAGACACCCTGCGTGGTTTCAA
Organism: Pseudomonas synxantha; assembly: GCA_945874835.1. Lineage (GTDB taxonomy): Bacteria > Pseudomonadota > Gammaproteobacteria > Pseudomonadales > Pseudomonadaceae > Aquipseudomonas > Aquipseudomonas synxantha_B. The sequence continues at coordinate 10,894 of CAMCJM010000065.1, read as the reverse complement.
GATGGACTACCTGGACTGGGCTCATCTGGATCTGGCCGCCGCCGTTGACCAACACCGGCACGCACAACGACCGCTGTATATGGTTGGCCACTCGTTTGGCGGGCATGCCTTTGGCTTGCTGCCTAACCATGATCAGGTGCAGGGTTTCTACACCTTCGGCACGGGCGCGGGCTGGCACGGTTGGATGCCCAAGGCCGAACAACTGCGCGTGCTGACCATGTGGCGGCTGATTGGCCCATTGATGACACGCTACAAAGGCTATCTGGCCTGGAGCAAGCTGGGCATGGGCGAAGACTTGCCTCTGGGCGTGTACACCCAGTGGAAGCGCTGGTGCGGCTACCCGCGCTACTTTTTTGAAGACCCACAGATGCCTGGCCTGGCGGAACGTTTTGCTCAGGTCAGCACACCGATTGTGGCCGCCAATGCCCTGGATGATTTATGGGCTCCACCGGCTTCGCGCGATGCCTTTATGGCCGCATACAGCCGGGCCCCCTATCAAGCGCGCACCATCGACTGTGCAGAACCGATCGGCGCAATCGGCCATATGGGCTACTTCCGCCCGGCGGCGCAGCCACTGTGGGATGAAACGTTGAACTGGTTTGCCGAGTTACAGGAACCGCGTCAAACCGTCTGATCCCCCCCTGAAAAGGGTTCGGCTGCTTGAAGTTGTCCGGCTTGGCGAACACCTTAAAAATTGCCTGGTGCAATTTTTAACATCGCGCAACGATGGCCTGAAGGGTGGCTGCAATGGATTGCGAGCCAGAAAAAGAAAACCCCGCTTTCGCGGGGCTTATGCAGACTGTGTACTGACATCTTTGATCGGCTTACCATCCTGGCAGCTGTCCAGCGTATCCCTGTTGCTAAAGTGCGCTTCCTGCGCGACGTCCATGGGTTGCAGATTAGCCATCCACCCAGCGAAGGCATAGTGGCGATAGACGGCACAACCTGTAAGCCATGACTTACAAAACGTTGATACGACAGGGTTTGTCACACTCAACGCGCCTACACAGCCACGCCCAACTGAAAATCACTGCTACACCCAAGCAAACGCTCGGCTTTATTTTGTGACGCAGGTCTTGTTAGACTCGAACTTGTCTTACAAAAACAACAGACCCCGTCAACGGCGGTCATTGGGGCCAAACATGCGCTCACTGCTTCTTGTTCTTGGCTGTCTCACAGCCGTCGCCAGCTCTCCGGCACTCGCCAACGGGCAAGATCAAATTACCAACCCTAAAGCCGCAGCGCAGATGCTCTGGAGCGAGGTTTACGGCCAGGGCGGTACAACCCTTTACTGCGCCAGCCCGTTCAGCGGCGAAAGTGGTCAACTCAAAGCCAGCACCGTCTACAGCAACAAACAGCTGAAAAGCACGCTGCGCTGCATCACCGATCGCCAGTGCGGGATTATGAACCCGCGCTACGTCTATATGGCATCCGACCTGCACAACCTCTACCCAGCCATGACCCGCGTGGAACTGGCGCGGCGCAACGCCCAGTTCGGTGAACTGGACGACAGCGTGCCGAGCAAGTTCGACGACATTGGCTGCAACATGAAAACCAGCTTTCAACTGGTCGAGCCGCGCGACGAGGCCAAGGGCAACATTGCCCGGGCGATTTTCTATATGCATGCTGAATACGACCTGCCCATCGTCGGCCAGGTGCAGATGTACAAAAAATGGCACCAGATGGACCCGCCCGATGCGGAAGAAAAGGCGCGCAACGACAAAATCGCCAACCTACAGGGCACCCGCAACCGTTTTATCGACAACCCGGAACTGGTCGAGCAGCTGATCAAAAACTGATCGCGGTTAAGGCCGTGTCTTGTGCAGTGAGCGAAGTTTGTAGCGATCGCCCGGATGGATCAGCCGGGCGTAGCTGATCAGATGGTCATCGGACCACGTCCGACGAATCACACTCAGGCACGGCGTGGTCACGTCGATAGCCAGCCAATCGGCCACCTGCTGATCCACCCGCACGGCTTCAACCACATGCTCGACATCGGAAATCGGGCAGCTGTTGACCAGCACCTCGTTGGGCGTCTGCTTGGAAAAATCGCTTTGCAGGTAGTGCGGCACCCAGCGCGGGTTAACGAAGCGCTCTTCGAGCTGGATCGGCACCCCATCTTCGCGGTGCACCAGAATGCTGTGAAACACCTCCGCCCCCAGACGCAGCCCCAAGCGCAGCGCCACTTCATCATCCGCCGCCAACGCCTCACAGCGAATGATGTCGTTGCTGTAGGCATGCCCACGGCCGCGTACTTCATTGGCGATGTTCAGCACTTCATGCAGCGATGACTCGGCCTTGCGGTCGGTGACAAAGGTGCCGAGGCCGGCCTGGCGCAGCAGGTAGCCCTTCTGTACCAGGTCGCGAATGGCCTTGTTGGCCGTCATGCGGCTGACCCCGAAATCCCGCGCCAGCTGTTCCTCGGGCGGAATCTGATGATGAACCGGATAAGCGCCGCTGTGGATGCGCTCCAGCAGGAACGCTTCGATGGCTTTGTAACGCGGGGTGGTACTGCTCACAGCGGCTCCTTGGGGATGCTACCCGGTGCGCGGATGATAACGCGTCAACAAGCCGCAACCTAGGGTGGGCAAACGCTGCTTACCCACCGTTGCAACAAGCATGAGCCGGTGGACAAGCTTCGCGTTGTCCACCCTACCCACTTGGATGATCAGGAGTCGGATGTAGGTTGGGTTGAGCGCAGCGAAGCCCAACAGGCGGAGGCTCTGGCAACCGCGTGGCCTGTCAGGCCGCCGTTGGGCTTCGTCGCGTTGCTCCTCAACCCAACCTACGCCAACGACGGCAGTACTCCGCTTGGCAGCAAAGGGGTCAGCACGCGCTCGGCGAGCAGGGCATTAGCCGCCTCGATATCCGGGGCGAAGAAGCGGTCTTCCACGTAATACGGCACCTCCGCACGCAGGGCCTGACGCGCCTGTTCCAGCAACGGCGAGCTGTGCAGCCCTTGGCGGAAATCCAGGCCCTGGCAGGCCCCTAACCATTCGATGGCCAGCACGCCACGGGTATTGGCGGCCATTTCCCACAGGCGTTTACCGGCGGCTGGGGCCATGGACACATGGTCTTCCTGGTTCGCCGACGTCGGCAGGCTGTCGACGCTGTGCGGATGAGCCAGCGCTTTGTTCTCACTGGCCAGTGCGGCGGCGGTAACCTGGGCGATCATAAAGCCGGAGTTAACCCCGCCATTGGCCACCAGAAACGGCGGCAGTTGCGACATGTGTTTATCCATCATCAGCGAGGTGCGCCGCTCGCTCAGCGCGCCGATTTCGGCAATCGCCAGGGCGATATTGTCGGCGGCCATGGCCACGGGTTCTGCGTGGAAGTTGGCACCCGAAATCACATCGCCCTCGGCGGCGAACACCAGCGGGTTATCCGACACGGCATTGGCCTCCACCGCCAGCACCTCAGCCGCTTGGCGCAGTTGAGTCAGGCAGGCACCCATGACCTGCGGCTGGCAGCGCAGCGAATACGGGTCCTGCACCTTGTCGCAGGCCTCATGGGAGCGGCCGACTTCGCTGCTCTCACCGATCAGATGACGATAGACCGCCGCCGCATCAATCTGCCCACGCTGACCACGCGCCGCATGAATACGCGGATCAAACGGCGCCCGCGAACCCAGCGCCGCCTCAACCGTCAGACCGCCGCAAACGGTTGCGGCGGCAAACAGATCCTCAGCCTCGAACAACCCGCGCAGCGCATAGGCGGTTGACACCTGCGTACCATTAAGCAGTGCCAAGCCTTCTTTGGCGGCGAGGGTCATCGGCTGCAAACCGGCGATGGCCAGCGCCTCGGTTGCCGGTAGCCATTGCCCCTTGTAGCGCGCCTGGCTTTCGCCGAGCAGCACCAGCGACATGTGCGCCAAGGGCGCCAGATCGCCAGATCGCCAGATGCACCGACCGAACCCTTGAGCGGAATATGCGGGTAGACCTCAGCATTGATCAGCGCAATCAGCGCCTCGATCACCTGCAGACGAATACCGGAGAAGCCGCGCGCCAGGCTGTTGACCTTGAGCAGCATGATCAGGCGCACCATGGCATCGTCCAGCGGCGCACCGATACCGGCGGCATGTGACAGCACCAGCGAACGCTGCAGCTTTTCCAGGTCTTCATTGGCGATGCGGGTCGAGGCCAGCAAGCCAAAACCGGTGTTGATGCCATAGGCGGTGCGGCCCTCGGCAATGATGCCGTTGACGCAGGCCACGCTGGCCTCGATGGCGGCATGCGCGTGGCTGTCCAGCTGCAACTGCAGCGGTGCCTGATAGGCGGCGCGCAGCTGGGCCAGGTTCAATTGGCCGGAGGTCAGGGTAAACAGGCTCATGCATTGGCTCCTTGGGTAGCGGCAATCATGGGCAGGTCAAGGCCCTGTTCGCGCGCGCAATCGATGGCAATTTCATAACCGGCATCGGCGTGGCGCATCACCCCGGTGCCCGGATCATTTCTCAGTACACGGCCCAGACGAGCGCGGGCATCGGCGCTGCCGTCAGCGACTATCACCACCCCGGAATGCTGCGAAAAGCCCATGCCAACCCCGCCACCGTGGTGCAAAGACACCCAGGTCGCGCCGCCCGCAGTATTCAACAGGGCGTTGAGCAATGGCCAGTCGGACACGGCGTCGGAGCCATCCTGCATGGCTTCGGTTTCGCGATTCGGGCTGGCCACCGAACCGGAGTCCAGATGGTCGCGGCCGATGACGATCGGTGCTTTAAGCTCGCCGCTGGCGACCATGTCGTTGAAGGCTTGCGCCAGACGCGCACGGTCTTTCAGGACGACCCAGCAGATGCGCGCTGGCAAGCCTTGGAAACTGATGCGCTCGCGGGCCATGTCCAGCCAGTTGTGCAGGTGGGCGTCGTCCGGGATCAGCTCTTTGACCTTGGCGTCGGTTTTGTAGATGTCTTCCGGATCACCCGACAGCGCCACCCAACGGAACGGGCCAATACCGCGACAGAACAGCGGGCGGATATAGGCCGGGACAAAACCGGGGAAGTCGAAGGCATTATCGACGCCCTCCTCCAGCGCCATCTGGCGGATGTTGTTGCCGTAGTCAAAGGTCGGCACGCCCATCTGCTGGAAGGCCAGCATGGCGCGCACATGCACGGCCATGGATTGCTTGGCGGCGTTGACCACCCGCGCTTCCTCGGTTTTGCCACGGGTGACGTACTCGTCCCAGCTCCAGCCGGCCGGCAGGTAACCGTGGCGCGGGTCGTGGGCGCTGGTCTGGTCGGTGACCATGTCCGGCCGCACCCCGCGCTTGACCAGTTCCGGCAGGATCTCGGCGGCGTTGCCGCACAGGGCAATGGAAATAGCCTTGCCTTCGCCGGTGTACTTGTCGATACGCGCCAAGGCATCGTCCAGATCGGTGGCCTGCTCATCGACATAGCGGGTCTTCAACCGGAAATCGATGCGCGACTGCTGGCATTCGATGTTCAGCGAGCAGGCACCGGCCAGGGTTGCCGCCAACGGCTGCGCGCCGCCCATGCCACCTAGGCCTGCGGTGAGCACCCAACGGCCCTTAAGGTTGCCACCGTAATGCTGACGACCGGCTTCAACGAAGGTTTCATAAGTACCCTGGACGATGCCTTGGCTGCCGATATAGATCCAGCTGCCGGCGGTCATCTGCCCGTACATGGCCAGGCCCTTGGCATCCAGTTCGTTGAAGTGCTTCCAGGTGGCCCAATGCGGTACCAGATTGGAGTTGGCCAGCAGCACACGCGGCGCATCTTTGTGCGTCTCGAACACGCCGACCGGCTTGCCAGACTGGATCAGCAGGGTCTGGTTGTCTTCCAGGCGGGTCAGCACTTCAACGATTTTGTCGTAGCACGCCCAATCGCGCGCGGCGCGGCCGATGCCGCCGTACACCACCAATTCATTTGGGTTCTCGGCCACCTCCGGGTCGAGGTTGTTCATCAACATGCGCAGCGGCGCTTCGGTCAGCCAGCTCTTGGCGGTCAGCGTGGTGCCACGGGCGGCACGAATGGTGGTGTCGCGATAACGGTTCATGACGCGCTCCTAGTTTGGGGGTGAGGTAAGCCAGTCAGGCTCAGCAAATGGATGAGGCGGGCCGCAACCTTGGCGGTGCGGCTGTCGATGTCGTACTCCGGATTGAGTTCGGCCAGATCAATCAGGCGCAGCTTGCCGCTGTCGCGGATGCCTTCCAGCAGCGGTTCGAGCAGCGCCAGCGGCACGCCACGCGCGGCCGGTGCGCTAACACCCGGCGCTTCGCAGGCGGGCAGTACGTCGATATCGATGGTCAGGTACACCGCATCGCAGCCAGCGATAAAGCCGGAGAGTTCGGCGCTGATGGCCTGCAGGCTGGACTCACGAATCTCGCGGTCTTCGCGCACCAGCACGTTTAACTCCGCGGCACGCTGGAACAAGGCGCGGGTATTGCTGGCGCGGCTGACGCCCAGGCAGGCATAGGCGAACGGCCAACCACGGGCAGCGCAATCGTCGGCGATTTGCGCAAAGGGCGTTCCCGAGGAGTGGGCATGCGCTGGGTCGCGCAAGTCGAAATGCGCATCGAAATTGATAATGCCAATACGTGGGGCGTCTATTTGTGGAGAGCTATCCGCCATGTACGCGGCCATGCCCTGCCAACTGCCAAAAGCCACTTCATGGCCGCCGCCGAGCACGATGGGCAAATGCCCGGCATTCAACAGCGCGTAAACGTTATGACCCAGACGCACCTGGGCGGCGTCCAGATCGCCATCAGCCCACAGCACATCGCCAGCGTCATAGGCCCCACCCTGACGGTGCCAGGCCAGATTGGCCAACGCCTTGCGCATAGCCGGCGGGCCATTGACCGCACCGACGCGCCCCTGATTGCGGCGCACGCCTTCATCGCTGGCAAACCCCAGCAACGCCAAGCCCGGCGCACTGTCTGCAGCGAGCGGCTGAATGCGCTGATGCCAGCGCGGGCTGTCGGCTTCGGGGTCAATCCGCCCCTGCCAAAGCGACATGCTGTGACGATCAGCGTGCATGATGAGCAACCTCGGTGGGGTGACAGATAACGCCGTTGACGATGCGCTGGCGTAAGCGCCCCGGTTGCACGGCATACGCCAGTTCGGCGGGCTGCTGCACAGCCCACAGGCACAGATCGGCAGGCGCGCCCACGGCAATCCGTCCCAAATCCGGCCGACCTAACGCGCGGGCCGCGTGCGCGGTCATACCGGCCAGCGCCTCGCGCGGGGTCAGGCGAAACAGGGTGCAGGCCAGGTTGAGGGTCAGGGTTGGGAAGCAAATGGGCGCGGTGCCGGGGTTGGCATCGCTGGCCAGGGCCATGGGGACGCCGTATTGGCGCAGCAACTCGATGGGCGGTAACTGGGTTTCACGCAGGGTGTAAAACGCCCCCGGCAATAGGGTGGCGACCGTGCCTGCGGTGGCCATGGCCTGTACGCCGGCCTCGTCGAGGTATTCGACATGGTCGGCTGATAAGCCTTGATAACGCGCCGTCAGCGCGCTGCCGCCTTGATTGGACAGTTGCTCGGCATGCGCCTTGATCGGCAAACCGTGACGCTGCGCCGCTTGAAAAATCCGCTCACACTGCGCCGGGCTGAAGCCGATATGCTCGCAGAACACATCCACCGCATCGGCCAGCCCTTGCGCGGCCGCCGCTGGGATCATGGCCTCACAGACCAGCGTCACGTACTCATCCGCGCGCTCGTGGTAGTCCGGCGGCAGTGCATGTGCGCCCAACAGCGTGGTCAGCACGCGCACCGGGCGCAATTGCCCCAGTCGACGCGCCACGCGCAGCAGTTTCAGTTCATCATCGAGGCTCAGGCCGTAGCCGGATTTGATCTCCAGCGTGGTTACGCCATCCGCGAGCAAGGCATCCAGAAGCGGCAGGCTGGCGGCGATCAGTTCGCTTTCGCTGGCCGCGCGGGTGGCGTGCACGGTGCTGAGGATGCCGCCGCCGGCCCGGGCAATATCGGCATAGCTGACACCTTCAAGGCGCTGCTCGAATTCACGGGCGCGATTACCGGCATAAACCAGATGGGTGTGGCAATCGACCAGACCCGGCGTCATCACGCCGCCGCGTCCCACCTCACGCACATCGCTGAGCGCCGCCGCGTCGAACTCGGCATCCGGGCACAACCCGGCGATGCGACCGTCTTGCACCCACACGGCCATGGGTTGCGGGCAGGTCTGCTCGCCGTCAAACAGCACAAGGTCGCGCCATAACTGCATGGGAGGTTTACGGGACATGGGCAGGCTTCCGCTTTATTTGTATATACAAATAAACCTAAAACAGCACCGAATCAACTCATAACATGCAAATGATTATACAAATGCACCATAAGGGCTTTTGGCTTAAAAACCGTCACCGCGCTTTTCAGGCCGCCAAAACGCAAAACCCCGGCACGAGGCCGGGGCTTTGCAGTTGCCAGACAGCGTTTAGAACTGCGCGGCGTCGAGCAGATACAGGCTCTCGCTACCGGCTTTAACCGACGCAGTCAGCGAGTGGATACGCGGCAACAGGCGGGCGAAGAAGAAACGCGCGGTGCCCAGTTTGCTCACGTAGAACTCGTCCTGATCCTGCTTGGCCAGTGCGGTACGGGCCATCAACGCCCACATGTAGGCGTAAGCGGTGTAACCGAACACTTGCAGGTACTCGACCGAGGCGGCACCGACTTCATTCGGGTTGGCCTTGGCGCGTTCCAGCAGGTCGCTGGTCATCAGTTCCAGGTTGGCGATGGCGTCTTTCAGCGGGTTGACGAACTCGGCCAGCGAGGCGTCAGCGCTGTCGGTGAAGGCCTTGATCTCTTCAGCGAAGTGCTTATAGAACGCACCGCCGCTGCCGACTACTTTGCGGCCGACCAGGTCGAGCGCCTGAATGCCGTTGGTGCCTTCATAGATCTGGGTGATGCGGCAGTCGCGGATCAGCTGCTCTTGGCCCCACTCGCGGATAAAGCCGTGGCCGCCAAAGATCTGCTGGCCGTGCACGGTGGTTTCCAGCGCCATGTCGGTGAGGAAGGCTTTGGCCACGGGCGTCAGCAGGGCGACCAGTTCTTCGGCGCGCTTGCGGGTGGTGGGCTCGGTGCTGTACTTGGCAGTGTCGAGTTGCATGGCCACGTAGCTGGAGAAGGCACGGCCGCCTTCGTTCAGGGCTTTCATGGTCAGCAGCATGCGGCGCACGTCTGGGTGCACGATGATCGGGTCGGCGGCTTTGTCTTTAGCAACCGGGCCGGTCGGCGCGCGGCTCTGGATACGGTCGCGGGCATATTCCACGGCGTTCTGGTAGCTGCGCTCGCCCAGGGACAGGCCCTGAATGCCAACGCCCAGACGCTCGTAGTTCATCATGGTGAACATGGCGGCGAGGCCTTTGTTCGGCGCATCGACGATCCAGCCGGTGGCGCCGTCGAAGTTCATCACGCAGGTGGCCGAAGCCTTGATGCCCATTTTGTGTTCGATGGAGCCGCAGGACAGGCTGTTCTTCTCGCCCAGCGAACCGTCGGCATTGACCATGACTTTTGGCACCAGGAACAGCGAGATGCCTTTCGGGCCAGCCGGTGCGTCCGGCAGTTTGGCCAGCACCAGGTGGATGATGTTCTCGGTCAGGTCGTGTTCACCGCCGGTGATGAAGATCTTGGTGCCGCTGATCGTGTAGCTGCCGTCGGCTTGCGGCTCGGCCTTGGTGCGGATGATGCCCAGGTCGGTACCAGCATGCGGCTCGGTCAGGCACATGGAACCGGCCCAAACGCCGGAGTACATGTTCGGCAGGTATTTTTCTTTCAGCTCTTCGCTGGCGTGAGCGTTGATCGACAGGCAAGCGCCGGCGGTCAGCATTGGGTACAGACCGAACGACAGGTTGGCCGAGTTGACCATTTCTTCGACCTGCGCCGAGATCACCTTGGGCATGCCCATGCCGCCAAATAGCGGGTCACCACCGACGCCAACCCAACCGCCATCGGCGTAGGTTTGGTAGGCCTCAGGGAAGCCAGCCGGGGTTTTCACCACGCCGTTGTTCCACGAGCAGCCTTCTTCATCGCCGCTGCGGTTGAGCGGCGCAATGCTGCCCGCCATGACCTTGCCAGCTTCTTCGAGAATGGCTGCAGCGGTGTCTTCATCCACCACGTCGCTCAGGCCCGGCAATTGGGCCCACAGCTTGGACACTTCAAACACTTCATTGAGCACGAAGCGCATATCGCGCAGGGGAGCTTTGTAGTCAGCCATGGAGCAAATCCTCGAACGAACCAGCGGGTATACGAAAGTAGCGAGAGTCTAACCGAACACCATTTCAGACACATAGGGTCGCGTCGTGACCGCCAAACCACAAATCGTTTGATCGGCAATCCACAGTAAAAACCCGCCTGCTGGCGGGTTTTTACACAACTTAACCGCTCGTCAGAGGGCGAAATGCGCGGCGGGCAAGTCCATCATGCACGCACTGCCGGCCTGCGCGGCAGCAAGGTGCGCCGCGGTTCGCGGCAGCAGGCGCTTGAAGTAAAACTCGCAAGTGGCCAGCTTGGTTTGATAGAAGGCCGCATCACCTTCGCCGGCGGCCAGTTTGGCCTGTGCCACCAGCGCCATGCGCAGCCAGAAGTAGCCCAGAATGACGTACCCGGAATACATCAGGTAATCCATCGAAGCGGCCCCGACTTCATCCGGGTTCTTCATGGCGGCCATGCCGATCTGCTGGGTCAGTTCGCCCCACTGCTTGTTGAGGCCCGCCAACTGGCTGACATAAGCGGCGAACGGCGCTTGCTCAGCCTGCGCCTCACAGAATTTATGGATGATTTTGCTAGGTTCTGTTGACGTAAGCCACCGGCTAGAATCTGGCTTTTGCCATGACCGACAGAAGCCAGTTAAGCGATACCGAGTGGGCTCATATACAAAGCCTGCTGAGTGCCACAAAGGGGATACGGCTACTGAACGCACCCAGTTGT
>CAMCJM010000064.1 GCA_945874835.1 Pseudomonas synxantha | reverse complement strand
GGAGGCATAACCGCGATAATCGCGCTGACTGCTGATATCACCAAACTGGCTTTGCTGGGTCACCTGCGACTCGTTGCGCGAGTTGCTGTAGCTGTAATTCAACTTCGGCAATAGCGCAGCACGACCGAGGTTACGGTGCTCCTGGTCGGCCTGATGCTCCTTGATCGCCGCCTGGAACAGCGGGTCGTTACGCAGCGCCAGCGCATAGGCATCGGCCAGCTCCAGCGCCCGCAAAGGCAGGCTGAAACAACACAGCAAGGCCAGCAGGGTGAATGCCCGCAGCGGCATGCTCACTCCTCCACCATGGCCATGTGGCCACGGTCCAGCAGGGGTTTGAACAGGTAGCTCAACAACGAGCGCTCGCCGGTACGGACAAAGGCTTCCACTGGCATACCGGGGCGCAAGATCAGCCCATCAAGCTGTCGCGTACCTTCATCACTGACACGAGCGCGTACTTGGTAATAGGGCTGTCCGGTTTGCTCATCAAGCAGCCGATCAGCCGATACCAGGCTGACCTCGCCAGTGACCCGCGGTGTGCTGCTCTGGTTGAAAGCGACGAACATCAGCTCGACCTCCAGTCCCGGCTTGAGCTGGTCCACCAGGCTTACCGGGGCTCGCGCATCAACCAGCAAGGGCATGTCACGCGGGACGATCTCCATCAGTTGCTGGCCGGGGGCGATCACACCTCCTTCGGTAAATACGCTTAAAGCCACAACAGTACCGCTGGTCGGCGCACGAATCTGGCTGTTGGCCAGGTCGAACTCGGCGCTACGCAGGCGCTGCCCGAGGTCTTCGGCCTGCAGACGCATATCGCTCAGTTGCTGTGCCACCTCCTTGCGGTATTCCTCCTGGCGCTGACTACGACGCAGGTTGAACTCCAGTGTCTGGCGCTGTAACTGACCAATACTGCCAATGCCCTCGGCAATTGCACTGTTCAACTGGGCGTGCAGGCGCTCCTGCTCCAGCAGCCGGTTGCGTGGAATGTAACCATCACGAGCCAGTTCGCGCAGGCTGTGCAACTGCTGTTGCAGACTGGCGCTCTGCTCCTGCTGGTGGCTCAGCGCCTGGCGCAACCCCTGCAGCCGCGCTTCGGCCCCGGCGACGTTCTGTGCCAGGGCATCCAACTCCATGCGCAGCGCTTGGCGACGACTGTCCAGCAGGTGTCGCTGCAGCGTCAGGGCCGCCTCCACCCCGGGCTCGCTGCGACGGGCAAACACGTCGTCAGCAAAGGCTATCTGCTGAACGCCCTCCTGCTCGGCAGTGAGCCGCGCTTCACTGGCGCGGGCCGCCACATATTGCGCCAGCAGGGACTGCTGCTGGGCACGGGCCAGCGTTGCGTCAACCTGCACCAGTAACTGGCCAGCCTGTACCTGCTCGCCATCGCGCACCAGAATGCGCTCGATTACCCCGCCACCCGGGTGCTGCACTGCCTGGCGATTGCCGGCCACCACCAGCGAGCCGGACAACGCTCCCCCTTTGTCCAGTGGGGCCAGAGCGGCCCAGACCAGAAAACCACCAAACCCGAGCAACACCAGCCAGTGCCCAAGACGGGTGTGGCGACGCTCATCAAGATGACGAACCGACTCGGCTCCATTCTGGGAATGGGTTAGTGCACTGTGTAGAGCTATTTTGGCCATCAGCGTTGCGCCGTATCCAGTTGGTAGTTAAGACTGAAAGCCACCACGGGCGCACTACCTACAGCAGTACGAGGGGTTGCCGCAGGTTTCTTGCTGAGCTGCATGTCCTGCAACACCCTGGCCGCCGGGCCGAACGCCAGGGCGCGACCACCGCGCAGAATCAGTAACTGGTCAGCGACCTCCAACAATGCGGGCTTGTGACTGACCAGCACCAGCGTGCGTTTGAGCCGTTTGAGCTGGACGATGGCCTCAAGCAGCGCCTGTTCACCTTCTTCATCCAGATTGGCATTGGGCTCATCCAGCACCACCAACGCCGGCAGCCCGTAAAGTGCACGGGCCAGGCCGATGCGCTGCTTCTGCCCACCGGAAAGGCCCGTACCACCTTCACCGAGCACGCTGTCGTAGCCTTGCGGCAAGCGCAGGATCAGTTCGTGTACGCCGGCCATACGCGCGGCCGCCACCACCTGTTCGGCGTCCACCTCGGCGAAACGCGCGATGTTCTCCGCCACACTGCCGGCGAACAGCTGCACGTCCTGCGGCAGATAACCGATATGTGCGCCAAGCTGCGTGCGATCCCAACTCTGCAGATCCGCACCATCGAGTCGGACCTTGCCCACCTGCGGCACCCAGGCACCGACCAACAAACGCGCCAGGCTGGACTTGCCCGAACCAGACGCCCCGACAATCCCCAGTGTGTCGCCTGCCGGCAGGGCAAAGCCCAGGCCACTCAACACCGGCTGACAGCTACCCGGGGCACAGGCACTGATGCCGTCCACCACGAGCTGACCACGGGGCAACGGCAAGGGCATCCCCGCCGGCCTCTGTGGATGATTGCTAAGCAGTGCGCTGAGACGCTGGAACGCCAGGCGGGCATCGGCCCAGTGTTTCCAGACCCCGATCAGCTGATCCAGAGGAGCCAGCACCCGCCCCATCAGAATCGATCCGGCGATCATCATGCCCGGACTGATCCGCTGCTCCAGCACCAGCCAGGCACCCAGCCCCAGCACCAACGACTGCAGCGCTACCCGGGCGATCTTGGCCGCCGCAGCGACCATCGCCGTGCGTTCGCTGGCCAGCCCCTGCCGCCGCAGGAACTCACCGTGCCCGGCGAACCAGCGCTCGCGCAAAGCCCCAAGCATGCCCATGGATTCAATGACTTCTGCATTGCGCAACGTCCCGCTGGCCTGCTGGGCACAGCGGATCGATTGTCGGCTGGCTTCGGCCAGAGGCGCAGCGGACACCCGCTCATTCAGCCAGGCCAACGCCAGCAGCAGGATCGAGCCCGCCAGGGCGAACAGCCCCAACCAGGTGTCGAAGAGAAAGATCACCGCCAGGTAGATGGGAAACCAGGGCGCGTCGAACAGAGCGAACAATGACGGCCCGGTAACAAACTGGCGCAGCTGGGCAAGGTCGTTGAACGCCTGCCCGGTGGTCTGCTCACCACTCTTCAGGCTGGCCTCGAACGCCGCGTTGTAGACCCGCTGGTTGAGTTGCAGATCGAGTTGGCTGCCGATGCGAATCACCACCAGACTGCGGACGAATTCAAGCGATCCCATGAATACCAGCAACCCCAGCGTCATCAACGTGAGCATCAACAACGTCATACCGTTGCCGGAGGCCAGCACCCGATCGTAAACCTGCAGCATGTATAGCGCCGGGGCCAGCATCAGCAGATTCACCACGGCGGTGAATAGCCCTACGCTGCACAGGCTGGAGCGGAACAGGGCGAGCGCGGCAATGATTTCATTGCCCGGCCTGCGAGGTGGATGGCTCATTTACGACCTGCCTATGACTACCGCCTGGCGGCGGCGATTGACGCCCCGAGGGGCACCTTGCAAAATTTCTGACCGTCACGACCCGGCCTGCAAGCAAAGGCCGTGACGGTGTTGTTGTGGAGCGGATGCAAGAGCGATCTTGCGTCCGCTTTTTGCATCAAACGAACTGCAGATCGGCCAGGTCGAAGCTGGTCACCCCGGCAAGGGTGATAGTGCCGTGACCATTGGTGTCGATGATGGTGTTGCCGGCCGACTCACTGACGCTGCCACCTGCGCTGCTAAAGGCGCTGTAGTCGGCATAGATCGCGTTGGACACCTGGATCTTCTCGCCGGCGGCATAGTCGCTGACGGTGTCGCTGCCGAAACTGGTGGCACTGCCATACAGACCGAAATAGAAGGTGTCGACGCCAGTGCCGCCAGTCAGCACGTCGTTCTGGCTGTAACCCTGCAGGGTGTCGTTACCGGCACCGGCAACCAGGTTCAACTGGTTGCTGTTGAGGTAATCCAGAAGATGGCTGATGCCACCGCTGGCACTGTCCTGTGGTTTCATCAGGCCATGAACGATTTCATGCACGTCACCAGCGCGCCCTTCGCTCTTGACCGAACTCAGGCCCAGGTTGCTGATGACGATGTCCGACTGGACGAAACTACGCGGCGAAACGCCTTGCAGGCCGTGACCGAACTCCAGGGTGTTCAGCGTGCCGTAGAAGGTGTGGGACGGAGCGCTGAACAAGGTGTACTGCAGATCGCCACCAGCGATAAAACCTTGCAGGTCGGTATTACCCGAATTGAACATCGAACCCTCACCCTGGGCGTACTGACTGCCGCTGGTGGCAAAGGGGTTCCAGCTGTTGAAACCACCCCACTGACCGGAGCTGGCCGCGAAGCTGGACTGATAGTCGGCCAGATAACCGGCAAAGCTCAGGTCCTTGCCCACTGCGCTGTTGAGCTGTATCGAAATTGCCATGTGTCGCACTCCTTGATGAGCTGAGTTATGCGCTACCCAGAATCCTTTCCACGTGGCGCCCAGCGGCCGTCAGGCCGCATGTTGGAGAGCCCGTCCTGAGCTCCTCTGAAGACGTGATTGCCCTCAGAATTTCAGGTTCACGCTGGCCACGCTGGTGCGCCCGGCCCCCACTCGCACACCACCCAGGCCCAACGGCGTGGCATAGAGGCTGTCACGCAGGTTCTCCACCGACAGGCGCAGGGTCAGCGCGTCGGTTGCCTCATAGGAGGCATACAGGTCGTAGATCCGGGCGCTGGTGAAATCCAGTTCAGCGGTAGGCCCGCTGGCACCCCGGGTAGCGGAGTTGTAGCGAACACGCCCACCGAGGGTCAGACTCTGCTCGAACAGGCGGATACCGGCGTCGAGCGCGGCCCGATGGCGCGCCGGGGCGACGAAGAACAGTGATCCCTTGCCGGGAATACCACTCTTGGCCAGTTCGCCGCGGAACAAGGGGTGAGCGCCCAACTGCAGTGGGTCGTAGTCACCCTGGTAGTGCAGGTCGGTGCGGGTGTAGTTGCCCTTCATATAGAAGCCGCCACTGTCGTAATCCAGGCTGGCTTCATAGCCGCGAAAACGTACCGGCATGCTCAGATTGACCCAACCCGACGCCACCGTATGCGGCTGGTTGACCCCCAGCCAGGGCAATCCCTGGCCCTTCAGTGAGGGATAGACAACCACACCGTTGACCACATAATCGTCAACCTTGTTGCTGTAGTAGGCGAGCTTGCCGCGCAACTTGTCGCCCGTGACGATCAGGTCGTCGAGCAGCAGATTGCCGCCTACCTCCCAGCTGGTTGATCGTTCGGGAGCAAGCTCCGGGTTGGGCGTGAACGGTGCTGCTCCAAAGCCACCCACGTGCACGCCATGCATCAGGGTTTCGGTGATCGCCGGTGGCCGCCAACCCTTGCCAAAATTGGCGAACAGTTGCACCGCCTCGATAGGTTTGACCGCTAGGCCGAGAGTCGGCGAAAACTGCCCCTGACGCTGTTCGGCAGCGATGTCCTGATAGACATCCTTCTGCGTGTAGCAGAGGTCCATACCCTGCCCGAACGGCGTGTTGCAGAATGGGGTTTCGGTCATCAGCCGGCCACGGCCTTTACCCATGTAGTAAGAGCTGTCGCCCCACAGGTGGTAATAGTCGTAACGCAGGCCGACATTGGCTTCCAGCCAGTGCGCATACTCCATTCGCACCTGACTGAACAGACTGCCCAACCAGCGTTCGCCTTTCGGCGTGGCACCATCGAACGAGGCGGTGTAATCCTCTTCGTCGGGCTGACGCTTGGCCTGGGTGGCTTCAGGGTCAGTCCAGTCGTAGTAGTACTCACCACCATAGTTCCAGCTCAGGTGCGCATCACCCAGAGTAAAGCGGCTGGTGTTGGCCAGGCTGGCACCCAGGGTGTTGGTCTGATAACGCACATCGAAGGCGCCATAAGTGCCTCGCGCCGGACGTTCGTGCTGGTTGACCACCTCGGCGTAACTCAGCTTGGTTTGCAGATCAAGCAGATCGCTGGCCGGGCTCCAGTTGTGATCCAGCACCCAGGTCCGACTAGTCACTTCGTCAAAACTGCGCATATCGCTGGCCGAACTGCTTTCGAAATCCGCCTTGAGTTCGGTATAGCCCAACTGCACGCGCTGATCTTCGCTGAGATTGACACCTAGCTTGGCCAGGCGGCTGTCCTGATCCTGACGGGTGAACTGGGTCACCCACTTGCGCATGGCAGTGCCATCACCGTCTGGGGCGAACTCACCACGCCGACCTGGCTCAAACTGCCCCAGACTTTTGCTGCCGAGCGCCAGAAGCAGGTCGTAGCGATCGAGCGCACTCACCCCCACGGCGGCGCTGCCAGAAAAATGCATGCCGTTGCGGTAACCACCAAAGCCGCTGGAAGCGTTGATCTGAGCGCCGATATTACGACCATCGGTCAGCAGGTCAGCCGCCTCGATAGTGCGGAAATTGACCATGCCACCGATTACACCGGCTCCACCGACTCCGGAATTGGGCCCTTTCTCGATTTCCACAGAACGCAGCAGCTCAGGGTCGACATACGCCTGACCATTGGCCCCGTGGCCACTCTGCTGATAGTTCTGCCGGGCACCGTCGATCATCATGTTGACCCGGCCAAAATCCTGCAGGCCGCGCACGTTTACTGCCACTCCTGGGTTGCGCCGGTCTTCGGCCACCTGCACGCCCGGCGTGCCGACAAACAGATCGGCGGCATGCCGCGGTGGCAGTTTGTCGATGGTTTCGCGCTCAATCAGGTCCGCCGAACTGGCCCGTCGAAAGACTCTCTCACGCTCCGATAGACGCTGCCCCCGTACCGTCGTGGGTGACAGCTGCAGAGTGACATCACCTTCCGCGCGACGCGTCAGCGTGACCTGAGCCGGCCCCGTGAAGCGATAATCAACCGGTACACCGCGCAGCAGTTGCTGCAAGCCCTCATCAAGTAGATAGCGACCACGCAGAGGCGACGCTTGCAGCCCCTGCAAACGCTCGCTGTCGAAGAACACCTGGATGCCTGCCTGCTCGGCAAAAGCCAGCGCGGCTCGGTCGAGCGGCTGCGCGACGATGTCGAATGCCAACAACTGGCGTTGTGCTGCGGCTGTTTCACTGGCCGATTCGGCGGCGGACACACCACTACTTACGGCCAAAGCCACGCCTAAAGCGACACCACTAAGCAACATTGCCGAGCCAGCACGGCACAATGAACGGGGTACTGCGAACGCCCGATAACTCATGACTTACTCCAAACCACTTTCCTGTTAATGAAAATCACTAACAACAAAGACGCACAACCAGAGGGAAGTCAGTAATCCAAGATGAACGATTGTTGCGCCGCGCCATAAGCGGCGCGGCAGGTGTCAGTAGATCAGGCTGAGGCCAAACCACTGGCTATGCTGCAGCTGCATTTCCCGGATTAGGGTAGAAAGCGCATCGTCCAGCGCATCGAGACGAAACACGCCACTGACTTCGCGCCGAGCCAGTTCGTCACTGCCCAGTAGAATGCGCCCAGAGCGGTAGCGATTGAGCTGCTGGACCACCTGAGCCAGCGGCACTCGGTCGAACACCAGCAGGCCCCGCTGCCAACTGGTGGCGCGGCGCAGATCGAACGACTGCGTCGTCATGCCCGCAGCGCCATATCGCACGCTCTCACCTTCACTAAGCACCAGCGGTTCACCGTCAGTGCTCACGGTAACCCGGTGCTCCAGTACACCTACCCAAGCCTGCTTAGCACTCTCGCGGCTGACCACAAAGCGCGTCCCCAGGGCTTGCGCCTGCCCGCCTGCGCTGACCACAACAAAGGGTCGGGGCTCACCCTGACTTAGCGGGGCGACCTGAAAGATCGCCGAACCTGCCAGCAGCTCAACGCGTCGGGTTACGCCGGAGTACGCCACACGAATGGCGCTGTTGCTGTCGAGAATAGCCTCACTGCCATCGGCCAAGATAAAACTGCGCACCTCGCCTCGACCGGTGAAATGGTCCGCCTGCAGCAGCAACACCTTCGGCGCCTGGACCAGGCCGATAACCGCCACCAGCAACACCAGGCTGGCACTGGCCAACCAGCGCCGCCGCCTGGGTCTCTGATGACGTATCGGCAAAGCCGCGCTAACGGGCACGCCACGCCGCTGCTGGTTACGTGCCGACTTTGGCTGGTTGCCCAGAAGTACCCAGGTCTGCTGGGCCAGGACCAATGCCGGTAAATGCCGCGAGTCGGCCTGCAGCCACTGTTGCAGCTGGCGCTGCTGTTCATCATCCAGGCACGCACCGTCCAGGCGCACCGCCCACTCGGCAGCGGCCTGACGAATCTGCTGATTCTGCTGATTCTGCAGGTCATGGCTAATCACGCTGAATTCTCGATTGTTGTTAGAAATATGACGTCCGAGCCCCGCTTATTCCGTAACCCGTCGCTCATCGGCCATCCGCAGCCTCGGCCAGCCGCTGCATTACATGGGCCAAGGCTTTGGCCAGATGCTTCTGCACTGAACTGTCGGAAATACCCAACTCGTCGGCCACCTGGGAGTGGGTCAAACCATCGACCCGGTTGAGCTGGAAGATCTGTCGGGTGCGCAGCGGCAACTCGTTCAGCGCCCGCTGCATGCGCTCGAGCTGCTGCAGCGCAGCGGTGCGCTCTTCCAGGCTGGCGCCCGGCTCTTCGATCTCGACCAGCATCTCATGGGGCACCAGATCGGTCTTGCGCCGCGCCTGCTGACGCTGATGATCGATCAGCAGGTTACTCGCCGTGCGGTAGAGGTAGGCAGGCGAATTGTCGATGCCTGCGCCACTGCCTTGTTCCGCCAGGCGCAAAAAGCTTTCCTGAGTCAGATCGGCAGCCAATTGCGGGTCGCGGCTTTTGCGCAACAGAAAACTCTGCAGGGTCTTGGCGTGTTGCTGGAACAGGCCTTTGATGTCCAAGTCCGACAAGCGGGCATCCCTAGTCTTGGGCGAAAGGAAGCGGCATCTTATTTTTATTGAGAACCATTTTCAATTGGGCAATTGCCTCACATCCAACAAACAGGTATTGGACAGCCGCCTAGAATTTGCCGCCCTGCTCGCGCAGGAGTTGGGCGAACTGTTCGGCCGGCACCAGCTTACTGATCAGGTAGCCCTGAATCTCGTCGCAGTGTTGGCTCTTGAGGAAGTCCATCTGCGCTTGGGTTTCCACCCCCTCCGCCACCACCTTGAGTTCCAGACTGTGGGCCATGGCGATGATGGCGCGGGTGATGGCGGCGTCTTCGCTGCCGGGGGTGAGGTCGCGGATAAAGGTCTGGTCGATCTTCACGTAATCCACCGGGAAGCGCTTGAGGTAGCTGAGCGAGGAATAGCCGGTGCCGAAGTCGTCGATGGCCAACTTCACACCCAATTCACGCAATTGGCGGAAGGTGCTGATGACGCTTTCGACGTTGTCCAACAGCTGGCTTTCGGTCAGTTCCAGCTCCAGAAAATGCGCCGCCAGGCCGGTTTCATCGAGCACCTGACGCACCAGACTAAGCAGATTGCCCTGACGCAGTTGATGCACCGAGAGGTTCACTGACACGCGAATTTGCGCCAGTCCCTGCTGCTGCCAGGCGCGCGCCTGTAAACAGGCCTGACGCAGAACGATCTCGCCGATGGCTCCGATCAGCCCGGTCTCTTCGGCCAAGCCGATAAAATCGCTGGGCGGCACCAACCCCAACTCCGGATGACGCCAACGCACCAGCGCCTCGGCGGCGTTCAGGCTGTCGGTGGCCAGGCACAACTTGGGCTGATAGAACACCTCTAACTGCCCTTCGTGGATACCCTTGCGCAGCTGGTTTTCCAGTTGCAGGCGCTCCAGAGTGCAGGCCTGCAGGTTGTCGGTGAAGAACTGGAAGGTATTGCCGCCCAGGTGCTTGGCATGTTGCATGGCCATATTCGCCTGGCTGACCAAGGCCGAGATTTCCCGCGCGTTGTCCGGCAGCAGGCTGATGCCGAGCGAGGCACTGACCACCAGTTCATGCCCGCCCACGGTCATCGGCATGCGTATTTTACTCAGCAGCCGACTGGCAGTGCGCGCCAGGCTGGAGAGGCTGCCGTAGCTGTCGAGCAAAATGGCAAATTCATCGCCGGACAAGCGCGCCAAGGTATCGGCTTCCGGCACGGCCTGGCTTAAACGGCGGCTGACCTGACGCAGTAACTGGTCGGCGACTTCATGGCCAAGGCTGTCGTTGAGCAGTTTGAAACGGTCCAGATCAACATGCAGCAGGGCGATGCTGCGGCCGCTTTTCCGGGCGCGCTGGCTGGCTTCATGCAGCCGCGCCTTGAACAGGCTGCGGTTGGCCAGCCCGGTCAGTTCGTCGTAATGCGAGAGGTAACGCAGGCGCTCTTCGGCTTCACGGCGCGCGGAGAGGTCGGCGAAAAAGCCAACGATATGGCTGACTTGGCCGCGCGAATCACGCACCACATTCAGTTGCAGCCACTGCGGATAGAGTTCGCCGTTCTTGCGCGTTTCAATCAGCTCGCCGCGCCAGGAGTCGGTTTTTTCCAGCTCCAGGCGGATCAACAGGTACTGCCGGCGGCTGTCATCGCTATTCACCAGCTTGATCACACTCTTGCCGATGACCTCGTCCTGGCGGTAGCCGGTGACGTCACTGAAGGCCTGATTAACCGACAGCATCCGGTAGTTCGGATCGAGGATGACGATGCCTTCACTGGCCGCTTCAAATACCGTGGCGGCCAATTGATGCTGCTGTTCCTCGGCCTTGCGTGCGCTAATGTCTCGACGGGTGCCGAGCATGCGCAGTACGCGGCCGCCTGCGTCGCGCTCGACCGCACGGCCGCGGTCTTCGATCCACACCCAGTGGCCGTCGGCGTGCTTGATGCGGTATTCGACGCGGTAGTCTTCGCTGCGCCCCTTCATGTGTTCAATCAGGGCCTGGCGCAGCACCGGCAGGTCATCCGGGTGCAAGCGTGGCGTCAGGTCGCGCAGCATCACCTGCACCTCGTGCGGCTGCAGGCCAAAAATCTCCTTGAGGCGCGAGTGGTGCACGGCATCGCTTTGCAGGTCCCAGTCCCACAGGCCCAACTCGCTGGCTTCAATGGCCAGGGTCAGACGTGCGCGGCTTTTAGTCAGCGCCACGGTGGTTTCGTCCAGCCTCTGGGTGCGCTCAGCCACACGCCTCTCCAGCTCATCATGGGCTTGACGCAATTCGCCCTCGGCGCGGCAACGCTGCTCCACCTCATGCGCCAGTTCGCTGTTGAGCCCTTCGGCCTGCTGTTTGGCGTGTTCCAAGTTACTGATCAACGCCCGGTTCTGAAACTGCTGCAACAAGCTGCGCTGCACCAGCCGATTGACCTGCCAGGCCACCACCAGCAAGGCCACCAGCAGAATACTGCCCATTAGGCCCCAGCCTTGTTGCAAGGGGCTGTCGCTGAGCAACAGAAAAGCCAAGGCCGGCACCAGACAAGGCAAGGCAAAACTCAGGAAGGCCGTCAGGCTAATGGCATAGGCCACGCTGGCCGAGAGAATGGCCGCCGCGATCAGGCCATAGACCAACGCCTGCAGGAAAAACACATTGCCCGGCACCAAGACAATGGCGGCAAACGCCAGGGGCAGCCCACTGGCAGCCGAGCCCAGCAAAAACCGCTGACGCCAACGCTGGTCGGCCTGAAGACTGGGCAGCGCGCGGTTAAACGCGCGCACCTGCACCAAACGCAGCACGGCCAGAATCACCAGCCAGACAGACCAGCCAACCAGCAACGGCGCAGGCAAAACACCCCACAGCAGAAAGGCGCAAGCCACACCGCAGAGCAGCATAAAGAGGGTCGGCACCTGCGAACCCTGGTACAGCATACGGGTGCGTTCGGCGGCAATGTCGGTGGCAAATAGCTGCGTTACTTCCTGCGTGGCAGTTGGCTTGCAGTCATTAACCTGAGCAAAATCAGGTGATGCGGTCATAGGCGATTTTCTTATAGTGGTTGCCTAAATACCGGGCCAGCATACCCGAGCTAGACGCATCGCCCAAGCTGCACGTGGGTGAATTAACCGCCCAGAAGCCTAACTTTTTGATGGGCGCGGCACAGGCCCACTCGACCTGCACAACTGACTCATCAGTCACCCCCTTAAAGCCTGGGCACTTGCCTGCGCGCCCTTACTAATGACGCCTGCGTTTTTGTACTGATCTGCGCTTTAAGGGAAAGAAGCGGGAGGTGTGAGTCTGTGCACAAGCAGCCCGAACCCAGCGAAGCACATCATGCATGACGGCCTTGTTTGCCCTGCCTGACGCAGCCCCCTAGAATGCCGCGATGCACAATGATCCCGAACTCCTGATTGCTTCACTTAACGACGCCCAACGCCAGGCTGTAGCCGCACGCGTGGGCCGCCAACTGGTGCTGGCCGGTGCTGGCTCCGGTAAAACCCGCGTGCTGGTGCACCGCATCGCCTGGTTGATCCAGATCGAGCAGGCCTCAGCGCACAGCATTTTGTCGGTGACCTTCACCAACAAGGCCGCTGCCGAAATGCGCCAGCGCATCGAGCAGATGCTCGGGCAAAGCCCGGCCGGCATGTGGGTCGGCACCTTCCACGGCCTGGCGCATCGCCTGTTGCGCGCGCACTGGCAGGAAGCCGGCCTGGCCGAGAATTTCCAGATCCTCGATTCCGACG
Source organism: Pseudomonas synxantha (assembly GCA_945874835.1). GTDB lineage: Bacteria > Pseudomonadota > Gammaproteobacteria > Pseudomonadales > Pseudomonadaceae > Aquipseudomonas > Aquipseudomonas synxantha_B. The sequence continues at coordinate 4,287 of CAMCJM010000064.1, read as the reverse complement.
ACCAGCAGCGCATCGTCAAACGGGTGATCCGCGACCTCGGTCTGGATGAGCAACGCTGGCCGCCAAAACAGGCGCAGTGGTTTATCAACGGGCAAAAGGATGAAGGCCTGCGGCCGAAAAACATCCAGCCCGGCGGCGACCTGTTCCTCGCCACCATGCTGAAAATCTATGAAGGCTACGAGGCGGCCTGCGCGCGTGCCGGGGTCATCGACTTCTCCGAACTGCTGCTGCGCGCCCTCGACTTGTGGCGCGATAAGCCGGGCCTGCTGGAACATTACCAGCGGCGCTTCCGGCACATTCTGGTGGACGAGTTCCAGGACACCAACGCCGTGCAATACGCCTGGCTACGCCTGCTCGCCAAAGGCGGCGACAGCTTGATGGTGGTGGGTGATGACGACCAGTCGATCTACGGCTGGCGCGGCGCGAAAATCGAGAACATCCAGCAGTTCTCTGACGACTTTAGCGATGCCGAAGTGATCCGCCTGGAGCAGAACTACCGCTCTACCGCTGGCATCCTCAAGGCTGCCAACGCGCTGATCGCCAACAACCAAGGGCGACTGGGCAAAGAACTGTGGACCGAAGACGGCGACGGCGAGCCGATCAACCTGTACGCCGCGTTCAACGAGCATGACGAAGCCCGCTACGTGGTCGAGTCCATCGAAGACGCCCTGCGCAAAGACGGCCTCAAGCGCAGCGAAATCGCCATTCTCTATCGCTCCAACGCCCAGTCGCGGGTGCTCGAAGAAGCCCTGCTGCGCGAGAAAATTCCGTACCGCATTTACGGTGGCCAGCGCTTCTTCGAGCGTGCGGAAATCAAAAACGCCATGGCCTACCTACGCCTGCTCGACGGTCGCGGCAACGACGCCGCGCTGGAGCGCATCATCAACGTGCCGGCACGCGGCATCGGTGAGAAAAGCATCGAAGCCATCCGCGAATACGCCCGCGCTCATGAGGTGTCGATGTGGGGCGCGCTGCACCTGATGGTCAGCAGCAAAGCCCTGCCCGCCCGTGCCTCGGGCGCGCTGGCCGGGTTTATCGAACTGATCAACAACCTGTCGGCCAAGGTGCTGGACATGCCGCTGCACCTGATGACCCAGACGGTCATTGAGCAAAGCGGGCTGATTGCCTATCACCAAGCGGAAAAAGGCGAAAAGGGCCAGGCACGGGTGGAAAACCTGGAAGAACTGGTCAGCGCCGCGCGCACCTTCGACAACGACGAAGGCGAAGACATGACCCCGCTGCAAGCCTTCCTCACCCACGCTTCCTTGGAAGCCGGTGATACCCAGGCTGCCGAGAACGAAGACAGCGTGCAGCTGATGACCCTGCACAGCGCCAAAGGTCTGGAGTTTCCCCAGGTGTTTCTGGTGGGCATGGAAGAAGGCCTGTTCCCGCATAAGATGAGCCTGGAAGAGCCTTGCCGCCTGGAAGAAGAGCGCCGTCTGGCCTACGTCGGCATCACCCGCGCCATGCGCAAGCTGGTCATCACCTACGCGGAAACCCGTCGTCTGTACGGCACAGAGACCTACAACAAGGTGTCGCGCTTCGTCCGCGAAATTCCGCCGCAGCTGATCCAGGAAGTGCGCCTGAGCAACAGCGTCAGCCGCCCCTTTGGCGCGGTGAGCCGTAACATGGGCGGCAACAGCATGAGTGGCGACAGCATGTTCGCTGGCAGCGCCGTGCCGGACACCGGCTTTAACCTCGGCCAGCGCGTGCAGCATTCACTGTTCGGTGAAGGCACCATCCTCAACTTCGAAGGCTCCGGCGCACAGGCGCGGGTGCAGGTGAATTTCGAGAGCGAAGGCAGCAAATGGTTGATGCTCAGCTATGCCAAGCTGCAAGCGCTTTAACAACAAACCGTAGCCCGGATAAGCGCAGCGCAATCCGGGGACCCGTTCAAGGGTTGCCCCGGATTGCATCCGGGCTACGGGTTCAACCCTCAAATAACAAGGAAGCCCCCGATGATCCGCCGCCCTCTGCTGCTCGCCAGCGCCCTGCTCGCCGCCTTCGGGCTGGCGGGCTGCAAGGAACAAGCCGCCGCCCCGCAAGCCAGCGCCGAGCCGGTGCAGACTTACCACTGGAAGATGGTCACCGCCTGGCCGAAGAACTTCCCCGGTTTGGGCAGCGCCGCCGAGCGCTTGGCCGAGCGGGTGGCGACCATGAGCAATGGTCGCCTGACCATCAAGGTGTATGCAGGCGGCGAGTTGGTGCCACCGCTTGAGGTGTTTGATGCCGTGTCGCGCGGCACCGCCGAACTGGGTCATGGCGCGGCGTATTACTGGAAGGGCAAGGTACCAGCGGCGCAGTTCTTCACCGCCGTGCCGTTTGGCCTGTCCACCAGCGAAATGAATGCCTGGCTGAGCAAGGGTGGTGGTCAAGCCTTGTGGGATGAAGCCTACGCACCCTTCGGCGTGAAGCCGCTGGCGGTGGGCAACACCGGCATGCAGATGGGCGGTTGGTACAACAAGGAAATCAACAGCCTCGACGACCTCAAAGGCTTAAAAATCCGCATGCCGGGCCTGGGTGGCGAAGTGCTCAGCCGACTCGGTGCCACCACCGTCAATCTGCCCGGCGGTGAGATCTTCACCGCCCTGCAAACCAGCGCCATCGATGCCACGGACTGGGTCAGCCCTTACAACGACCTGGCCTTCGGTTTGCACAAGGCAGCCAAGTACTACTACTTCCCCGGCTGGCAGGAGCCACAGGCCGTGTTGGAATTGCTGATCAACCAAAAGGCGCTGGACAGCCTGCCGGCAGACTTGCAGGCGATCCTCACTGAAGCCACCCGCGCTGCCAATCAAGACATGCTCGACGATTACGTCTACCACAATGCCCTGGCGCTGGATCAGTTGAAGCAATCGGGCACCCTGCTCAAGCGCTTCCCGGATGAAGTGCTCAGCGCCATGCAGCGCGAATCCGAGTTCGTACTGGGTGAACTGGCCGCGCAGAGCGAGCTGAACGGCCGCATCTGGGCGTCGATGCAGGCCTTCCAGGCGCAGGTTAGCCAAATGCACCTGCTCTCGGAAAAAGAGCTGTACGACTGGCGTTAATCGCGCCTCGCGCCGTCTGAGCCTGAACCGCTTGGCGGCGCACTGCCGATCCATCACTTGCGCGTCACGCCCCAGCATCACTGCGCAACTGCGCGGCGGGCAAAAGTCGGAAACACTCTATGCCTAGCCAGCCGCGCGTGCGCCGGGCAAGATGCGCGCGTAGATCCATCAACTAAGAGACAGCCCACCATGCAGCGTTTCCTAAGCATCGCCCTGGCCATGTGCCTCAGCCTGGGGCTTACCATGAGTTTCGACGCCGAAGCCAAGCGCATGGGCAGCGGCAAATCCTTTGGTTCCGCGCCCAGCCATCAGGCTCGCCAGGCACCGACCCAACAACAAGCCGCCGCTCCGGCTGCCGCAGGTACCCAAGCTGCTGCCAGCGGCGCATCGAAGTGGATGGGCCCACTGGCCGGTCTGGCTGCAGGCGGCCTGCTGGCAGCCATGTTCATGGGTGGCGGCTTTGAAGGCCTGCAGATCATGGACATGCTGATCTTCGGCCTGATCGCCTTCCTGCTGTTCCGCTTCCTCGCTGCCCGTCGTCGCCAGGCTCAGCCAGCTGCCGCCGGTGGCGCGCCGTATCAGCGTGAGATGCCGACTCAAGCTGCCCCTAGCTCGATCTTCGGCGGCAACGCTGCCAGTGCTGCAATCAAGCCCGTGGTCAATGCTCCAGCCTGGTTTAACGAGCAGAGCTTTGTCAGCGCCGGCCGTGAGCACTTCCTCAGCCTGCAACAGCACTGGGACGCTAACGAAATGGTTAAGATTGCCGAGTTCGTGACCCCGCAACTGCTCGAGTTCCTCAGCCGCGAGCGTGCGGAACTGGGTGAAGGCTTCCAGTCCACTTATGTCGATGAACTCGATGCACAACTCGACGGCGTCGATGACCACAGCGACAAGACCATCGCCACCCTGACCTTCACTGGCGTCGCCAAAACTTCGCGCTTTGATCAAGGTGAAGCTTTCAGTGAGAGCTGGCGTCTTGAGCGTCAGGCCGGTGATAACCAGCCGTGGCTGGTGGCCGGTATCCGCCAGAACGGCTGATCCAACGGCTTCATCACAAACCCGGGCTTGCCCGCAATGCTGTTCACTTAAGCGGAGCAGCTTTGCGGTCAACTGGGTAGCGGGTCTTGGACATCTTCACCGCCCTGGGTGTCGATGGCCTGGGCCGCTTTTTTATGAATAGCAGGCCGATACTGCCGCGTAAATCCGCCAACCGTCGGGGCGTATTTCCGGGTGACAACGC
>CAMCJM010000063.1 GCA_945874835.1 Pseudomonas synxantha | reverse complement strand
TGGATGAAAACCGGTAGAGATTTCACCTTTTGGCACTACTGCTATGCGCGGTATATCGATGCTCTGATTAACTACAATTTCCGTGGTTTTGGCGATAACAGCGGCTAGGTCGACGGAGGCATCATCGGTCAGCAGCGTCCCTTGAGTGGGTTTCAGTAGCTCTTGCACCTCGGCGAGGATTTCCCGGCGTACCTCTGGCCTGAGCAAGGCTGCAGTGGTGGGTACTTGTTCTCGCCTGATTTCATACCGGCCGATTACTTCCAGAACTTTCTGCACGGCTTGGCGTTCAGGTTCTGAGGTAAGCATAGGAGGTGGTGTAAAGGTAGCGGAGGCGTCTTCAATATCTCGCTCGGGGAGTGAAACCACTGGAGCAACTGCCAACCCTAGTCGAGCCATCAACCCACACTCGATTTGCACGCTTACTTTTCTCTCCTCGCTCTCGGGGGCGTCGAGGATGATTCTTTGCAGGCGGATCGGCGAGTCCGCCCGGTTGGTGTCATCAATGATTTCCTGGAAGCGGTCATGGGCAATGATGTTGAGCCGATCAACCGCCGCCACGCCGGTGCGTTTGCCATAGGGCAAGCGCAAACCTCGGCCAATGGATTGCTCGACCAGGGTGCGGGCATTGGCGGCTCGCAGAGGGACTATGGTGTAGAGGTTGGTCACATCCCAGCCTTCCTTGAGCATGTTGACGTGGATGACGATCTCGGTTGGCTCCTCGACGCTTTCTACGCTCAGCAGGCGGCTGATCATTTCCTCTTCGTCTTTGCCGGTTTTGCTGGAGTCCACCTGAATCACCTTGCCGGCATAGCGCCCGTCGAACAGCTCGTTCTCCAGGCGGTTCAACAGTTGCGAGGCATGGCTGGTATCCCTGGCGATAACCAGCATGAAAGGCTTGACCAGTTTGACTGCGTTTTCCCGGGCATAGGTGAGCAGTTCCACCTTAGTGGTTTCATGCAGGCGGATGCCATCTTCGAGCTTGATGCGTTCGATTTCGTCCAGGCTATGGTCGCGTGCATCGAAGCCACGTTGGGTCACGACGGCGGGTTCCTTGACGAAACCATCTTCCATCGCTCGAGCCAATGAATAGTCCATTACCACGTTCTTGAACGGCACCGGACCGCGTGGCGACTCCACAAACGGCGTCGCCGTGACTTCCAAACCAAACAAAGGCTCTAGCTCGTTAATTGAACGCACTCCGGCGCTGGCCCGGTAGCGGTGGGACTCATCCATCAACAGAACCAGATCATCCAACCCTGCAAGATGGTTGAAGTAGCTGTCGCCCAAGACCTCGCGCATGCGCTTGATTCGTGGCTCCTTGCCGCCGCGTACCTCGGAGTTTATCTTCGAAATGTTGAAAATATTGACGCGGACTTCACCAAACAGCTCACCGCCGGTGATGTTCTGCTGCTCGTAATTGTCGCCGGTAATGACCCTCGGTGCATTGATTGAAAACTCACCAATGCCCTTGAAAACATACTTTGCCGTGTTCGGGGTGAAGTCCGTAATCAGCTTGTTGTAAATCGTCAGATTCGGTGCCAGCACGAAAAAATTATTGATGCCATGGGCCAGGTGCAGGTAAGCGATGAAGGCACCCATCAACCGAGTTTTGCCCACCCCGGTGGCTAGGGCGAAGCAAAGAGAGGGGAACTCCCGCTCGAAGTCTTCCAGGTTTGGTGCCTTGTCGGCGAAGGCAGCCTTCAAGCTGGACAAAACTGCAGAAAGGTCCCGTTCGTGCCCGAGCATTTCCGGTGCGGCGCTGAGCGCTAGAGCCAGGCGGGCAAGCGATACCGACTGCGGTGGTCGTAGCGATAGCCGGCCGTTGACGTGATGCAGAACTTGAGTACGCGCACTCATGCAGGCGTCTCCTGATCCGGCACCGAGGCGGCGTAGAGGGTCAAGCGCAGCTCCATATCGGCAATGTTCTCGAAGACCGGCCGGATGCCGGACAGTTGTTCGCTTTCATGCAGGATCACATCCACACCTGAACCTCGTCGATCCATCAAATATTCACGTCCTAGGCCTTGCTCCCGAACCGGGTAATAGCGGGCGAACAGGCTGGAAATCACCTCATTACGCGGCATGGACATCGCCCGCATCGCTTCGACCGTCATTGAGTTGAGCAGGGAGCCTGGCGAGTAAAGCTCTAGCCGATCCGCGAACAGGTGCAAACGAATGCGCCCGCCCCAGATCGAGTAATCGCGGTGGGCGACCGCATTTACCAAAGCTTCAAAAACAGCTCGCAGGCTGTATTGCGGATAGTCCACACGGCCCATCTCCTTGCGGGCTGGTATGCGCATGTTCAGCCGGACAAAGTCGAAGGCATCCCAGATCTGCTGATTCAGAGGGCCGTCGAAGTCTTTGGCATCCACTTGTTCATTGGGGTCGTTGGTGATGCCGCTGTAGGCCACAGCCTGGATATAGGCTGAAGGCAACCATTTCGTCGGTTTGCTGGTACAGAGCAACGCACCGGCAACACTCAGGCGCTGAACACCATCGTCTTCAGCCGTCAAATGCAGGCGTTGCAGTTGCAGCCTCGCATCGCCTTCGCCCTCACGAAGGAAGGCTTGCATCAACAAGGGATAGGCCTGTTCCAAGGTAGTGCCGGAGACCGCTTGCTCGTCGAAACGAATCAGCCGTGCTTGGCTGCGCTGCTGGAATAGCCGAGCGAGCACATCGGGTGCCATCTCGCGTTTGGCATGCGCCACGCGTTTGAAATAACCGTTCGAGCTTTTATGCACCATCAGGCTGCGCGGCACTGTGACGATGATGACCGGCTGCAACTGGCCGGTGTCATCGGGCAGCTCAATGTGTTGGGTCGCAATATCCAGCGGCGGCTGGATGCGGGTTTGGCAAATCTCCGCCAGCCACTGCTCTACAGTGTCCAGCGCGGCATAGGCGATGCCGAGCACCTGCCGGGTTTTGTCGTCCACGCCCAGGATCAGGGTGCCGCCCTGAGCATTGCCCATTGCTGCCAACTCATCGGCCAGGCTATCGGGGTGCGGGCCTTCTATTTTCGTTGAGCTGCGCAGGACCACGCGCTTGAGCTCCAGGGTGGAGTCCTCGCCGAGGCGAATTCTGTTCAGCCAATCATCGACGGTCATGGCTGCCCCTCCAGGTCTTGAAGAATGCGCTTGTAGCGCTGGCGGAAGGCTTCTTCCCCGCCTTCCATGACGCGACAGATATCCTGACGCACGCTGCGCTCTTGCAAACCACCAGCTGAAGCCAGGTTGACCTGCCCATTGAAGTCCATGGTCATCACCAGTTCGGCATCGGCGTTCACCACGATATTGGCGTTGTGGGTGACCACCATCAGTTGCCGGTGCTGTTTGTTCCTGCGCAGTTGTTCCACCACCAGGTCGGATACTAGGGCATTGTCCAGATCGTCTTCCGGTTGGTCGAGCAGCAGTGGCTCGTCGCCATGCACCAGCAAGAAAGACAGCATTGCGGCGGTTTTCTGACCGGCAGATGCCAAGTGAATGTTCTTATAGGCGGAGCCCTTTCTAGGCCGATACTCCAAGGTCACCTCGTCCTCCGGAAACCAGCAGGCCAATTCGTCGAAGACTTCATTGGGCAGCGCCTCGATACGGCGAACCAATTCGGCGCGGAAGCGGCTTTTGAGGACGGTGGCGTCATGGCGTTTTTCGCTCATCTCCTCCAGAGTCTGCTTGAGCTCGGCCAATCGACCGGAGATCAGTTGCGGATCATCGACGTCGATTACATCCCACAGCACGCCACTCTTGTTTTCATCCTCGCTCTCTTGCCAGATTGCTGCGGTAAAATTTTCACCGCTACCCAGCCGCAGTATTTCCCGGAAGCGGCCAACTTCGCTTTTGCTGCTGGCCATCCCGCGCAGGAGGACCTTGAGCATGTCGTTCTGGGCGAACAGTTGCTGGGTAAAGGTCTCACGTAGCTGTGTAAGGCCTTCGCGACAGTGTGCCAACGCCTGAGCGGCATCCATGGCTGTCTGTTCCGCTTGCACCAACTCAACTTCAAAGGTCTTGACCTGTTCCAGTTGTTTGCGCAGGCGTTCTTCCGTGGCCACGGCGGCGGCGGCTTCACGGGCGCTGTTGATGCCCTCGGCTTTCAGACGCTCGGTTTCTAGCTGATAAGCCTGGATATGCGTATGGTTTTCCTGCTGCCAGGTGCTTGCTGCCTGAGCGGTTTGGGCGTCAGCCAGCAGACTGCGCATCTGCGCGACTATCGCAGCGACCTGTTCGTAGCCTTTGACCAGCTCGTTCTTCAATGCCAGGGCGCTGTCACGGGCGGCGATTTCGGCTGGAGTTTCGGCGAGGAACTGCGCCAACTCAGTGCCGGCCAGATTGGCGGCCTCATCGAGCCCGGCTTGCAGCCGCGCTACATCGTCCGCCAGCAACTGGTGGAAGTCCTCCATAGCCCGCTGCTGCTGGCTGGCTCGCTGATAGGCCTTGAGCAGGTGGCCGAAGTTGGCGTTGGCAAATACGCGGGCCTTGCGACTGGCGTCTTTGTATTCCAGCTCCAGCGCGGGTTTCTTCTCCAGCTCCTTCTTCAGAGTACGCACGCGCAGGCGGGCAGCGAGCAGGGCGGATTTCTTTTCGTCAAACTGCTGCTGCCAGATGGCCTTCTGCTCACGGATGGAGTCGTCGATAGTTTCCAGTAACGCCTGCGGGTTATTGGCCAGAGCCAATACTTGCTTCTGGCTGAAGATCTTGATGGGGAAGGCGGCACGGGCCTGACTTTCGTCCAGCCCGGTTTCCTGCCAGGTGCCTTCGTCCCAACGCAAAACGCGGGTGGTAAAGCGGCCGTCGGCCTGTCTGCTCCAAACGTATTTCAGCCGCTCGCTGGACTCTCCCTGCCCCTTGATCACCTCAGCGCTAATGCAGGTTTCCGGCAGCATCATGCCCGGCTTGTCGCGTTGGCTATACAGGCGCTGAAAGCCGTCGAAGGTTTTCCATATCTCGGAGTCTTCGCCGAGCTTTCTGAGTTCGTTGTCCCGCGCCATGGCCAGTCGTAGGCATTCCAATACGGTCGACTTGCCGCTGCCTCGACCACCGATCACGGCGTTGTAGGCGGGGTTGAAGTCCAGGCGCAGCGGGCCTTGACCATTGCGCCGCAGGTGCATATTTTCCAGCGTGACTGAAATGATCCACTGAGAAGGAAGAGGCTGCGGCTCGTTGGGCTCTTGGTCGCTTCGGCAGATGGCAGATTCCGGGTCGAGCAAGGCCAGGCGCAGACCTTCCAGGTTGGGGGTGGACATCTTGACCCAGGTGTAGCCGCGGCCGATTTCCTTGGGTTTGTGGCTATCGGAACCGAGTACCCAGGCCAGGTGCTCCAATGTACTTTTGTGTTGCTGGACGCTGGCCGCATTTGGGTCGATCACTTCTACCGCATCAAGCAAGGGCAGCAGTTGTTGCAGGGTGTAGTGGTCGGTAACGGCAGTCAGCAACCCCTTGGGTTGGTCGATATGGGCGGCGCAGGCGATGCCGCCAGCCTGGTGAATTTCTGCAATTACATCCGCCACGCTGATGCGGGTGACACCGTCGCTGTCGCCTGGGGTGCCCTGATACTTGGCGCAGCCGCGAATGGCCTCGATGTCGGCTGTGCTTTTTTCGGGGCCAAGGAGAACCTTGAGATGCACGCCACCACTGCAGGACAGCTCCATGCCGGGGTACAGGAAGAACTCCTCCCAGTCCGGGTCTTCCTGGCGCAATTCGTCCAAGGCTGCTTTCAGGCGGTCGATCCATTCCCCGGTGTTGTGGTCGGTCACGGCGACGCACTGAATGCCGGCATCCCGATAGTCTTGCAGCCATTGGCGCGGGCTGATGGCCTTGTCGCCCCGATAGTCCAGGGAGGCCGGCGTGTGGTTATGAAAGTCGAACTTCCACCAGCGCGAGCCGGGGTAGTTGTGTTCGCTCATGCCTCATCCTCCGCAAACAACCCGCCTTGGCCCGGCGCTACCTGGGCCTTTTTCTTTCGATCGACGGCCAGTGGCTGGGTCGCGGGCTCGGCTGTCGGTTTATCAAACATGGGCAGGGCAGCCACGTTCAGGCTGTAATCGTCATGGCCCCATTCGCAGCGGGCCAAGACCATTTTCGGGATCTTCTTCAAGGTCAGGTTCGGCCAGCGCTCGGCTGCTTGTTCGCTGCCGATGCCATGAAAGGCCGCACAGCAGACCAGTAGCGAACGTTCGCCACCGACTTCATCGGCCAGACCTTGCAAGCGCTCGGCGGACAAATTTTGTGTGGTCACGCAGATAAAGTCGCGCTCGCTGGAATGGCCATGCTGCCACCAGAGAGTTTCCGAAGGCGCATAGGTAAAGCCCTCCAGCTTGCACAGCGCCTCGGCAAGCTGCGCGGCGTTGTACTCGCGGTTGATAGTCCAGTTGCCCCAGCGGTCCTTTTCCAGCAGGGAAGGTGCCAGGCTGTAATAGCGGAAGCCGCCACCACCTTGCCAGCCGACTGTTTCGCTAATGCCTCCCTTATCTTCCCCGTCGATGACTTTTTTCAGGCGCGGGATGATATGGGTATGACAGTGCTCGCCCAACTCGACCATGATCCAGCGGCGGCCCATTTTGTGGGCGACAGCGCCGGTGGTGCCGGAGCCGGCGAAGGAGTCGAGGATTAAATCCCCAGGGGATGTTGCCAAAGCTAGGATTCGATGAATAAGTTTTTCAGGCTTTGGAGTCTTAAAGGGGTCGTCGGAATTAAATGTCTGTTGCTCTCTATTTGCATCCTGGTTGTGGCCAACTTCCTCGTGTAACCATATCGTCGTTGCAACTCTCCCTGGAGAGCGAAGGCCCGACAAGAATTTTTTAAGCCGAGGGGTACTGTTAACCCCATTCTTTCCCCAATAAATCAGATCTTCATCAATGTGTTTTTGATGTGCTTTTTTATCAAAAGCCCAGACGCGTGTTCGTTTCGGGAAAATTTCTTCGCCTGTATTTGGGTTAATAATTGAATAGTAGAGATTTGGTCGTTCGTCAGCGCTTTTTGCGCATGTGTAATTATCTGACATCCAAGGACCACGAGGGTCATTGTCTTCGTTTTTATAAAGCTTATCTTGTTCCTCGGTACGGGGAAGCTTGTTAGGGCGCCAGCCGCTTTTGTTTTTTGCGTATATAAGGATATGGTCATGGCTATCGCTGAGCCATAGCGCATCGTTGGCTGGGGCGTATTTTTTCTGCCAGATTGCATTTGCTACAAAATTATCTCGCCCAAATATTTCATCGCACAAAACTTTCAGATAATGCGCTTCATTGTCGTCAATAGTGATCCAAAGAGAACCTTCGTCGGATAGCAATTTCCGAATTATCTCTAGGCGATCGCGCATCAACCCCAGCCAGATCGAATGTTCTAGCCCATCGTCGTAATGTTTGAATGCGTTCTGTGTGTTATACGGCGGGTCGATAAATACGCACTTCACCTTGCCGGTAAATTCCTGCTCCAACGCTTTTAGCGCCAGCAGGTTGTCACCAAATATCAGGCGGTTATCGAACTGGTCGTTGTCCGTTACCCGGTGCCCGGCGTGATAGGACTTGCTCGGGTCTTCCTGCAGAATGCGCGGCTCTAGCTTGGGGCGCTTGTCCTTGCCGATCCAGGTGAGTTCGAGTTTCTGTTTGCTCATCAGTAGTTCCTAGGCCCTTTGCGCGAGGGCGGCCATCAGCAAGCGCTTGATGGTTTGGCAGTCGGTTTTGTTTTCGAACAGGCTGCGGGCCTGTTTGCCCCAGGCCTGTGCCTGGACGACTTCGGTCAGCTTCAGAGCTGCCTGGTCGAGTTCGATGGAAAGACGTTGAGTGTCTGGTTCGCTTAACGCCAGGGTGGGGCCATTAAGCAGTCCGGTGCGGATAAAGAGGACATGGAGCAGCAGCCAACCGCAGTTTCTGAGTATTTCCGCCGTGGGTAGCGCGTTTGCAGCCAGATTACCAGGCCCAGGCTCGCCTGCGCGGTTACGCAATTGGGTTTGAACAAAACGGCTGATTTGCACGGCACGCCAGATTTCGCGGGCAGTTAGTGAGTCGGTAAATAATCGATCATAGGCCGTGGCCAGCGGCCCTCTGGCAGCTACCAGACCAGGCCGGCCAAACAGCTTTTTCCTATCGTTCTTTGCGGCCACCACAAAGTCCGGCCAGTCGTTGCCGGGAAGGGCGCATGCCAGGGCGGGGGCGGCTTCACGTACGCTGAATACTTGGGGTGAATGAGTCGGATCGTCGTCGCCATGCTTGATCAGGTAGTCGATACTTTCCAGTGCAAGGGTCTGCCGCCAGACGCCCTGGCGCTCATCCAGGGCGGCGAAATCTTCTAGGTCGACGGCGTTCTGCCTATTACGGGACAGAGTGACCTTGTCGCCGAAATCGTCGGGGGCATTTTCAAGGCATATAAAGGTTGCCATGACTTCGGCAGGGTGGGTTTCGTAATAGGCAGGTTCTTCCCGGGCAATGGCATCGACCGTCTGGGCACCATTGATGATGGAAAGGCCAGTGACGCGTAGACGCCCTAGTTGGCGATTTGGATCACGCGGATGCACTTCGCGAATCGAGTTACATAGGAAGGTGACGCCATTGTTGAGGTAGAAAAAATGTTCGGCTTCCTGCTGCAGCGTTCCGTTTAGCCCCTCGTTGACTGTGGTTGAGCCCTTGTAGCGGCGGATATTGCGTTCGACCAGGTAGTCGCCATGTTGCTGGTAAAGCTGCGCTAGAGGCTTAGCGGAAAGTCGGCCATAGAATGCACGATAGGGGGCCTGGCTGTAGCCATAGCTATGCAATTCGATATCTGCCTCGATCAGGGCAGGGGCATTGCCGTCCAGATGTAACTCATGCAACGCCGCCAGGCCGTAGGTGGAGCACTGTAGAAAGCCTGGATTGCTGCCATTGAAGGCACGTTCCAAACTGCCAAAGATATGCCGTCGATCATCGGAGACAGCGGTGCCGGTGTAGACCAATACCACTTTGATGCGGCATGCCTCGTTGTTCAGTGCATTGGTAATGGCCTCCGCACGTGCTTGCAGAGCTTCATTGAAGCGCTCCAGTTTTCCATGTAGTAGGTCTTCCACACCGTCGCGAAATTTCGAGATATCACCCAGTTCCGGCTCGCCCGAGCCGCTGGCCTGGTATTTGGATTGCACCAGCCAGAGGGTGTTATCTGCGGCTATAAATACGGAGTCGATGCCATGGTCCAGTCCGCCGTCGATACTCGCTGCCACGGCTTCTTCAAGGGTCGCACCGGCTGCTTTGCAGAGCAGAAAAGCGGCTACAGTTTTCGAATAGAAATTGCTTTGGCGGGCTGCGAGAGACGCGCCAGTTCCCGCTATTTGGGTGCCGAAATCTGCGTCCAGTTTTTGGCAGAGCAGTTCGAGTTCCAGCGGACGGTGTTGTGCAGCCATCAGAGAGATCCTTGCTCGATGGTAAATAATGTTTGCGCCTGCACTTTCGGCGGCGCTTGCTCGAAGCAGCGTTGCGCGTCCCCGGCTCTAATTCCCTCGAATTCGAAGGAGTCAGGGCCGGGGTTGTTGATTTGTCCCCTGGGCTCAAGGGACTGCTCGATTCTTAGCGAGCAGGTTTTTCTGTTCTTCACACCAGCTCCCATCCAATGGTGAATAGTCGCTGCTCCTGCACCCGCTGCTGCAGCCGTTGTTCCAACTCTTCGATCAGGCCGTTGCGCTCCGCTTCTATCGTGTCCTGCCGTTCGAACAGTTCCCGGCGCAGCTTGGTCCGTTGGCCTTCGAGCTCGCGTTGACGCTTTTGCCAGTGCAGTTTCTCATCCAGCGTCGGGGCGGTGGCGGCGGTTCGGCGCACTTCCTTGATCTCCCGGTCAATTTCCTTGATGTCTTGTTCCAGTCCCAGTTTGAGGTCGTCGGCCCAGGCATCGAGCTTGAGCACCTCTTGCTCGAAGTAGCCGAGGTTGCGTTGGTTGATCTCGCGTAGCTGTTTTTCCTGGCGTGACTGCAGATCGGCGCTGCAGGCTGCATCATTCGCAATACCTTGTGTTTGCGGCAGCACTTCGGCGGGCAGGCGCAACAATTTCTCGGGGTCGTCCTCGACTAGCACCTCGCCGCTGTCAGTTACGGCTGAGACGATCAAGTGCTGTTCTTTGCGCCCCAGAGCATCGACCGTCAACAGGTGGACGACAAGTGTGCCGCTTTGTCCTCGATAGGGTTGCAAGGTGGTTACGGGCATGCCGTGGGCTGCATAGTCGAAGCGCAGGCGCATAGCGGGTAGTTCGCGCCCCTTGGCCTGTTGAATGACCCACTCGGCCAATGGATGGCCAATACGATAAAGATGCGCTTCGCCACTGCGGCGCGGCAGTTCGTAGCGCCCCAGGGAGATATTCGAGGTTGGTTCGGTCGCGCCGGGCAAACTGTGCAGATGGAAGCCATTGCTGTCGTCGAACTGGGCATAGTCACTCAGTTCGGCTTCGGTCAGATCCAGCAGCATGCGTTCGAAGCGATCCAATGCTTCTCGTGTGTTCTCTGCATGTACCCGCAACGTGGCCTGCACTTCTTCTTCGAAGTTTTCCAGCAGTAATTGGCGGGTCTTGACCATCGCTTCGTTGATTTCACCGGCGAGGTCACGCTGCAACTGTTCGAAATTAGCGCGAATGATTTCAGGGTTGCGGCAGTCCTGCTGGTAGATCTGGGCAATGCGCCGTTCGAAGTCCACGCCCGAACCGATGGCACCGAGCACTTCGTCGCTGGCACCAAACACGCCATCGAAGAGACGGAATTTTTCGCTGAGCAACTGATAAACGCGCTTGTCTGCGGGGTTGTTCAGGTCGATAAAGTTGACCACTACCACATCGTGCTGTTGCCCGTAGCGGTGACAACGGCCGATTCGCTGTTCGATACGTTGAGGATTCCAGGGCAGGTCGTAGTTCACCACCAGTGAGCAGAATTGCAGGTTGATGCCTTCCGCCCCAGCCTCGGTGGCGATCATTACGGTGCCGAATTCCTTGAAATGCTCGACCAGCGCGGCGCGGGTGTCGGCGGTTTTCGAGCCGCTGATGCGGTCGCTGCCCTCATGGCGTTTGAGCCAGTCCTTGTAGATGGCCTGGGCACGGGCATCGCTATTGGTGCCGTTGAACAGCACTATGCCTGCGCCATAAGCCGTATTTTCCAGCAGCGAGAGCAGATAGTTCTGGGTGCGCTTGGATTCGGTGAAGATGATGGCTTTTTTTTCGGCCCCCAGGCGATCCAGCTCGACAAAGGCACGTGCCAGGGCGGTCAGCAGTGCCTGGCCTTTTGAGTCATCGCGAATGCTGGTCGCCAACTTTTTGAAGTGGCGCAACTCGGCGATTTCACTGCCCAATGCCTCTCGCTCGTTCTGTGAGCTGGATTCGTTGTCGGGCTCCTCATCGCTCCACTCTTCGGCGGTCTCGTCGAGCGCCTCAAAGTCGTCGTCCAGCTCTTCGGCCAGTTCAGGAACTTCGCTGGCGTTGTCGAGCACGCCTTGCAAGCGGTTGGCCATGGTTTCCAGCGCGCCGGCAATGGCGTGACTAGACGATGCCAGCAGTTTCCAAAGTACCAGCGAGATCAGTTGTCGCTGACCGTCGGGCAAAGCTTTGAGGTTGGGGCGTCGCAGGTAGGCGGCAACGAGCTCTGATAGCTCTTGCTCTTCGTTCGATGGGGTGAACTCCTGCACGATGGCGATGCGTTGGGTGTAGGACACGTAGGGTTGCACCTGGCGGCGCAAAGTGCGCTTGCAGACTGGAGCCAGGCGGGCACGCAGCGCCTCCATTGCCAGTTCACGGTTGCCTTGGGCGAACTGCACACGAAAACTGTCGAGGTCGCCGAAGACGCGCTCGTCGACGACGCTGACCAGTCCGTAGAGTTCCAAAAGCGAGTTCTGCAACGGCGTTGCGGTCAGCAGAACTTTGGATTCCACATGGGCGAGAGCACCCTTGATCGTCCGTGCGATCACGTTACCTTTCTTGTAAACGTTGCGCAGGCGGTGGGCTTCGTCCAACACAACCAGATGCCAGCCCATGCGTTGGATGTCATCGGCTTTGGATTTGGCGAACTGATAGGAGCAGATGATCGGCCCGTCGGCTTCGAATGGCTTGCGCCCTGCCTGGCGTAGGGTGTTGTAGCTTTTCGCTTCCAGAATCACGCCTTGCAAGCCGAACTTGTCTTGCAGTTCCTGGTGCCACTGCTTACGCAGGTTGGCCGGTACGATTATCAGTATGCGACGGCGACGCTCGGCCCAGCACTGGGAGATGACCAGACCCGCTTCAATGGTTTTACCCAGACCTACTTCGTCGGCGAGGATCACACCCTTGGCCAAGGGGTTGCGGCAGGCGAATAGCGCGGCTTCGATCTGGTGCGGATTGAGATCGACCTGGGAACCCGCCAGGGAGGGCGTGAGCAAATCAGGATTGTCCCCGGCCATGCGCCGGGTGAGCTGCCAGGCGTAATACTGGCGTTGGTAGACTGTCAGCGTTCGATCATTCACTACTATTCCTCTCCCTGCGGTGCCGACAGTTAATTCGATGTCTGTGCCCACAGGTTAAATTCGCTTCTTACTGCTGCTGCCAAAAGGGTGATGTTACAGCTCAAGGGCAGTGCGTGGTACGTTGGTACTTACGCTGTTTTCAATTGGTTCTGCCGGCTAGTCTTTGCAGGAACATCACGGCAGTTCGGCACTGGCGTAAAACGCAGTCAGCACTTTCACCAGGTGCGCCAAGTCATGGCTGCCGGCCAGTTCGCGGATTGAATGCATGGCGAAGGTCGGCAAGCCGATATCGACGGTGCGCACGCCCAACTGGCTGGCAGTGATCGGGCCGATGGTGGAGCCGCAGCCCATGTCACTGCGGGTGACGAAGCTTTGCACCGGCACTTCATTTTCCAGGCACAGGTGGCGGAAGAACCCGGCGGTTTCACTGGTGGTGGCGTAACGCTGGTTGCTGTTGATCTTGATCACCGGGCCGGCGTTGAGTTTGGGCCCGTGGTTTTGATCATGCTTGTCGGGGTAGTTGGGGTGCACGCCGTGAGCGTTATCGGCCGACACCAGCAGCGAGCGCTGAATAATCCGCACAAAGGCCTCGTCGTCCGGCAGCACACGGCGTAGCACTTGCTCCAGCATCGGGCCATCAGCACCGCAGGCCGAGCAGGAGCCGACTTCTTCGTGGTCGGTGCACACCAGCACGCAGCTTTCCTCTTCGGGTGCGGCCAGCAGCGCTTGCAGTCCGGCATAGCAGGACAGCAGGTTGTCCAAGCGCGCACCGGCGATAAAGTCGCTGTTCAGGCCAATCACGGCGGCGCTTTGGGTGTCGTAAAAGCTCAGTTCATAATCGAGCACCGCATCGGCGCTAAACTCATGCTCACGGGCCAGTTGGTCGGTGAGCAGCGCGCGGAAATCGGCGGGTTCATCACCGGCAATCTGCGCGAGGATCGGTGGCAGCTCGATCTGCTGGTTGATCGCCCAGCCCTGGTTGGCTTCACGGTTAAGGTGAATAGCCAGGTTGGGAATGACCGCAATCGGCTTCTGGAAGTCGATTAGCTGGCTTTCAACTTTGCCGTCGCGGCGGTAGGTCACCCGGCCGGCCAACGACAAGTCACGGTCGAACCAGGGGGCCAGCAATGCGCCGCCATACACCTCAACGCCAAGCTGGAAGAAGCCCTGCTGTTGCAGCTCCGGTTGCGGCTTAACGCGTAGGCACGGGCTGTCGGTGTGCGCGCCAACCAGGCGAATACCGCCCTCAAGTGGCGAGCGTTTACCCAGTTTGAAGGCGATGATTGATGAGTCGTTGCGCGTTACGTAATAGCGGCCACCGGCTTCGGTGTGCCAACTGGCGCGTTCGTCTAGGTGTTGGAAACCCGCGGCATCAAGGCGCAGGGCCAAGCTGGCGGTGGCATGGAAGGGGGTGGGTGAGGCCTTGAGAAACTCGATCAGGCCTTGATTCAAATCTTCGCGCATAGGGCACTCCAGACGGCAATCGGCCGAGTTTAGCGGATTTGCTAAAGGCGCTGTTGTGCTGCAACGCTGCTTGTCAGGCCAATCGCATGGGCGGCAGGTGTTTGTCGCGGCTGAAGCCCCTCCCACGGTTTTGCCTTAGGCGGCCAGATCAGGCGGCAGCTTCATATTGTGGGAGGCGCTTCAGTGGCGCGCTTTCGGGCTGTTGGTATGCCGTCGCTCAGCGCGGGATGCTGATCAGACTCAGCAGATAACCGTCGAACTCGGCGAATTGGCCTTCGAGCTCGCTGCCGGCGGGCCAGTCGTCATGCAGGTCAATCAGCAGGCGCATGCGGGCTTTATTGTCAGCGTCGACGCTGAGCAGTTCGGCATCCTTAAAGTAGAAGTGCTGCAATACCTGCGGGTAGAGCGCCTTGAACAGGCTTTCCTTGAGCGAGAAGGTCAGGCTGATGCGTTGCGCACGCTGTTCGCTCGGCAAGGCCTCCAGGCGGAACAGCTCGGCGGGTGTGAGGATTTCCCCAGCCAGGCGTTCGGCGCGGCTGGCCGGCATGATTTGCTCGATATCCAGCCCCAGGCCTCGCCAATCCGCGCTGTTGCCCACCACCGCGCCGGCCCAGCCGCTGCTATGGGTGATTGAGCCGACCGTGCCGACTGGCCATTGCGGCGCCCGGTCTTCACCGCAGGCCGGGGTGGCGGCGATACCCGTCAAATACATCAGGGCCTCACGCGCGCACAGGCGGCCGGCCAGGTATTCGGCTTGGCGTTTGGCCACGCCGCGCACGGGCTCGATTGCGCAGCGCTTGAAATCCGCTGTATCCAGTAGTTCGGGGTTAAAAGTGGTGCTGGTCAGCTGCACCGCCGGCAGCGTATGCGGCAGTGGCCAGTGGTCATTCAGTGGGCTGCAACAGGGTGGCAAGTAGGCTGTATTCATCGGCCTATTCTGCCGCGTGGCGGTTAGCACGGCCAGCCGCTGCGAGCGTTTACATTTCTTTGCAAAGCGGCAACAAAGCTAAACGAAGTCGCGCAGGTTTTTTTGCCACACTGCGGCATGCGTTCCTTCGGGGACGCAGGTGAGGTTGTAGCTGGCGCAGGCGTGAGGCTTGTTCCGGCATTTCTCTGAGAATGAGTACGGGAGCCCGTTTGGGCTCCCGTTTTTTTATGGGCGCTATTTAGGGCAGCCATCCTTTGCGGCGCTCCAATTTTCGCGCTACCAGCCCGGCACCCCGCTCATATCCGGTAGCTTATGGGCGATGCCTTTATGGCAGTCGATACACGTGGCCTCGCCGCTGGCCAGGGCGGTAGAGTGCATCTGCCTTGCGCGCTGAGCCTGGCGGGTGAAGTCCATAAACTCGAAGTTGTGGCAGTTACGGCACTCCAGCGAGTCGTTGGCTTTGAGCCGCGCCCATTCGTGTTCGGCGAGTGTGCGGCGGTGGGCGAGGAACTTGTCGCGAGTGTTGATGGTACCGAAGATCTTGCCCCACACCTCTTTGGATGCCTGCATCTTGCGCGCGATCTTGTCACTCCATTGGTGCGGTACGTGACAGTCCGGGCAGGTGGCGCGCACGCCGGAGCGGTTGCTGTAGTGAATGGTGTCCTTTAGCTCTACGTACACGTTGTCGCGCATCTCATGGCAGGAGATGCAGAACTGTTCGGTGTTGGTGACCTCCAGCGCAGTGTTGAAGCCGCCCCAGAAGATGATCCCGGCGATAAAGCCGCCGAGGGTGAGAAAGCCCAGGCTGTAATGCACGCTCGGGCGACGCAGGATGCCCCAGTAATCCTTGAGCAGGGCAAGCAATGACTTCATAAGCCCTCCTCAGGTTTTTGTCGGGGCATTGGCTTCGTTCTGCAACAACGTGTCGATGTTCTCGAAACTGTTGCCCACCAGCGGTTGCACCTCGTTCTGCGAGACATGGCACTGGGTGCAGAAGTAGCGCCGTGGCGACACCGCTGCCAGCGCCTGGCCATCGCGGTCCATGTAATGGGTGATGCTGATCATCGGCGCCTGGCTGCGTGCACTGCCGGCGCGACTATGGCAGGTCAAGCACTGATTGCCGTTTTTGTCGAGCTGGTAGCTGCTGATGCTGTGCGGGATGGTCGGCGGTTGCTCGGGATAGTTGCGCTCGCGTTTGAGGTCCTTGTTTTCCTCATTGGCGATGGGCGGGGGCGGCAGGCTCTGGCTAATGGTGCCGCCGGGGCGGCGGCCATCCGGCGCGGGTGCGTCCAGCGGGTAATTGACCTCGGCGGCCACGGCAATGCCGAACGCGGCCAGCAGCAGGAGGGGCAGTAGGCGAAAGTTCATCAGCGTTCTCCTCAGGCCACGCTGATCAGTTCGATCTTCACCGCACACTTCTTGTAGTCGGTCTGCTTGGAGATCGGGTCGGTGGCGTCCAGGGTGACTTTGTTGATCAGCTTGTTGGCATCGAAGAACGGCACGAACACCAAGCCCTGGGGCGGTTTGTTGCGGCCACGGGTTTCGATGCGTGCACGCATTTCGCCGCGCCGGCTGATGAGTTTGACTTCGCTGCCGCGCCGGGCGTTAAGCGCCTTGGCGTCATCCGGGTGCATATACACCAGGGCGTCGGGCACCGCTTTGTGCAGCTCTTCGACGCGCTGGGTCATGCTGCCGGTGTGCCAGTGCTCCAGCACTCGGCCGGTGCTGAGCCAGAATGGGTAGTCGGCATCCGGCGCTTCGGCGGGCGGCTCGTAGGGCAGGGCGAAGATGATCGCCTTTTTGTCCGGGTAGCCATAGAACTGCACGCCGCTGCCTTTTTCCACATAGGGGTCGAGGCCTTCGCGGTAGCGCCAGCGCGTTTCAACCCCGTCCACTACCGGCCAGCGCAGGCCGCGTTCGTTGTGGTAGCGGTCGAAGTCGGCAAGATCATGGGCGTGGCCACGGCCGAACTGGGCGTATTCCTCGAACAGGCCTTTTTGCAGGTAGAAACCGAAGGCCTTGGCTTCATCGTTAATATGGCCGGCCTCGATCTGCTCGCTGGGGAACTGATCGACCTGACCGTTGGCGAATAGCACCTGATACAGGGTCTTGCCC
>CAMCJM010000062.1 GCA_945874835.1 Pseudomonas synxantha | reverse complement strand
GTTATGCAGTTCGATCAGCTGACGCTGGTCGAGTTGCGCACGCTGCAGGCTGGCGGCGAAGTGCTGCTGGAATAGACGCTCGAAGGAGCCATCGGCTATTGCTTTCTCCATGCCTATGCGCACGGTTTCCGCCAGTTCCGGGCGTTTGCGCGAGAAAAAGAAATACATCGCCGTGGGGTAGTGCAGCAACACATGCGGATCGACGACCAGTTGCTTTGCGCGTGGCTGCTCCAATTCATCCCTGATCTCGATCACCGAGCGCGGAAAGTAGTCGAAACGCTGCGCCTGCAGCATGCGAAACAGGCTGCCGTAACTGGATGAAACCCTGACCGGCAAATCATGGGCACGGAGGATTTCGCTGTCCGGCCAGTCGTGGCCTTGGCCTGCAGAGAACTGGCGTAGGTCATCAAGGTTGCGCACATCTTTGAGCAGCTGGGCGCGATCTTTGGGTAGTAGAGCGATGCGCCAGCCGAACAGGCCTTTATCGAGCGGGATGCGCACGGGCAGTAGGCGTTGCTCGCGCTCAATGCTGGTCATGCTCCAGGCCACGTCGAGGCGGTCGTTGTGCTCCAGGTTAACCAGCGCGCGCTCCTGCTCCATGCTGTAGTGCGAAGGCTCCAACCGCAGCGAGCTACCGGCTTTATCGAGTGCCAATTGCAGCTGAGCCAGGGCGTAGAGCGAACGGAACTCATCGCCGTCAGCGCGGCGCGGGTAGCGTATGAGGTCGCTTTGATGAGCGGGTACGGGCGTCAGCACGCTGAGCAGTATCAGGGCGATAAGCCAGCGCCAATGAGTTGGCGAAAGCAGGCGGTGCATGTCGATATGAGTCCTTTCAATCGTCCCCGGATTACTGAGCCGGGTGTGCGGCGCGCATTATGCCAGCCTGGCTTATTTACAGTGCGCCGCAGGTCGCATGCTTTATACGCTGCGCAAGAACTGTCCGTAGCCGCGCGCATGGCCAAGGTCGGAAGCAAACTCGCCGTTCTCGAAGGCAATCTGCCCATTGATCAGCACGGCCTGCACGGCTGCACCACGATTGACCATGCGTTGTAGGCCGCCGAACGCTTCCATTGGGGCTTCCTGATAGCTGGCCAGCGAGTCATCCAGCGCATGGGGGTCGATGATCACAAGGTCCGCGCGCGCGCCTTCGTGAAGTTTTCCAGCGTCGATGGCGAACCAATCGCCCAGTTCGCCGGTCAGTCGCCAGATGGCCGTTTCGATGGGCATCACGGGTTGGCCGCGCAATTCGGCATCACGCACCAGCTTGAGCAGGCGCACGCCAAAGTTATAGAAGGCCATGTTGCGGATGTGCGCCCCGGAGTCGGCAAAGCCGATCAGTGTGCTCGGTTCGCACACCAACTTTGCGACCACCTCGGGCCGATGATTGGCGATCAACGTGCGCCAGCGCAGGCGCGGGCCGTGAGCGACCAGCAAATCAAGGAACAGGTCGGCGGGGTGCTCGTTGCGTGTTTTGGCCAGCTCACCAACGCTTTTGCCAACCACGCTGGCGTCCGGGCAATCGACGATCCAGGCGTCGTCAAAATCGCGGTGCCAGTCCCGTGGGCCGAATTTTTTCTCCACGTCCTGGCGAAAGCGCAGGCGGTAGGCCGGGTCCTGAAACAACTGGCTGCGCAGGTCGTGGCTGGCCAGGTGCAGTGCGGCTTGCCCGGCGGGGAATTCCTCGAAGACGACAAATTCCATGCCGTCGGCATAGGTTTCAAAGGGTACTGGCAGGGTTTGCCAACGAAAATCTGCCCGCGTCAGGCGATTAACCCAGCGCGTCAGTGGGCCGAGGACCGGGGCCAGCCAGGGATCGGCTTTGACGTCCATCAGGGTGATCAGAGTGGTCTTCAGCGGCTTGCGCCACCAACCGCCGATGCTGTCCCAGAGAAAGGCCAGCACATTAAGTTTGGTCACCAGATTCGGCGCGCCCTGATGGATGCGCCCGCGTCGGCGCAATATTTTGTTCAGTCGCGCGTACTCAGTCCAGGGCGCATACACCGAAGGCAGCGATTTTGAGCGCTGGCGATCGCCGTCGAGTTTGTCCCAAGGGTTGGTCATGCTCGACAGGCCCAGCAAACCGGCATCCAGGGCTTCTTCCAGCAGGCGCTCCATCTGCTGCAGTTCCGCTTCGCTGGGTCGCACGTGGGCATCTACAGCGCGCTCAAGCCCGAGCACGGCGACGCGCAGGTCTGAATGACCGAGGAACGAGCAGATATTCGGCCCCAGCGGATGCTGATCAAGAAAATCGGCGAACTCGCGCGAACTGCTCCAGGTTTTACGCGCCTGCAGCAATGGCAGAACATGCTCGCGCGGCACCGATTCAACACGGGTGAACAGGTCGGAACAGTCTTCTGCGCCAGACAGCACCATGCTGATCGAGCAACTGCCGATCATCACCGTGGTGACGCCATGGCGCACTGACTCCTTGAGCGCGGGGGCGGCCACCAGTTCGGCGTCGTAATGGGTGTGCATGTCGATAAAGCCGGGCGTCACCCAGCGGTTTTGCGCATCGATCACCTGAGCGCAACCGCTTTCATCAAGGGCGTCGGCGCTGATACGGGCTAGCTTGCCGTCACGAATGCCCAGATGGCGCAAAAGCCCTGGGGTGCCACGGCCATCGAAAAACAGCGCGTTTTTAATCAGCACATCGAACATCGGCAATGCCTCGGGTGAATGGACTCAACCCGATGAGCTTAGCTGGCGCTGCGCGGCCCCAGTAATGGCGTATGTGAACAAGCAGGGGTCAATTCGGCCAAGTATGAGGTGCGCGTTCAGGCATTCAAGCGATGACGCTCGGCACTGATTTCCGGCAGATCCGTGCGGCGCATGTAAACCCGCAGCGGCTCGCTGATATTCAGGCGGTCATCAATGTTTTGCTCCAGCAGCAATTGCAGGCGTGCGCGGTCGAGGTTCATTAATGCGCCTTCAAAGGTGCGCCAAACAAATTCGCAGGTAGGGGTGATGCTGGCTTCAAGCACGTCGATGCCAAAAGAATCTTCGGAAAACCGCACGATGTAGCGGCCGGTCTTGGCGTTGAAGCCGACAAAGCCTTGAAGTTGATCAGCAGCGGCGCAGATGCTGGCAGACGTAATGCTCATAAGAACCTCGACGATGGCAGTGGCAGGGCAGCGCCCTCAATATCATCGGCATAGGCTAAAGCGCTCTAGCGTGAGCATCTTGCGGTGGATCAATAAGTGGGTTGGTACGTTGCAGATGCCCAAGCCATATAGGCCGGGCATTTACGCTGCGTATTTAGATCAACTTCTGCCGCGCGGCTTCTTCCAAGGTACTCTGGGTCAACTGGTTGAGGATGGGGTCAACCGACTCATTGAAGGGCACGGCCACGATTAGCAGCAGTTGCATCCAGGTGGTGATGGTTTCGCGTTTCTCGATACGCCCGAGCACCTTACCTTCGGCGTCCCTGAAGGTGGTTTCCATTCTGAGTTCATTGCTGAACTTGCCTGGTATAACAAACAACGTGAGGCCGGTGATCACGGCGCTGGCCATGCTTCCGCGCTCATGGTTGCTGACGTGCACACTGATATATAAGTCGGCGTTCTGCTTGGCCGTGGTGACGTTGCTGAAGCGCTTGCTTCCCTGGTACTGCGTAACGATCAGGTTTTCAAGATTTGCCTGATTGAAGCCTCCCGCGCGAGCTTGTTCATTGAACAGGTATTGGCTATCAACCTTCAGGTAAGCCGCCGGTGTCCGTTGCTCTGTGGTTGACAAGGGCCACTGTTCAACCTTGGCCAGATCGTGGTGCGAGTAGGACAGGCAGCCTGTCAGCGACATCAAGGCAGTGGCGAGTAGAGCAGTAAAGAGAATTTTCATATGTAACATCCTTATTAGGGGCGAGCGAGCTGGCGGGTGCTGTCCTGCAGCAACTGTTCAACCAATTGGTTGAGCTGGTCTGAGCCGAGCGACATGTTGTAGTAGTCGTTGTCCCAGAGGCCGGTGTTCTGATCGAGCTTGACCTGGTGGCGGCTGCTGGCGAGCAGCTTGCCTTGGGCGTCGGTGATTGAGAGCTCGCCGGCCAAGTTATATTTGTCGACATAGATAGGGCCGTTGACCCAGATCCACATGGTGAGCGTCAGCAGGGCGCCGGGGAAGTAGGCCGGGTGAGGTGTACGCTTGCCTTTGAGCGAGGTCAGGTTGAGTTTGATTAGGACATCCTGTTCGCCAAGGGTGGCGGGAAAGCTGATCACCTTGGCGAAGTATTCACCTCGCTCAATACGGTTATTGAGTTGTACGGTGAACTGGCTGCTCAGGTTCTTGCGCAGGTCGTCGCTAACCGTGTTGTCGGAGATAAGCACGTCATCGACCATGGCGGCGCGGGGCTGGGTGTAACTGGCGGGATGCTTGGGGTCACCAATCGGGCCGGACGGCGTAAAGGAGATGCAGCCGGTCAGATTCAAGCCGAACAGAGCGACTACAAGATAATGCAGAGTTTTCATGGCTCATCCTTGATTAGGTGTTGCGCGGGTATAGACCGCGCCAGGCAGCACATGAGTTCAGCCTGGCGTGGCGGGTAAGCTGGGTGCCGACTAGTGAAGGCGCGGTACGGTCACTTCTTACGCGGGCTGGAGAACGCGCTGATGTTGCCGAATGGCGAGCTGTGCATGCCCACCTTGACCGCCATCAGGGGGGAGTTGTTGACCCACACATCGTCAATCACGATGGTTTGACCAACATCATCGTTATCAGCAGCGACCAGCAGGTAGTAGGTGCCGTCTTCACTGGCTTCGCCGTCCCAGCTGAGGCTGATTTGCCCAACAACGGCAGAGGCTCGCGAAGGTTTGTCGGCGATCACTGCGCCGTAGGCATCCAATAGCATGGCGCGGGGCTTCAGCGCATATTTACTGACGCCCATGCAGGGTTTGTTGCACAGCGAGTGGACGTTGAGGGTGTAGCGCTCGCCTTTTTTCAACTGCAGGGAAAAGATTCGGTAGTTGGAAATGGAACTGCCGAAGTCTAGGCGCGGTTGGTCGGCGCTGATCGGCCATTGTGGCGCGAGTAGTCCGGTGTTGAGCGGCAGGGGGATGGCTTGAGTGGTGTGGATGGCTTCCAGGGCGCTCTTGGCCATTGGGCTTTTGCCCGTTTTGACCTCTTGCTGGTAGGTTGTCTGCGGGTTGCTGGCGCAGGCGCCGAGCAGCAGGCAGGCAGCCAAAATCAGAAACTTATGCACGGTAAAACTCCTGTGTGACGACGTCCTTGTGTGCACGCCGGGCGCAGTTGGCGCGGCGGGCGGCGATTCTACCCGCTTTAGGCGATGCGGGTGACGAACAATCTGCCGAATCGACGAGTTGCGCACACTGAACAGTGCCACTCGCGGGCCTGCGGCAGGCCGAGTCGGTTGGTTTAGCCCGACAGCCCGACATAGACGTTTTGCACATCATCGTGCGCATCGAGGGCTTCAAGGAAGGCTTCGACTTCTTCGAGTTGCTCAGCGCTCAGGTTGCTCACCGGATTTTTCGGGATGAAACCGATTTTCGCCGAGTTGACGTTAAAGCCCTGTTCCGGCAGCGCGCGGCATACGGCATCCAGGTCAGTCGGTTCGGTGATAAACAGAGTGTTGCCTTCATCGGCGGGTTCAAAGTCTTGCGCGCCCGCTTCGATGGCGGCCATTTCCGGGTCGGCACCGTTGTCGCTGCTGGCTTCGATCATGCCAACGTGGTCAAAGTCCCAGGTCACGGAGCCGGAGGCCCCCATTTGGCCTTTACGGAACAGCACGCGGACTTCGGCCACGGTGCGGTTAATGTTGTCGGTCAGGTATTCGATGATCACTGGCACCTGATGCGGAGCGAACCCTTCATAGGTGGCCGAATGGAAGGTGACGGTGTCGCCCAGCAGGCCTGCGCCTTTCTTGATCGCGCGCTCCAGGGTCTCTTTGGGCATCGAGGCTTTCTTGGCCTGATGGATGGCCAGGCGCAGCTTGGGGTTCAGGTCTGGATCGGCCCCGTTGCGGGCGCAGATCATGATTTCCTTGACCAAGCGGCCGAAGATTTTGCCGCGCGCGTTGGCGGCGGCTTCTTTAGGTTTGGCTTTCCACTGGGCGCCCATGGGATATCTCGTCGTGACGGGTTGATGAATAAAGCGGCGATTCTAGCCCTTCGAGCCGTTGTCGGCACCCCTGGCGCTGCAAACGGCGGATGGGCGCTGCACCTGGCGTTAGCGCTTGCCCATTGAACGGCGGCTGCCGTTTGGGGCTGGACCGATTTTTTTGGAGTGGGCGCTCAGGTTGAGTTTCGACTGCCGTGGCTGATCGCCTTGCTTGCCGGCTGCCGCTTTTGCCGCGCTAATCAAAGAGGCAAAGCCTGTGGTTTTCTGCGCAGGAGCAGGTGCGGCCTCTGCTGCGAGCGTGGCAGTGGTGCAGTCGGCAGTGTGAGTGGCGGGATCGGTTTCGACGTCGGGGGTGTGAGTCATGACAAGGTCTGCGCAGCAGGAATGGCTGGCAAGTATACCCGGCTATCGCATCGGGCTTGTGGCGGGTGTTGGCTATTGCGGGTGTGCTGTTCAGGCTGCGCTGGGCCAGGGCGGCCCAGCGCGCGGGCAGTATCAGTCCTGACGGCTGGTCACTTCCAGCAGGTGATAACCGAATTGGGTCTTCACCGGGCCTTGCACCACGTTGATCGGGGCGCTGAATACGACGGTGTCGAATTCTTTGACCATCTGGCCTGGGCCGAAGGAACCAAGGTCACCACCGCTGCGGCTGGATGGGCAGCTGGAGTTGTCTTTGGCCACTTGGGCGAAGTCGGCACCGGCTTCGATAGCGGCTTTCAGTTCGTTGCACTTGTCTTCGCTGGCAACCAGGATGTGACGGGCAGTGGCGCGGGCCATGGGGATACTCCTAATAATGAAGTGGCAAAGCCTACCGCAATCGTGCGGTGAGGCAAATGTCGGGCGATGGTTGGATTGGCCAAGGCTTGTCCCTGCGGGTAAGCCTTGGCCGGTGTTGGCCGGTTAAACGCGTGGCTGCTGCGCTTGGCAGGCCGCAGCGGTAAACAGCACGTCGGTCGAGGAATTCAGCGCGGTTTCGGCAGAGTCCTGCACGATGCCGATGATAAAGCCCACGGCCACAACCTGCATGGCCACCTCATTGGGGATGCCAAACAGGCTGCAGGCCAATGGAATCAACAGCAACGAGCCACCGGCCACACCGGACGCACCGCAGGCGCTGATTGATGCCAGCAAGCTAAGCAGCAGGGCGGTTGGCAGGTCGATGGTGATGCCGAGGGTGTGCACCGCGGCCAGCGTCAGCACGGTGATGGTGATGGCGGCGCCCGCCATGTTGATGGTCGCGCCCAGCGGGATCGATACCGAGTAGGTTTCTTCATGCAGGCCCAAGCGCTGACACAGTTGCAGGTTGACCGGGATATTAGCCGCCGAGCTGCGGGTAAAGAAGGCGGTCAGACCGCTTTCGCGCAGGCATGTCAGCACCAGCGGGTAGGGGTTGCGGCGGATTTTCACGAAGACAATCAGCGGGTTCACTACCAGTGCGACAAACAGCATGCAGCCAACCAGCACCAGCAGCAGGTGCAAATAGTCGAGCAGTACCGACATGCCAGATTCGGCCAAGGTGGCGGCTACCAAGCCAAATATGCCCAGCGGAGCCAGGCGAATCACCAGTTTGACGATGCTGGTGACGCCATTGGAGAGGTCGGCGAGCATCTGCTTGGTGCTCGGGCTGGCATGGCGCAGGGCAAAGCCCAGGGCGACGGCCCAAGCCAGAATGCCGATAAAGTTACCTTTAAGCAGGGCATTGATGGGGTTGTCTACCACGTTCAGCAGCAGGGTTTTCAGCACTTCGCCGATGCCGCCGGGTGGCGACAGATCGGCGCCGTTACTGGCCAGCGTGAGGCTGGAGGGAAAGGTAAAGCTGGCCGCCACCGCAATCAGTGCCGCGCTGAACGTGCCGATCAGGTACAGCAGTAGAATCGGCTTGATATGGGTTTGTTGGCCGTGCTGATGGTTGGCAATCGATGCGGCCACCAGCACGAATACCAACACCGGGGCGACGGCTTTAAGCGCCGAGACAAAGACGTTGCCCAGCAGGCCCACGCTGGCTGCAGCCTGCGGTAGCAGCAGCGCCAAAGCGATGCCGGCGATCAGGCCGATAAAGATTTGCAGCACCAGGCTGGTGCGGTTGAGCAACTGAATTAACGGGTTTGCAGCGGCAGACATAACAGATTTCTCTACTGGGCGAGCAGGCCCGCCACCTCTTCTATGGCCGGTTGACCTGGGTGGGATGCTGGGCTGCGGAGGCGCGTTAGGAGGCTTTTCACGGGGCGCTAAAGCGAGGCCACGCTGAAAAATAGCGCGCGACTCTAACACAATGGTCAGCTTTTACCGCGCATCAACCGCCCTGTACTGCCCAGTGGTGCGGGTGTCCATCATCTCGTCAGCCTGTTAGGTTATTGAAATAACGAGGTTGTTCTATTTAACGATGAGGTGCAGGCCATGGCTGTTGAACCCCTGAGTGCTGTTGAAGCGCGGGTGTTGGGTTGTTTGATCGAAAAGCAACTGAC
The DNA here is from genome assembly GCA_945874835.1 of Pseudomonas synxantha. GTDB lineage: Bacteria > Pseudomonadota > Gammaproteobacteria > Pseudomonadales > Pseudomonadaceae > Aquipseudomonas > Aquipseudomonas synxantha_B. The sequence continues at coordinate 8,446 of CAMCJM010000062.1, read as the reverse complement.
CACCCCCGAGGCCTATCCCCTCACGCTCAACGCATTGGTGCTGGCTTGTAATCAGAAAACCAGTCGCGAACCGGTGCTTAACCTGACTGCCGGGCAGGTGGGCCAAGCACTGCGCGGCCTTGAAGGTCGAAGTTTGGCGCGGTTGGTCATGGGCAGTCGCGCTGATCGCTGGGAGCACCGCACCGATAAAGGCCTGGAAGTGGTGGCTGCGCAGGTTGTTCTGTTGGGGCTGCTGTTACTGCGCGGGCCGCAGACCCTTAATGAACTGCTGACGCGCAGCAGCCGTATGCATGATTTTGATGATGCCGAGCAGGTGCAGCATCACCTGGATCGCCTGATCAGCCGCGAACTGGCCTGCCTGGTGCCACGTCAGACCGGTCAACGGGAGGATCGCTACATGCACCTGTTGGGTGAGCCGGCGGATCTGCAAGCGGCCTTGGCGGCTAAAGTCAGTGAGCCGCAGCGCTCCTCATCGGCCCAGTCGGATGAACGGATTGAGGCGCTTGAGTTGCGTATCGCTGCTTTGGAAGAACGCTTGACACAACTGGAAGCCGCTCTCGGCTAAACAAAAAAGGTGCTCATAGGAGCACCTTTTGTTCTGGGCGGGGTGATCAGCTGAGGCGAATGCCAAGTGTGCGATCCGCACCATCTGCAGCGACACGCAGGCGTTCTTGCAGGCGATCTGCGCCACCTTCGGCCAGGCGATTTGGGCCAACGCGATCCGCGCCGTCTTCGGCGATACGCAGGCGCTCTTGCAGGCGATCTGCACCACCTTCGGCCAGGCGATTCGGGCCAACGCGATCCGCGCCGTCTTCGGCGATACGCAGGCGCTCTTTCAGGCGATCTGCACCACCTTCGGCCAGGCGATTCGGACCAACGCGATCCGCACCGTCTTCGGCGACACGCAGGCGCTCTTTAAGGCGATCTGCGCCACCCTCGGCCAAGCGGTTCGGGCCAACGCGATCCGCGCCGTCTTCGGCGACACGCGGGCGCTCTTTAAGGCGATCTGCGCCACCCTCGGCCAAGCGGTTCGGGCCAACGCGATCCGCACCGTCTTCAGCGACACGCAGGCGTTCTTGCAGGCGATCCGCACCGCCTTCGGTTTGCAGGTTACGGCCAAAGCCAGCGTCACTTTCGATGCGGCTGTCGTGCTTTTCGCCCAGCAGCGGTTGCGGGTTGCTCTGTGGCAGGGCCAAGGCGTTGATGGACAGGCTGCTCAGGATCAGTGCGGCGAGAATGTGCTTTTTCATGTTCAGGCTCCTCGTGAGGGCGGGTTGTCAGTGAGTACGAGGGCCATCATACGGATAGAAAATTGATGAAGAAGTGCAGGTTGGGCATGGTAATCATCGACAGGAATGATAGTGACTTAAATTTGTTAATAATCAGATACTTGATGTTAAAAAATGCTTCCTTCTGGCTGTTTTTGTAGCGCGATTTTTTAGTTTATACGTATCTAATAAATCGATTATTAAGCGGAGAAACAGGCAAGGGTGGGCCTCTGTTAGCGCTTTGCTTGAAATATCGAACGGCTGATGCGTATTTTGTGCGCCTTGCCGCTCGCTGCGGCCACTTGCACGAATAAGGACAACAACAAATGAGTACCCTCGACCGCACTGCCTTGGCTGAACTGCTGCGTGGTGTTGATGAAATCGAATGTGTGACGCCAGATCTCAATGGTGTGCCGCGCGGCAAGGTGATGACGGCCGAGGGCTTTTTAGAGGGGCGGCGGTTGCAGTTGGCGCGCGGGGTATTGCTGCAGTGCATCATGGGCGGCTATCCGGCAGCCTGCTTTTACGGCAGCGACGACGGTGACTTGGCGCTGAATGCGGAGCCCAGCCAGATTCATCGTTTGCCCTGGAGTGAAACGCCGCGGGCGCTCGCTATTTGTGATGCTGACGAACTGGACGGGCGTAGTTCAGGTCTATCGACCCGTGGGCTGCTCAAGCAGGTCGTTGCGCGTTACGCCCAGCATGGATGGCAGCCGGTAGTGGCCACCGAACTGGAGTTTTTCGTGTTTGCCCGCAATGCCGATCCGCTGCAGCCGTTTCAGCCGCCACTGGGGCTTGATGGCCGGCGTGAGGATGGCGGCTCGGCCTTTCGCGTGAGCTCCAACAATGGTTTGCGTCCTTTCTTCAATGAGGTTTATCAATGCATGGCGGCGCTGGGATTACCGCGCGATACCTTTATGCATGAGATGGGCGTCAGTCAGTTTGAGATCAACCTGCTGCACGGCGACCCGCTGCTGCTGGCTGATCAGACGTTTCTGTTCAAGCACCTACTCAAGGAAGTGGCGCTCAAACATGGGCTGACGGTGGTGTGCATGGCCAAACCGTTGGCACATACACCGGGCAGCTCCATGCATATCCATCAGAGTGTGGTCGAGCAGGGCAGTGGGCAGAACATCTTCAGCGCCGCCGATGGTCAGGCCACGCCTGCGTTCTATCAGTTTATTGCCGGGCAACAGGCGGCCATGGCGGATTTCACCTTGCTGTTTGCGCCGCATGTGAATTCCTATCAGCGCCTTTGTCATCCTTATGCCTCGCCCAATAACGCCTGCTGGTCTGAAGATAACCGCGCTGCCGGGTTGCGCATCCCTGCCAGCGCTCCAGTCGCACGGCGCGTGGAGAACCGCTTGCCGGGCGCCGATGCCAATCCTTATCTGGCGTTGGCCGCGAGTCTGGCAGCAGGCCTGCATGGCATTGAGCAGCAATTGCAGCCCAGCGCGCCTATCCAGGGTGAGTTTGACGTGCCGGACGCACTGGCGCTGCCCTGCACCCTGCATGCCGCCATTGAACGACTCAAGCGCAGTGATCTGGCGCTGGAACTGTTCGGCAAAGAGTTCATCGAGGGGTACATTGCCTGCAAGACGCTGGAGCTCACCAGCTTCTATGATGAGATTACCCCGTGGGAACGCCGCGTGCTGGCGGCCCACGCTTAAACCTTGGTGGCCGACATGTGTTCGGCCGCCGTTACGGAGTTTTTTACCGCGCCATGTCTCTGATCCTGAAATCCTTTAGCTCGCTGTACTTGGCCACCCTGTTGATGCTGCTTGGCTCAGGCTTGCTGAGTACCTACCTGGCTCTGCGCTTATCGGAAACAGCCGATGGTTTGTGGGTGGGTGCGCTGATGGCTGCTAACTACCTGGGGCTGGTGCTGGGTGGCAAGCTGGGGCACAGGCTGATTGCTCGCGTTGGACACATTCGTGCTTATGTGGCTTGCGCGGGCGTCGTCACTGCAGCGGTACTCGGCCATGGATTGAGCGACTGGCTGCCCAGTTGGCTGCTGCTGCGTATGCTGGTCGGCGTGGGCATGATGTGTCAGTACATGGTGGTTGAGAGTTGGCTCAATGAGCAGGCGCAAACCGAGCAGCGTGGCCAGGTGTTTGCTGGCTACATGGGGGCATCTTACCTGGGGTTGATCCTTGGCCAGTTGGTGCTGGTGGTGCATCCTACGCTGGGCCTGGAATTATTGATGTTAGTGGCGCTGTGCTTCGCCCTGTGCCTGGTGCCGGTGGCGTTGACCCGCAAGTTGCACCCCGCGCCGCTGCACCCTGCGCCGTTGGAAATGCGCTTTTTTATCGAGCGTGTACCGCTGTCACTGACCACTATTGTGGTCGCAGGGCTTCTAGTCGGCGCGTTCTACGGGCTGGCACCGCTCTATGGCACGCGCATCGGGCTGTCCACCGAGCAGGTGGGGTTGTTTATGGGGGGCTGCATCCTGGCTGGTCTGTTGGTGCAGTGGCCGTTGGGCTGGCTCTCGGATCGCTATGACCGCGTGCGCTTGATTCGTGGTTGCGCCGCTCTTTTGGTGCTGGCCGCGTTGCCTTTGGCGATCTTGCCGCAAGCCAGTTTACCGTTGCTGTTTGCCGTCGGTTTTGTGGTCTGTGCTCTGCAGTTCAGTCTTTATCCGCTGGCGGTGGCGCTGGCCAATGACCATGTTGAGGGCGATCGGCGTGTGTCACTGACAGCCATGTTGTTAGTGACCTTTGGTGTTGGGGCGAGCATCGGGCCACTGCTGGCCGGTGTGCTGATGCGGTTTATCGGGGCCAATATGCTGTACGCCTTTGTCTGCGCATGTGCCTTGATTCTGGTATTTCGCGTGCGCCCTGAGCGGGTCACGCACTTGCATCAGGTCGATGATGCGCCACTGCACCATATTCCTATGCCCGACAGCACAGCCAGTTCGCCTCTGGCCGCCGCGCTCGACCCACGTGTTGATGAGCAAATGGTGCACGAGCAGATGCACGACCAAGCGCCACCTGCGAATGTGGACGATGAAACTGCGCCCGCAGCGGATGTGCGTTGATGAGCCCCATGCTGAGTGTGGTGATTCCGGTGTGCAACGAGGCGCAATCCCTGCCGTTATTGCTGGACGATCTTGCGGGCCTGCGCGCGGGCGGCGCTGAAGTGATTGTGGTTGATGGTGGCAGCAGCGATGCCACCTGCGAGCTGGCGCGCGCCAAGGCAGATCAAGTGCTTGTCTGCGAGCCAGGACGCGCGCTGCAGATGAATGCAGGTGCAGCATTGGCACAAGGTGGGTACCTATGGTTTGTTCATGCCGACACGCGGGTCAGCGCTCATGCTCTTGCGGCGCTGCAAGATGCACTGGCCGATCGACCGTTGTGGGGGCGTTTTGACGTGCGTCTTTCTGGTGAGGGTGTTGCCTTAAAACTGATCGGCAAGATGATCAGTCTGCGCTCGCGATTGACCGGTGTGGCCTCTGGGGACCAGGGTATTTTCGTGCGCCGTGAGCACTTCGACGCCATGGGTGGCTACGCCCCGATCGCCCTGATGGAGGACCTGCACCTGTGCCGCCACTTGAAGCAGCAAACCAGGCCACGCTGCATAGACGTTGCGCTATCAACCTCCAGCCGCCGCTGGCAGCAAAATGGGGTATGGCGCACCGTGATATTGATGTGGTGCCTGCGCTTGGCGTACTACGCTGGGGTTAACCCCAGCACACTTGCACGTCACTATCGACGAGGGTCAATACTGTGAGTTTGAGCATTTCACTGCATCTGCTAGCGCGTGTACCTGTTGTCGGGCAGGTTAAAACCCGTCTTATACCGGCCTTGGGCGCGCAAGGTGCCTGTGACGTGCAGCAGGTGCTGCTTATGCATGCGCTGCAACTGCCGGCAACCGGATTCAGCGAGCGCTTTTTGTGGTTGGATGATCTGCCCTCAGCTCAATTGCAGGCCTCTGCTGAAGCGCTAGGTTGGACCCTGGTTGAGCAGCCTGCGGGCGATCTGGGTGAGCGGATGCGGCTTATCGCCACCTTGGGCTTGGCTGAAAGCGATGGCGTGGTGCTGATCGGCAATGACTGCCCGGCGATCGATTCCGGCTATTTGCAGGCGGCGTGTGCCGCATTGGAAAACCACTCTGTAGCGATTGGTCCGGCTGAGGACGGTGGCTATGTGCTGCTGGGCTTGCGTAATAAAGAGGTTAACCTTTTCGGTGATATGCCTTGGGGCACTGATCAGGTGTTGGCGTTGACCTTGCAGCGCTTGAGCCAGCAAGGCTGTAACCCCGCGCTACTGCCAATCTTATGGGACGTTGACCGCCCGGAAGATCTCGGGCGGTTGGCGGCTTTGGGGATTCAGATAGACGCTTAACGCCCTTGGTTAAGCGGCATCAAAAGAAACCGTCACCCTCAATGCGCCGCGCTTCGCGTTGCAGTTGGTAGACGAAGCGCTCAACCAGTCGCTGTTCTTGTCCGTTAATCCGGTGAAAGCGGGCGCCCACGAACGTAGTGGAGAGTTTTTCATCGAAAACAACGTGGCGGACTTCAATCGCTGTGGTCATCGGGCCGAACGGGAATCTGACTGTCAGTCGCTCGTACACCTGGCCAGCCTGCAGGCCGCTACTCAGGTCACCGGGAAAACGCAACTTGCAGCCAGTTGCAGAAATGTCCAGTAACTGACCCGGCAGCAAGGTGCGAAGTTTATCTCCGGCCAACTCAATCTTGATCAGTTCGGCCTGCTTGAGCGGTGCACGGAAGGCGCTGCGGCGCTGGTGGTAGGTGATCTCGCTGGGCAGAGTGCCCAGATAGCAACGAGCGCCCTCGAGCTCGCAAATGCGCATGCTCTGTTCGCATGTCCAGGCCACACGAACGCCTTCATGAAAGGTTTCAACATGAAAGGTTTCACCGTTTACCAAATAGCGTTCACCATCGTTCGGCACCAACTCATCCAGCATTAGCCTGTTTTTCTCGCGATCAACCTCGACCACATAGCTCTGGAAACGTTGGCTGCGCTCGGCAAAGGTAATGATAAGCGGGTCATGGTTTTGTTGCAGTTGACGCAGGTTGGCTACAACTTCCGCGGGCGTTTTCAGCACCTTGGGCGGCTGTGGGCCCTCTTCCTGATTAAAAAGGCTGGACACGGTCCGTTCGACTCCGAGCAAATTCTTTGGCACTAGCATACTGGCTAGATGGCAGTATGTCCTTGTGCCTTATTGAGGTTCAGGCTTGGCTGAGTGGTCGCTGCTGGCCGATTCTAGCGGCGGCGCCGCGGCTGTCATAGAGGCTTGGCGTGTCGTTGCCGCGGAGGATGCCCAGCATGCTGTGGGCCGAGGCCTGACTGGAGCGGATCAGGCGGCCATTGCGTAAATTGGCAGCTTGGCAGCGTTCAAGCAGGCTGTTGAGTTGATCGCCTTGTGCGATCAGGTGCTGGCCTTGACTAGAATTTTTGGCCAGTGACTGCAAGCCCGTGCGGTCGGGGGTGTGATCAAGCAAGATAAGCAGTTGGCTGCGTTCTTTGCCGTGCTGATCCAGAAGGGCGAGCAGGGGAGTTTTTTTACTGAGGATGTCCTGCAACAGCGTCAGATCGCGATTGCCAAGCGCTTCAAACTCGTTGTCTATCAGCTCAAGCAACTGTGTGGCTGTGCTGATGTCATCGGTAAACAGTTCAAGTAGCTTGTTCTCGGACATGGTGAACTCTTCTGGGATTTGAGTTGTTGTGTTGCGCAAAAAAGCCTGCGCCGCTGCAACCCCAGTCAAGCCCTGAGAACTATCGCTGGGATTCGAGGTTAAGCAGTTTGCCAGCTACACGCATGCTATCTATTTGATAGCTGCCGTTTTCAATAGCTTGCTTCAATTGAGCGACCCGCTCTTTATCAACAGCCGGTTGATCGCGCAGTTTTTCGCTGACTTTTTGCAACTGTTGGGCATCCTTGCTCAGCTGAACAGATTCACCGCTCTTTCCTGCCTGCTGTGCCTGTTCAGCGGGGCTTGGGGTAGAGGGGGGCGTTTGTTTATTGCTGATGGCTTCGTTCTGGCCACCTGCCTGAGCACTGCCGGCACGCCCTGAATTAGCAGGGGTGGAGGCATTGTTAAGCCGGTTGATGTCGATGACCATGGTGCAAAACCTCTAACAGTGTTGGATGCTTGCCTAGCTTTCGGCTTGTCCGATAAAAACTTTAGAGCAAAAAACGACATCTCATAAGTGCCTAGGTGCAGTGTGAAGCAGTCGCCAGTCTGTTGACAGTCTAAACCGTAATCAAAAAACGTGCCTACATGGCAACTTCGACCTGGCCAGGCCCCACGACTCTTGCCCTCACCACGCGGTTCGAGCGTTGATTGCGAACGCTGATCTGCTTGCCGATAACACCGTCAGACAGCGCCTCACCTGGCATGCGCACGCTAACCGTGCCGCTGCGTGCAGTAATAACCACCTGATCCCCTTTGCGTATTGCTTCGGCCGGTTGCACGTGGACGGGCGCAAGAACTTGGTTTGGTTGCAGTGGGCGCGTCAATTTTTTGCCGATAGCCTGGTTGAGCTCGCTCAAATAGCCCTGATTTAGCAAGCCTACATCCCGTTCGGCCAACATCACATCCATATCCGATACGACGTTGTCACGCTTGAGTGGCCGGTTGGCGATCACCACTTCTCTATATAGACGAACCTGGGCGGGCACAAAGACTGTCCAGGGTGTTGAACCATTGCAGCGCACGCGTAGAGTGACGCGTCCGATGGGTTCGGCTGGGCTTTCCAGTGCTGTGAGCAAGGGCTCCGGGCAGAGCGGCAGGCGCAGACGTGGATCAAGGCGGTTAATTTGAACCTCATACCGGCCGCTTATGTTGCTACGCTGCAAGTAATCGCTTACGGCCTGCTCAAGAAAAGCTTCGCCTGCGCCGATAAGTTCTTCGGAACGCGTCACGGCCGCCGTCGCCATGCAGCTATAGCCGAGTGCCAGCAAAGCAGGTAAAACTGCCGGCAAGCGAATGCATTTAGCAAGTGGGCGTCGATTTGTTGTCGTTTCAGTTTTCATATGAGTCAGATAGCAAGGCGCGTGCCGCCTGCTAAGGAAACACTGATTTATTCGCCCGCCCTTGCCCAGGCGGCGGCCTGCTTTTGAGATAATCGCAACCATTGGGCCAGGATGAGATTTCAACCGATGCAAGCAAGCTTTTCCGAGCTGGAGTACGCCGCCAAGAAGAAGCAGACGCG
>CAMCJM010000061.1 GCA_945874835.1 Pseudomonas synxantha | reverse complement strand
GTCGAAAACTGGGTGCGTTCAGTAGCCGTATCCCCTTTGTGGCACTCAGCAGGCTTTGTATATGAGCCCACTCGGTATCGCTTAACTGGCTTCTGTCGGTCATGGCAAAAGCCAGATTCTAGCCGGTGGCTTACGTCAACAGAACCTAGCGGAAACCGTGACGCTGACGAATCAAGTCGTAGGCCTGATGCAATTCACGGGTACGCTCGGTGGCTTCGCGCACCCGCTCAGGTGACGCACCACTGCCGGCCAGCTTGTCGGGGTGATGACGACTGAGTAAGCGCCGGTATGCCTGCTTGATCTGCGCGGGTTCGGCATCAGCCGTCACATTCAACAGGTTTAGCGCTCGTTGATAGGCATTGCTGGCGGCGGACACCAACGGGCCGCGCGGTGGCGCATAGGCGTCACTGAACTGCGCCTGCGCGGCCGTGGAAACACCCAACCATTTGCCCCAGAGGGTCAGCAGTTCACGCTCCGTTGCATCCACCTGCCCATCCACCCAAGCCATACGCCAGCAGGCGCGCAGCAACATCTCGCCACGCGCCTGCTGGCGCTGCAACGGCCCGCGCAAACTGTCTCGCCCGGTCTTGCCACGGGCAAAAGCAGCAATCGCCTGGCGCTGCTCTTCACCCTGTAAGCCCAGGCGCTGCATTTCCGAACGTGCTTGCTGAATATGCGCGGGCAACACCTGACCACCACTTTTCGCCAAGCGCCCGAGCAACACAAACAACAGCGAATCGTCGCGGTGAACCCTGCCAGGAAACAGCCGGTCACGCAAAGCAGCCCAGGAACTCAGGCGCAAACGCCGGTCCAGCACCTGACCCAGCAAGCCGCCGAGCAAAGCACCGGGGATGCTCGCCACGGCCAGTCCAACAACAGCACCGAGCAGGGTTGCAGGCCAAATCATGCTAAATCCGCGCCTCAAGCAACCGCTCGACTTCAGCCAAGCGCTCATGGGTGCCCACATCGACCCAGCAACCGGCAAACTGCTCACCCGACACCTGCCCCTCAGCCATTGCCGCGCGCAGCAAAGGTGCGAGCTTGAACGCCCCCGGCTGACAATCAGCAAACAAGGCGGGCGATAAGACGGCCATGCCACTGTAAGTCAGATTTTCCTGCCCCGGCTGAGCATCAGTGACCTGACCCGCGCGCAGGCAAAAATCACCCCCGAGGTGATGGCCGGGGTTATCGACCAGCACCAGATGCGCCAAACCAGTCAGCGGTCGGCGTAGTTCGGCAAAGGGGTAGTCGGTAAAAATATCGCCATTGACCAGCACAAACGGCTGATCACCCAGCAACCGCAGCGCCTGGAAAATCCCGCCACCGGTTTCCAACGGTTCACCCTCTGCCGAATAGGCAATGTGCACACCAAAGCGCGTGCCATCTCCCAAATAGTCCTCGATCTGCTGCCCCAACCAGGCGTGGTTGATCACCAGCTCGGTAAACCCGGCGGCCGCCAAAGCGCGCACGTGATACTCGATCAGCGGCACACCCGCCGCGCGCACCAGTGGCTTAGGCGTGTGCAAGGTCAAAGGCCGCAGACGCTCGCCCTTACCGGCCGCGAGGATCATCGCCTTCATGGCTGCGCCTGTGGCAGGCTGGCCAACAGCTCGCCCAGCTCAGCCAACTCAGGACGACGCGCAATCACCGCCTCTATATAAGAGAAGAAGCGCGGCACATCCCCTACATATTTGGGCTTGCCATCGCGATGGCAAATACGCGCGAAGAGGCCGATCACCTTGAGGTGGCGCTGCACACCCATCAGGTCGCTGGCGCGCAGAAAGTCTTCGCACTCGGCCTGCACCGGCACACCAGCCGCACGTGCTTGCTGCCAGTATTGCTCCAGCCAGCCACGCACACGCGCCTCAGGCCAGCTGAGAAACGCATCCTTGAACAGACAGGTGATGTCATACGTCACCGGCCCATACACCGCATCCTGAAAATCCAGCACACCAGGATTCGGCTCGCTGAGCATCAGGTTGCGCGGCATGAAGTCGCGATGCACCAACACTTTGGGCTGCGCCAGGGCGCTGTCGATGAGCAACTGACTGACGCGCTGCCACTGCGCCTGCTGTTGCTCGTTGAGTTCAATCTGCAGATGACGCTGCACGTACCACTCAGGGAACAGCTGCAACTCACGACGCAACAAGGCGTCATCGTAGCTGGGCAATGGCATGGTCATCGGCAATTGCTGAAAAGCCAGAAGTGCCTGAATGGCGTCGACAAACAAAGCGTCGGCATTCTCTGCATTGATCACATCAAGATAGGTCTGCCGACCTAAATCGTTGAGCAATAAAAAGCCGCGCTCCAGATCGGCGGCGAGAATCTGCGGCACATTGAGCTGCGCCTCGGCCAGCCGGTGCGCGACCTTGACGAAAGGCCGGCAGTCTTCCAGCGGCGGCGGTGCGTCCATCACAATCAAGCGGAGCCCCGCTCCCTGCCAGCGAAAATAGCGGCGAAAACTGGCGTCACTGCTGGCGGAGGTGAGCGTGGCAGTAGGAACAGCGCCCCATCCGTGCTTGGCAAACAGCTCGGGAAGCTGCTGATCCAACCAGTTTTCGAGGAGTTTCAGGCGTACATCTTCATCAGGCATTACAAGGTCTCCGACGGCGCTAGCCGTTGCGCGGGTCATGCTTTATTATCCAGCATCTTTTCAAGCCCATCGAGAGGCGTGCGGCCTCAGGGCCAATGGCGCGCAGGAAGCCCGGAAAAAATAAGATGGCAGTAAAATACCCCGCGTTTCGTAAAAAATTCCCTCTATTGGTCTCGGGCAGCCTTCTGGCGCTACAACCTTTAGCCGTTCCATTTGCTATCGCTGCCGAGCAGTACGATTGCCAGGTTTCCGCCACTGGCGGCTGGGCATGCGCCCCGAAAGCCAGCAATGCTGCACTGCCTGCCCGACCGGTTCAACGTGATTCGCTGGTTGCCGGTAAAACGGCTGACAGCGCAGGCACAACCGCGCAGGTAACCAGCGTGACGCAAAGCCGTGGCAAAGCCTTGGCTTCGCGCAGCACGGACTTCAGCCATCTGGACTGGGTCCCGCGGGAGAATCTCACCGCAGCCCAACTGGCTGAGGCTGGCCCTTACTGCGCCGGTGCGTATGTAGAGCCAACGCGCCCTGGCATGGGCGACACCACGCCGATGAGCGAAGCACCGATGTTTTTATCGGCCAAAGCGTCGCGCTATCAGCAGGAAGAGCAAATCGCCACGCTGGCCGGTGACGTCGTGCTGCGCCAAGCCGGCCTGCAGGTCAAGGCCAACGAAGCCAACCTGCTACAAGCGGAAAACCGTGGTGAACTGGTCGGCAATGTGCGCCTACGCGACCAAGACATGCTGGTGGTGGGCGACCGCGCCGAACTGCAACTGGACAGCGGTGAAGCCAAGATCGAAAACGCCGAATATGTACTGCACAAGAGCCATACTCGCGGCAGCGCGCTTTACGCCAAACGTGAAGAAAACGCGATCATCCGCCTTAAAGACGGTACGTACACCAGCTGCGAACCGGGCAGTAACGCCTGGCACCTGAAAGGCAATAACGTCACGCTGAACCCGGCTACCGGTTTTGGTACCGCGACCAACGTGACCCTGCGGGTGAAGAATATTCCGGTGTTTTACACACCTTATATCTACTTCCCGATTGATGATCGTCGCCAGTCCGGCTTCCTGCCGCCCAGCATTGGCAGCTCCAGCGGCAATGGCCTGACCCTGCAAACGCCTTATTACTTCAACCTGGCACCTAACTACGATGCCACGTTGTACCCCACCTATATGGCTGATCGCGGCTTGTTGATGGAAGGCGAGTTGCGCTACCTCACCAAGAACAGCGAAGGCCAGGTGGGCGGCGCATTTCTGCAAGACAGCAATGACGAGCGCAAACTGCAGTCGGAGTACGAAGATCAGCGCTGGATGTACAGCTGGCAGCACAAGACCGGCCTGACCTCGCGCCTGCTGGCCGAAGTCGACTACACCGACATCAGCGACCCGTATTACTTCCAGGATCTGAACACCGACCTGGGTATCGACTCCACCAGCTACGTTAACCAGCGCGGCACGCTCACTTACCGTGGCGAGAGCTACACCGCACGCCTAAACGCGCACGCCTACGAACTGGCCAATATCACTGACATCACACCGTACAACCGCCTGCCACAGCTATCGCTGGACGGCAAACTGCCGTTTGAGCCGGCCGGACTGAACATCACCTACGGTGCTGAATACGTTCACTTCGACCGCAGCCTGCGCAAAGGCAGTTTCATCAACGAAGACGGTGTCGTTGAACAGCCTTGGTACGACACACAACTTAAAGGGCTTGCGCGCGCCAACGGCGAACGCCTGCATGTAGAGCCCGATGTTAGCTTGCCGCTGGATTGGAGCTGGGGCTATATCAAGCCGCAGGTCAAATTCCTGCAAACGAACTATGACCTGAGTTTGGACCAGCAAGGTAAAAGCAGCCTGCTGGCCGAGCAACAGTACAAAAGCAGCCAAAGCCGTGGCGTTGGTATGTTCAGCCTGGACAGCGGCCTGTACTTCGACCGCAACACGCAGTGGTTCGGCAAGCCTTACCGTCAGACTCTAGAGCCGCGCCTGTTCTATCTGCATGTGTCCGAAGAAGATCAAAGCGATATTCCGGTGTTCGATACGGGTGAAAGCACCTTCAGCTACTCATCGTTGTGGCGTGAAAACCGCTTCTCCGGCAAAGACCGCATCGGTGACGAGAACAAACTGTCCCTCGGCGTAACCAATCGCTGGATCGAACCCAATGGCTTTGAGCGCCAGCGCTTCAGCATTGGTCAGGCGTTCTACTTCGAAGACCGTAAGGTTCAGTTGCCAGGCATTGATTACCGCACCCGCGCTGACGCTACGGCAAACGTTTCGCCTTACGCACTCGAATACCTCTACCGCTTTAACCGCGACTGGCGTGTGTCGTCCGACTTCAACTGGGATCCGGACAGCGGCAGCACGCGCTCAGGCAGCGCAATGCTTCACTACCAGCCAGAAGACAACCCGAACAAGGTGGTCAACGCAGGCTATCGCTACCGTAACGACACCGTGCGTTATGACCAGGCGAGCGGCAACTGGGTTACCGGTGGCGGGGACTACGGCACACCGGGCACCGCGAACTTCATCAAGGACTACTACAAGATCAGCCAACATGACTTCTCCGTCATTTGGCCCATCGTCCCGCAGTGGAGTGTGATTTCCCGCTGGCAGTATGACTATGGCCGCGACCGCACGCTGGAAGCCTTCGCCGGCTTCGAGTACGACAGCTGTTGCTGGAAGTTGCGCGTAGTCAACCGTTACTGGATCGACTATGACGAAGTCAGCCTCAACCCGTCGCTGAACGATCAGGCTGACCGCGGTATTTTCCTGCAGATCGTTCTCAAAGGTCTGGGTGGTGTAGTCGGCAATAAAGTTGAGACTTTCCTCGACCAAGGCATTCAAGGTTATCGTGAACGTGAAGACAAAGCTTTCTGATTGCGTGCGCCCGCTGCTGCTGGGCGCGCTGTTGCTGGGTGCTGCGGCACAGGCTGAAGTTCGCCCCCTCGACCGTGTGGTGGCGATTGTTGATAACGATGTGGTCATGCAGAGCCAGCTTAATTCGCGCCTGCGTGAAGTGCAGCAAACCATCGCCCAGCGCGGTGCAGCACTGCCACCTGAGCATGTGCTAAGCCAGCAGGTGCTGGAACGGTTGATCATCGAAAACATTCAACTGCAAATCGGCGAACGCTCCGGCATTCGGATCACCGATGAAGAGCTGAACCAAGCCATCGGCACCATCGCCCAGCGTAACGGCATGAGCATCGAACAGTTCCAGGCCGCACTCGCGGCTGACGGCCTGTCCTATGCCGATGCGCGCGAGCAGGTACGTCGAGAGATGATCATCAGCCGCGTGCGTCAGCGCCGCGTGGCTGAGCGCATTCAGGTCACCGACCAGGAAGTGCAAAACTTCCTCGCCTCTGACTTGGGCAAAATGCAACTGTCCGAAGAGTTCCGCCTGGCCAATATCCTCATTCCGGTTAGCGACGGCGCTTCCTCTCAAGAAATTCAGGCCGCCGATCGTCAAGCACGCGAGCTGTACGAGCAGCTGCAACAAGGCGCTGACTTCGCTCAACTGGCCATTGCACGCTCCGCCAGTGAAACCGCCCTTGAAGGCGGAGAAATGGACTGGCGCAAAGCCGGGCAACTGCCGCCACCGTTCGACAACATGATTGCGGCCCTGCCTGTTGGCCAGATCACCGAGCCGGTGCGCACACCGGCCGGTTTTATCATGATCAAGCTGCTGGAGAAGCGCGGTGGTGGTAGCCAGGTGCGCGACGAAGTTAATGTTCGTCACATCCTGATCAAACCGAGCGAAATCCGCAGCGAAGACGAAACCAAGCGTCTCGTTGAACGCCTGCACCAGCGCATCATGGCCGGTGAAGACTTTGTCGAGCTGGCGAAGAGCTTCTCCGAAGACCCAGGTTCTGCCCTGAACGGCGGCACGCTGAGCTGGATCGACCCGAGCATTTTGGTGCCCGAGTTCCGTGACGTGATGAACAGCACGCCGGCGGGTGAACTGTCCAAGCCGTTCAAGAGCCCGTATGGCTGGCACGTGCTTGAAGTGCTTGGTCGTCGCGCGACAGACAGCAGCGCCACGTTCCGTGAACAACAAGCGATGACGGTGCTGCGTAACCGCAAGTACGACGAAGAGTTGCAAGCGTGGCTGCGTCAGATCCGCGACGAAGCCTACGTCGAAAGTAAAATCTGACGCTAAGCGACACGCTGCTCACGCAACAACCAAAAAGCCGGATAACTGTCCGGCTTTTTGCCATCTATCTATCCAGATTTTTTGCCGCTAGAGGATTAACGCCATGCCTCGTCTTTTTGCCCTGACCCCAGGCGAACCTGCCGGTATCGGCCCAGATCTGTGCCTGCTGCTGGCCCGCGCGGCGCAGCCGGAAATCCTTATAGCCATCGCCAGCCGCGAACTGCTTGCCACCCGCGCCGAGCAACTCGGCCTGACCATTGAGCTGCTCAGCACCAGCCCCGATCACTGGCCGCAGCAACCTGCTGGGGCAGGCAGCCTCTACGTCTGGGATACGCCGCTCGGCGCTAAGGTTGAACCCGGCCAGCTGAATAAGGACAACGCGCATTACGTACTGCAAACCCTCGCGCGCGCAGGTCAAGGCTGCCTGGATGGCCACTTCGCCGGGATGATCACCGCGCCCGTGCACAAAGGCGTCATCAACGAGGCCGGTATCGCTTTCTCTGGTCACACCGAGTACCTCGCCGAGCTAACCCACACCCCGCAAGTGGTGATGATGCTGGCGACACACGGCCTGCGCGTCGCCCTGGTGACCACGCACCTGCCGCTGAGGGATGTGGCGGACGCCATCACGCCTGAGCGCATCCGCCGCGTGACACGCATCCTTGATCACGACTTGCGCACAAAATTCGCCATCACCCAGCCGCGCATTCTGGTCTGCGGCCTCAATCCCCATGCGGGAGAAGGCGGCCATCTGGGCCGAGAAGAAATTGAAATCATCGAGCCAGCCCTGGCGCAGTTACGTGACGAAGGCATCAACCTGATCGGGCCACTGCCCGCCGACACCTTGTTCACGCCCAAACACCTTGAGCACTGTGACGCGGTACTGGCCATGTACCACGACCAGGGCCTGCCCGTGCTCAAGTACAAAGGCTTTGGCGCCGCAGTAAACATCACCCTGGGCATGCCGATTATTCGCACCTCGGTGGACCACGGCACCGCCCTGGATCTGGCCGCCACCGGCAAGATTGACTGCGGCAGTTTGCAGGTGGCCCTCGAAACCGCCTATCAGATGGCCGCCGGCCGCACCTGATCCGTCAGCATGCCGCGCATTGGCGGCGCTACGGCTTGCGCCGCCAATGCTGTTAAACTGCCGCTCTTTGTTTTCGCTTTAAGCTTGCGGCTTGAAGCTTGGAGCTACCCGCTATGTCCGAATACCAACACCGCGCGCGCAAGCGTTTCGGCCAGAACTTCCTGCACGACGCGGGCGTCATTCACCGCATCCTGCGCGCCATCCATGCCCGCGAAGGCGAGCACATGCTGGAGATTGGCCCAGGCCAAGGCGCCCTGACCGAAGGCCTGCTGAACAGCGGCGCCCAGCTTGACGTGATTGAACTCGACCGCGACTTGGTGCCGATCCTGCAACACCAGTTCGGCATGAACCCGCGCTTTCGCCTGAACCAGGGCGACGCCCTCAAGTTCGACTTCAGCCAACTCGAGGCTGCACCGCATAGCCTGCGCGTGGTCGGCAACCTGCCGTACAACATCTCCACGCCGCTGATTTTCCATCTACTGAGCAACGCAGCGCTGATTCGTGACATGCATTTCATGTTGCAAAAAGAAGTGGTCGAGCGCCTTGCTGCCGAACCCGGTGGTGGCGATTGGGGTCGATTGTCGATCATGGTGCAGTACCATTGCCGCGTAGAACACTTGTTCAATGTTGGACCGGGCGCATTCAACCCGCCGCCCAAGGTTGACTCAGCCATCGTCCGTCTGGTGCCGCATGAAGTCCTGCCGCATCCGGCCAAAGACCACCACCAGCTTGAGCGTGTAGTGCGCGAAGCATTCAACCAGCGCCGCAAGACCTTGCGTAACACCCTCAAGGCCTTGCTGCCGGCGCAAGCCATTGAAGCCGCTGGCGTGGATGGCAGCTTACGCCCCGAGCAACTGGACCTGGCCGCCTTTGTTCGACTGGCGGACAAACTGGTCGAGTACACCGAACAAACCCAGCCCGCCTGACGGCGGACTCTGTACTCTTCACCGAGCGAGCTAACCACGCATGAGCGATTCGCGTTACAAGATCGACGTCAGCGTCGTCACCCGCTACCTGCCGGAACAATCGCAGCCAGAGCAAAGCCGCTTTGCCTTCGCCTACACCGTGACAGTGAGCAACAACGGTGAACTGCCAGCCAAACTGCTCTCACGCCATTGGGTGATTACCGATGGTGATGGCCGCGTACAAGAAGTGCGTGGCGCTGGCGTCATCGGGCAACAACCGCTGATTGCCCCAGGCGCAAGCCACACCTACGGCAGCGGCACAGTGATGGCCACACGCGTGGGCATCATGCAGGGCACTTATCAAATGCTCGCCGATGACGGCAAACGTTTCGACGCCCTGATCGAGCCCTTCCGTCTCGCGGTGCCGGGCTCGCTGCACTGATGAGCACCTATGCCGTTGGCGACCTGCAAGGTTGCCTGAAACCGCTGCAGTGCTTGCTTGAGCGCGTGGCCTTTGACCCTGCCCAAGACAAGCTCTGGCTGGTTGGCGATCTGGTCAACCGTGGCCCCGAGTCACTGGCGACCTTGCGTTTTCTCTACAGCATCCGCAGCGCACTGACCTGCGTGCTGGGCAACCATGACCTGCACCTGCTGGCCGTGGCGCACGATACCGAACGGCTGAAAAAAGGTGACACCCTGCGCGAGGTCATCGACGCGCCCGATGCAGCGGAGCTGCTTGAGTGGCTGCGCCAGCAAAAGCTTTTGCATTATGACGAGGCGCGCAACACCGCCCTGGTGCATGCCGGTATCCCGCCACAGTGGAACATCAGCAAAGCCCTCAAACGCGCGGCCGAGGTCGAAGAAGCATTGCGCGACGACGAACGCCTGCCGCTGTTTCTCGACGGCATGTATGGCAACGAACCCGCCAAGTGGGACGGTGACTTACAAGGCGTCACCCGCCTGCGCGTGATCACTAACTGCTTCACCCGCATGCGCTTCTGCAAAGCCGATGGCACCCTCGACCTGAAAAGCAAAGAAGGTGTTGGCAGTGCACCAATCGGTTATGCGCCCTGGTTCAGCCATAAAGAACGCAAAACACGCGAGCAACGCATTATCTTTGGCCACTGGGCCGCACTCGAAGGCCAGTGCCAGGAACCCGGGATCGTCGCGCTGGATACCGGCTGCGTATGGGGCGCGAGTATGACCCTGATGAATATTGATAGCGGCGAGAAATACAGCTGCGACTGTAAGGAGCAAGCATGAGCGAATTTAAACGCATCCCCGCGCAACACGCCCAGGCGCTTCGCCAGCAGGGTGCCGTGGTGGTGGATATCCGCGACCCACAGAGCTTTGCGGCCGGACACATCAGCGGCTCGCAGCACCTCGACAATCACTCGCTGCATGCCTTTATCAGCCAGGCCGATCTCGATGCACCGTTGATCGTCACCTGCTACCACGGCAACTCCAGCCAAAGTGCGGCGGCCTATCTGGCGGGCCAGGGTTTTAGCGATGTTTACAGCCTCGACGGCGGCTTTGAGCTGTGGCGCGCGACCTTCCCTGACGACACCGCTCAGGCTCCCACCAGTAACGACGAAGAATAAATTTTGCCACCTCGAGGCCTCGCCCGCTGCGGCCTTCGCGCCTTCGCGGGCAGCGGTAATATCCTGTTATCGTTGCCTCGCCCTTGACCTTGCCGATTCCGAACTATTCTTTAGCTCAGGCCATTCAAAACAAGGTAGAGTCGGCCAAACGGCATCGGGCTATCGGCAAGACTTTTAGGCGCCCTGGGGGGTTTAATCTGGCGACATTCGCGCCAGGGCCACCCATCTCCTGACCGACCCGGCACCGGCTCTGCGCATCGTGCGAGGTGAAGTCATGAGTATATTCAGCCACTTCCAACAACGTTTCGAAGCGACTCGGCAGGAAGAGTGCTCCCTGCAAGAGTATCTCGAGCTGTGCAAACAGGACCGCAGCGCCTATGCCTCGGCAGCCGAACGCTTGCTGCTGGCGATTGGCGAGCCGGAGTTGCTCGACACCTCTATCGACCCGCGCCTGTCACGCATCTTCTCCAACAAGGTGATTCGTCGCTACCCGGCGTTTGCCGACTTTCATGGCATGGAAGAATGCGTCGACCAGATCGTCTCCTACTTTCGCCATGCGGCGCAGGGGCTGGAAGAGAAGAAACAGATCCTCTATCTGCTCGGCCCGGTGGGCGGCGGCAAATCCTCCCTGGCAGAAAAACTCAAGCACCTGATCGAGAAAGTGCCGTTCTACGCCATCAAAGGTTCGCCCGTATTCGAGTCGCCGCTGGGGCTGTTCAGCGACGCCGAAGACGGCGCGATTCTCGAAGAGGACTACGGAATCCCACGGCGCTACCTCAATTCCATCATGTCGCCATGGGCCACCAAGCGCCTGCAAGAGTTCGGCGGTGATATCAGCCAGTTTCGCGTGGTCAAACTCTACCCCTCGATCCTCAATCAGATTGCCGTGGCGAAAACCGAGCCGGGCGACGAGAACAATCAGGACATTTCTGCCCTGGTCGGCAAGGTCGACATCCGCAAGCTTGAGGAGTACCCACAGAACGACGCCGACGCCTACAGCTACTCCGGCGCACTGTGCCGGGCCAACCAAGGGTTGATGGAGTTCGTTGAGATGTTTAAGGCACCGATCAAGGTGCTGCATCCGCTGCTCACCGCCACCCAAGAGGGCAACTACAACAGCACCGAAGGCCTTGGTGCAATTCCGTACAGCGGCATTCTGCTGGCCCACTCTAACGAGTCGGAATGGCACAGCTTTCGCAACAACAAGAACAACGAAGCCTTCATCGACCGCATTTACATCGTCAAGGTGCCCTATTGCCTGCGCGTATCCGATGAAATCAAGATCTACGACAAGCTGCTGTTCAACAGCTCCCTGGCCAAGGCCCATTGCGCGCCCGACACCCTGAAGATGCTCGCCCAGTTCACCGTACTGAGCCGCCTGAAGGAACCGGAAAACTCCAACGTCTACTCGAAAATGCGCGTGTATGACGGTGAAAACCTCAAGGACACCGACCCAAAAGCCAAGTCGATTCAGGAGTACCGCGACAGCGCCGGCGTGGATGAAGGCATGAACGGCCTCTCGACCCGCTTTGCCTTCAAGATTCTCTCCAAGGTGTTCAACTTCGACCCGAACGAAATCGCCGCCAACCCCGTGCACCTGCTCTATGTGCTGGAACAGCAAATCGAGCAGGAGCAGTTCCCAGCCGAAACCCGTGAGCGCTACCTGCGCTTCATCAAAGAGTACCTGGCGCCGCGCTATATCGAGTTTATCGGCAAGGAAATCCAGACGGCTTATCTGGAGTCTTACAGCGAGTACGGGCAGAACATCTTCGACCGCTACGTGCTGTATGCCGATTTCTGGATTCAAGATCAGGAATACCGTGACCCGGAAACCGGCGAAATCCTCAACCGTGTATCCCTTAATGAAGAACTGGAGAAAATCGAAAAACCCGCCGGCATCAGCAATCCGAAGGATTTCCGCAACGAGATCGTCAACTTCGTGCTGCGCGCCCGCGCCGGTAACAACGGTAAAAATCCGACTTGGCTCAGCTACGAAAAACTGCGTGTGGTCATCGAGAAAAAGATGTTCTCCAACACTGAAGACCTGCTGCCGGTCATCAGTTTCAACGCCAAAGCGAGCAAGGAGGACCAGCATAAACACAACGACTTCGTCACACGCATGGTCGAACGCGGCTACACCGACAAGCAGGTACGTCTGCTCTCCGAGTGGTACCTACGGGTGCGTAAATCGCAGTAACAACAGCCGCAAGCTGCAAGCTTTAAGCGGCAAGTAAGAGCAATGGCCGACGCTATGCGGGTCTACTTGCAGCTTGCGGCTTGCAGCTGCCCCGGAGGGGCTTATGAGCCATGTGATCGACCGACGCCTGAATGGCAAGAACAAGAGCACGGTCAACCGCCAGCGTTTTTTGCGGCGCTACCGTGAGCACATTAAAAAAGCGGTGGGAGAAGCCGTCGGCCGACGCTCCATCACCGACATGGAGCACGGCGAACAAATCAGCATACCCGGCCGCGATACTGACGAGCCGGTGCTGCACCACGGTCGCGGGGGCCGGCAGACCTCCGTGCATCCGGGTAACCGCGAGTTCACCACCGGCGAAAAAATTGCCCGCCCGCAAGGGGGCGGCGGTGGCCAAGGTGCTGGCAAGGCGAGTAACTCGGGCGAAGGCATTGACGAGTTTGTCTTCCAGATTACCCAGGAAGAGTTTCTCGACTTTATGTTCGAGGATTTGGAGCTGCCCAACCTGATCAAACGCCATCTGACCGGCACCGACACGTTCAAGAGCGTACGCGCCGGCATCAGCAATGAAGGTAATCCTTCACGCATCAACATCGTGCGCACCCTGCGCTCAGCCCACGCCAGACGCATCGCCCTGTCCGGCAGCAGCCGTAAAAAACTGAGGACCGCCGAAACCGAACTGGAATGCCTAAAACGCGAGCAACCGGACAATCTGAGTGATATACGGGCGCTTGAGGACGACATCATCAAGCTGCGTGCGCGGATCAAGCGGGTGCCGTTCCTCGACACCTTCGACCTCAAGTACAACCTGCTGGTCAAGCAGCCCAACCCCAGCTCCAAGGCCGTGATGTTCTGTTTGATGGATGTGTCAGGCTCGATGACGCAATCGACCAAAGACATCGCCAAGCGCTTCTTCATCCTGCTGTACCTGTTCCTCAAGCGTAACTACGACAAGATCGATGTGGTTTTTATCCGCCACCACACCAGCGCCCGTGAAGTCGACGAGGATGAGTTTTTCTACTCGCGTGAAACCGGCGGCACCATTGTGTCCAGCGCACTCAAACTGATGCAGGAGATCATGGCCGAGCGCTACCCGGTCAACGAATGGAATATCTACGCCGCGCAAGCATCGGATGGCGACAACTGGAATGACGATTCCCCGTTATGCCGGGATATCCTGATTAACCAGATCATGCCGTTCGTGCAGTATTTCACCTACGTCGAAATCACCCCGCGCGAGCACCAGGCGCTGTGGTTCGAGTACGAACGCGTTGCCGAGGCATTCGCCGACAGTTTCGCCCAGCAACAGCTGGTGTCATCCGGCGATATCTACCCGGTATTCCGCGACCTGTTCCAGCGGAGGCTAGCCACATGAGCAGCTCAGACAGCACCATCCGTGAAAGAAAGCGCCAACCGATTTCAACCGGTTCGGAATGGACATTCGAGCTGATCCGCCAGTACGACCGGGAAATCGCACGGCTGGCCGAACGCTACGCCTTGGACACCTACCCCAATCAGATTGAGGTCATCACCGCCGAGCAAATGATGGACGCCTACGCCTCGGTCGGCATGCCGCTGGGCTATCACCACTGGTCCTACGGCAAGCATTTCCTCAGCACGGAGAAAGGCTACAAACGCGGGCAGATGGGGCTGGCTTACGAAATCGTGATCAATGCGGATCCATGCATCGCCTACCTGATGGAGGAGAACACCATCTGCATGCAGGCGCTGGTCATCGCCCACGCGTGCTACGGCCACAACAGCTTTTTCAAGGGCAACTACCTGTTCCGCACCTGGACCGATGCCAGTTCGATCATTGATTACCTGGTGTTCGCCAAGCAGTTCATCATGCAGTGCGAAGAACGTCACGGCATCGATGCCGTGGAGGAGTTGCTCGACTCCTGCCATGCCCTGATGAATTACGGCGTGGATCGCTACAAGCGCCCCTATCCGATCTCCGCCGAAGAAGAACGGCGGCGCATGAAAGACCGCGAAGAGCACCTGCAAAAGCAGATCAACGATCTGTGGCGCACCATCCCGAAAAGCGCCAGCAAAACCAGCGACAAGGACAGCACGCGTTTCCCCGTCGAACCGCAGGAAAACATCCTCTATTTTCTGGAAAAACACGCCCCGCTCCTGGAGCCTTGGCAGCGCGAGATCATTCGTATTGTGCGCAAGATCGCCCAATACTTTTACCCGCAACGGCAAACCCAGGTGATGAACGAAGGCTGGGCGACCTTCTGGCATTACACACTGATGAATGACCTGTACGACGAAGGCTTGGTCACCGACGGCTTTATGCTGGAGTTTCTGCAATCGCACACCAGCGTGGTCTACCAACCGCCGTTCGACAGCCCCTACTACAGCGGCATCAACCCCTACGCATTGGGCTTTGCCATCTATCAGGACATTCGCCGTATCTGCGAAAAACCCACCGACGAAGACCGCCGCTGGTTCCCCGACATCGCTGGCAGCGACTGGCTAAGCACCCTTAAATTCGCCATGAGCAGTTTCAAGGACGAGAGTTTTATCCTGCAGTACCTGTCGCCCAAAGTAATCCGCGACCTCAAACTATTCAGCGTGCTGGATGACGACCAGAAGAACGAACTCTACGTTCCGGCCATCCATGATGAGCCTGGCTACCGCAGCATCCGCGAAACCCTGGCCGCGCAGTACAACCTGGGCAACCGCGAACCCAACGTGCAAATCTGGAACATCGACCGCCGTGGCGACCGCTCGCTGACCTTGCGTCACCAGCAGCACGACCGCAAACCGCTGGGTGGCTCAACGGATGAAGTGCTCAAGCACCTGCACCGCCTGTGGGGCTTCAATATCCACCTGGAGGTTTATCAAGGCGAGCAGTTGATCAGCAGCCATCATGTCCCGCCCAAGGCCGAGGCCGAGGCAAGCGGTGAATACCCACGGCTGGACCTGATGATTCCGCCGATCTAAATCAATGCCCCGCCGTCCAGCCGCGGCGAGGGCTTTCGGCCTCCGCGCACCTGTCATCCAAGCGTGCAACCAGACAGCTCACCCGCCCAACCGTTATGCTCTGCGCAACGCAGCGTTAAGGTTTATTTATGCAGATTTATAAAGTGGGCGGCGCTGTGCGTGACCGCCTGTTAGGCCGGCCCATCAGCGAGATCGACTGGGTCGTGGTGGGTGCCAGCGCTGAACAGATGCTCGAACTGGGCTATCGGCCGGTGGGGGCGGATTTCCCGGTTTTTCTGCACCCAAAGACCGGCGAGGAATACGCCCTAGCGCGCACCGAGCGCAAAAGCGGGCGCGGCTACGGCGGGTTTACCTTCTTCGCCAGCCCGGATGTGACCCTGGAAGAAGACCTCATCCGCCGCGACCTCACCGTCAATGCCATGGCCGAGGACGACCACGGCACATTGATTGACCCCTACGGCGGCCAGCGTGACCTTGAAGCTCGTGTGCTGCGTCACGTCTCACCGGCCTTCGCCGAAGACCCTTTGCGCGTGCTGCGCGTGGCCCGCTTCGCCGCGCGCTATGCGCCGCTGGGTTTTAGCGTTGCGCCTGAAACCCTGGCCCTGATGCGCCAACTGAGCGAATCCGGCGAGTTGTGCGCCCTGACGCCCGAGCGCAGCTGGAAAGAAATCTCCCGCGCGCTGATGGAGCCGCGCCCAGACGTCTTCATTCAGGTGCTGCGCGACTGTGGCGCGCTGCACGTGCTGCTGCCGGAAGTCGATGCCTTGTTCGGCATCCCCCAGCCGCCTGCCCATCATCCGGAAATCGACACCGGCGTGCATGTGCTCAGCGTGCTGCGCCAGTGCGCCGAACACCAGCAACCGCTGACGGTGCGCTGGGCTTGCCTGCTGCACGATGTCGGCAAAGGGCTGACCCCTGAAGCCGAGTGGCCACGGCACATCGCCCATGAGCAGAAGGGTTTGAAACTGATCCGCGCGATCAACCAACGCTGTAAAGCACCCAAAGATTGCCAAGAGCTGGCCTTGCAGGTCGGCGAGTTTCACACCCATGGCCATCGCGCCCTGGAGCTGAAAGCCTCCACCCTGCTGAAACTGCTGCAAGGCTTTGACGTCTTCCGCCGACCGCAACGCTTCGAAGAGTTTATCGCCGCTTGTGAAATGGACGCGCGCGGCCGATTAGGCCTGGAACAGCGCGCTTACCCGCAAGCCAACTACCTGCACGCCGCCATGCACGCCGCCCGCGCGGTCGCGGTGAAGCCCCTGCTCGAACGTGGCTTTAAGGGCGCTGAGCTGGGTGAAGCGCTGAACCAGCAACGGCTTGTAGCTCTTGAGGCGTTCAAAGTGCAGAGCAACGCAAACCGAGAGAAGAGCTAGGTTCTGTTGACGTAAGCCACCGGCTAGAATCTGGCTTTTGCCATGACCGACAGAAGCCAGTTAAGCGATACCGAGTGGGCTCATATACAAAGCCTGCTGAGTGCCACAAAGGGGATACGGCTACTGAACGCACCCAGTTGTC
>CAMCJM010000060.1 GCA_945874835.1 Pseudomonas synxantha | reverse complement strand
TCGATTGACTTGGGGGTAGAGGCGATGTTGTGAGTCAGTTCCAGTGCTCGAGCGAGACGCATAAAAAATCCGATGCCAATACAGGCATCGGATTTTGATTTCTTGCGGCCAAAGGTCAAGCAGGGAGGCTTAACTGATCGGCATTACGCCAATTGGCGACCCTTTTTTCACAGCAGATGCCCATCACGCAAACGGATGGCGCAGTACGATGGTCTCGTTACGGTCCGGCCCGGTGGAGACGATATCAATCGGCGCGCCCACCAACTCTTGCACACGGTTGATGTAATCACGCGCGGCCGCAGGCAGTTCTTCAAGGGTTTTCGCACCCAGGGTCGACTCGCTCCAGCCCGGCATTTCTTCGTAGACTGGCTGCAGGCCCAGGTAGCTGTCGGCATCGGTCGGCGCATCAACCAGCACCTGGCCGGCAGCATCCTTGTAACCGACGCAAATGCGGATGGTTTCAAGCCCGTCGAGCACGTCCAGCTTGGTCAGACACAGACCAGAGATGCTGTTGATCTCGATAGCACGACGCAGGATAACCGCATCAAACCAACCACAACGACGCGCACGCCCGGTAGTGGAGCCAAACTCATGACCCCGCTTGGCGAGGAAAGCACCCGTTTCATCAAACAACTCAGTCGGGAATGGACCCGAACCAACACGAGTGGTGTAGGCCTTGGTAATACCGAGAATGTAGTCCAGGTACATCGGACCAAAACCGGAACCTGTGGCGATACCGCCCGCAGTGGTATTGGAGCTGGTGACGTAGGGATAAGTGCCGTGGTCGATATCCAGCAGCGAACCTTGAGCGCCTTCGAACATGATGTCCTTAGATTCGCGACGCATCTCGTGCAGAACCGCCGTCACATCAGCCATCATCGGCTTGAGCAACTCGGCGTATTCCATGCACTCGTGGAGCGTCTTCTGGAAGTCGATGGCCGGCTCTTTGTAGTAATTGACCAATACAAAGTTGTGGTAATCCAGTAGCTCACCGAGCTTTGCAGCGAAACGCTCACGGTGGAACAGGTCACCGATACGCAGACCGCGACGCGCCACTTTGTCTTCGTAAGCCGGGCCGATGCCACGGCCGGTGGTACCGATTTTGGCATCGCCACGCGCCTTCTCGCGGGCCTGATCGAGAGCCACGTGATAAGACAGAATCAGCGGGCAAGAGGGGCTGATACGCAAACGCTCGCGCACCGGCACACCCTTTTCTTCCAGCTTGATGATTTCACGCATCAGCGCGTCGGGCGCAACCACAACGCCGTTGCCGATCAGACACTGCACGTTTTCACGCAGGATGCCGGAGGGGATCAGGTGCAGAACGGTTTTCTCGCCGTCGATTACCAGGGTGTGACCCGCATTGTGGCCGCCCTGATAACGCACAACAGCTGCAGCCTGTTCGGTCAGCAGGTCGACGATCTTGCCTTTACCTTCATCGCCCCACTGGGTGCCCAGGACTACGACATTCTTACCCATAACTCTAACCCTCTTCGCAAACTTGATGCCGACTAAAGCCGACGGAAACTTTTCGCCTTGCCACTTAGGCTGTCAGCGTAGCCAACTGCCAGCGGCCATCACGCAACAGCAACTGACGATCACAGCCTACAGCCTCGGCGTCAGCCGTGCTCTGCCCAGGCAATGCCTGAACCACACGCTGACCGCCCTGACGCAGACGCTGAATCGCTTGCCACAAAAATACATCATGGTTATCTGGAGCCCAGATACCTGACGGCTCTTCGACCAACTGCATCTGCCCCAGGCCGACCAGGGTCTTCAAATCTGTCGAGAAGCCTGTGGCCGGACGCGCGCGGCCAAAGTCAGCCCCGATGTCGTCATAGCGACCGCCCTGGGCGATGGCATACCCCACACCCGGGACAAAGGCCGCGAAGACCACACCAGTGTGGTAGTGATAGCCGCGAAGCTCGCCGAGGTCAAAATACAGCGGCAGCTCGGGATAGCGCAGGCTCAAGGCATCGGCGATGGCCATCAGGTCATCCAGCGCCGCATGCACATCGTCCGGCGCATCAACCAGGCAGGCCTGCGCCAGGTCCAAGACCTCACGACCGCCACACAACTCGCTGAGCGCACGCAACATCTTGCGCAGGTCATCCGGCAGCGCTTCCGTCAGCCCATCCACTTCATCGATGGCCTTGCGCTGCAAGGCATCAAAAAGCTGCTGCTCGACTTCACCTGAAAGCGCGGCGGCGCGTGCAAGGCCGCGGTAGATCCCCACATGGCCAAGGTCCATGTGCACATCCGGCACGGCAGCCAGCTCAAGGGTGCTGACCAGCAGGCTGATCACCTCCACATCACTGGCAGGGCTGGCATCACCGTACAACTCGGCACCCAGCTGGATCGGGCTGCGCGAAGTGGTCAGTGCACGCGGCTGGGCATGCACCACACTGCCGGCGTAGCACAGACGGCTTGGCCCTTCGCGGCGCAACGTATGCGCATCAATACGCGCCACTTGCGGCGTTATATCAGCGCGAAAGCCCATCTGCCGGCCAGACAATGGATCCGTGACCTTAAAGGTGCGCAGATCCAGATCTTGTCCAGCGCCAGTCAGCAGCGATTCCAGGTACTCGATGTGCGGTGTGACCACAAATTCATAGCCCCAACGCTGGAACAGATCCAGCACCTGGCGGCGCGCCACTTCAATACGCCCCGCGTACGGCGGCAGTACTTCTTCGATGCCATCTGGCAGTAGCCAGCGGTCTACCGTTGCCATTTCGCCATTCCCCTCTTGAACCGGGCGGCACAAGCCTTGAGTGAAACCAATAAAGAACGATTGCCCCCAGCAGCAGCGGGGCAACTCCATCAAACGCAGCACCTGACAGGCCGCTGCATCAGTTTTAAAAGTCCGTCGCGCCGCGCGTGCGCATGGAGTCAAGGCATGATGCCTTCCAGCACCAACGCCATGCCCTGTGTCTGATAAAAGTTTCCCGCAGGCGCAAAAAAGCCGGGTTTTTCCCGGCTGATTGATGATACCACGCTAAAAGCCACAAACCACAGGCTTCAAGCCACAAGAAGCACTGGGTGCTGACTCGCGGCTTGACGCCTGACGCCCCCTCAGCCGTTAAGGCTTGGACTTCTCCAAATAACGGAAGAAATCACTGCTAGGGTCCAACACCAACACATCGCGCTTGTCTGCGAAACTTTCGCGGTAGGCGCGAAGGCTGCGGTAGAAGGAGTAAAACTCCTGATCCATGCCGTAGGCTTGGGAATAAATCGCCGCCGCCTGGGCGTCACCCTGGCCGCGAAGCTCTTCAGCCTGACGGTACGCGTCAGCCAACAGCACACGACGCTGGCGATCGGCATCTGCGCGAATACCCTCGCCCAACTCCTTGCCTTTAGCGCGATGCT
This sequence comes from Pseudomonas synxantha, assembly GCA_945874835.1. Taxonomy (GTDB): domain Bacteria; phylum Pseudomonadota; class Gammaproteobacteria; order Pseudomonadales; family Pseudomonadaceae; genus Aquipseudomonas; species Aquipseudomonas synxantha_B. Next base: position 13,719 of record CAMCJM010000060.1, on the reverse strand, counting down.
CACGCGCCTCACGCTCACGCTCGGAGCTCATGCGGTCAAACACGCTGCGATTTACTTCCTTGGGCAAGTCAATAGCCTTGACCCTTACATCCACCACTTCGATACCCAACTCACGCTGCGCATCGCGATTGAGGGATGCCGTCACATCCGCCATCAGGGCATCACGCTCGCCCGACACCGACTCATGCAAAGTGCGCTTACCGAACTGATCTCGCAGGGACGCTTCAAGTCGACGCGCCAAGCGCTCGTCAGCAATCTGCTTAATACCAGAGGTTGCGGTGTAGTAACGCTCAGCATCCAGCACACGCCATTTGGCGAATGCGTCAACCATCAGCGCTTTCTTTTCCAAGGTCAGGAAACGTGAACTGGTGGAGTCCAGCGTCAGCAGGCGCGCATCAAACTTACGCACTTGGTTAACGTATGGAATCTTCACATGCAGACCCGGCTGCACATCGGGCTTGACGATTCGACCAAACTCCAACAGCACCGCACGCTCGGTTTGCGAAACGATGTAGAAGCTGTTCCACGCCACAATAGCCAACACCACGCCAACAATAAGGGCGATCAGCGATTTATTGCTCATCAGCGGGCCTCCCTTGTGCGCAGCTCAACCTGTCGCGGGTCAATGTTCATGCCGGAGCTTGAGCTCGCCGAACCGGCCGCTCCAGAAATAGGACTCGGCGTGGACGCTGCGCGCCCATCAATCATCTTATCCAGCGGGAGATAAAGCAGATTGTTTTGGCCTTTGTCGCCGGTTACCAGCACCTTGCTGGTATTGGTCATCAATTCCTGCATGGTGTCCAGATACAGACGCTCGCGAGTGACCTCAGGCGCCCTGCGATATTCGGCAACCAATGCAGTAAAGCGATTAGCCTCACCTTGAGCGCGGGAAATCACTTCATCGCGATAACCGTTGGCATCCTCGATCAGACGCTGCGCCTGACCGCGAGCCTCAGGCACCACACCATTGGCGTAAGTTTCTGCCTGATTCTTTTCACGCTGCTCGTCTTCACGGGCACGAATCACATCGTCAAAGGCTTCCTGAACTTCACGCGGGGCTGCAGCACTCTGAATGTTGACCTGAGTAATGCTGATGCCGGTGCGATAGGTGTCGAGGAAACGCTGCAAGCGCTCACGCACTTCGCTGGCCATCAACTCACGACCTTCAGTCAGCACCTGGTCCATCTCGGTCGAGCCGACGACATGACGCAAGGCGCTGTCAGTTGCATGCTGCAAGCTGACTTCAGGCTGATCGACGTTGAGAACGAAGTCCTGCAAGTTGCTGATCTTGTACTGCACGGTCAGCGGTACTTCGATGATGTTCTCGTCTTCGGTCAACATCTGCCCTTGCTTGCTGTAAGCGCGCTCGCGGGTGACGTTTTCCTGAAACTTGCGATCAATCGGCGGGAAATAAATATTCAGGCCCGGGCCAACCGTCTCGTAGTACTCGCCGAAACGCAGCACAACTGCCTGCTCCTGCTCGTCGACGACATAGATAGCACTGTACAGCCAGACCGCAGCCAAAAGCCCCAACCCAACAAACAGGAGGCCAAAACCACCACCACTGCCTGAGCCAGTCTCGCTGCCTCGTTTTTTGCCGCCGCCAAATAACCCATTCAGGCCATCTTGCAGCTTACGGAAGGCCTCATCGATATCAGGCGGCCCCTTGCGGTCACCGCCTTTACGGCCACCCCAGGGATCCTGATTATTCGAATTGCCACCCGGCTCATTCCAAGCCATAGCGCTCTCCATCTGATAAAGCAAAGACGCGCCCACGGCGCGCCAGCCAATGCTACAGAATGCCTGCATCCAGCGGAAAATTCGCTGGCACAGGCTTTATTGCAAAGTGTGTTGTTCTAAAAACGTTTGCGGCTCAAACCCTTCGCGACTAGCCAAGCGATTGAGCTCAACGCGCGGCATGCGAACGGCCAGCACACTGCTGCCATCGTCGCTGTAATGCTCACTTTGCACCACGCCCAAGGCGAAGAACTGAGCGCGCATACGACCAAGCTGCTGTGGCAGCTGTAATGTACCGACAAACAGGTCATCACCCAACAACTCGGCAATGGCCTGACGCAGCAGCGGCAATCCTCGCCCATCACGCGCCGAAAGCCAAACACGCTGCGGCTTACCATCGCCATCACGCTGTATTTGCGGCTCTACACACTCAAGCAAGTCGAGCTTGTTATACACCTCAAGCATGGGCAGGTCTTGCGCGCCAATTTCACCCAGCACAGCCAATACCTGCTCGATTTGCTGATCCCGCTCAGGCTCGTGAGAGTCGATCACATGCAGCAGCAAATCTGAGTTGCTCGACTCCTCAAGCGTCGCCCGAAAAGCCTCAACCAGCTTGTGCGGCAAATGACGAATAAACCCCACGGTATCGGCCAATACAATTGGCCCAAGATCATCCAGCTCAAGGCGGCGCAAAGTGGGATCAAGTGTGGCGAAGAGCTGATCCGCCGCATAGACATCAGATGCAGTCAGCGTATTGAACAGCGTCGACTTGCCGGCGTTGGTGTAGCCCACCAGCGATACCGACGGAATGTCAGCACGCTGACGCCCACGCCGCGCCTGATCACGCTGGCTGCGCACCTTCTCAAGCTTTTGCTTGATCTGGCGGATCCGCACACGCAACAAGCGGCGGTCTGTTTCCAACTGGGTTTCACCCGGACCACGCAGGCCGATACCGCCTTTTTGTCGCTCAAGGTGGGTCCAGCCGCGTACCAGCCGCGTACTCATGTGATCCAGTTGAGCCAACTCGACTTGCAGCTTGCCCTCATGGGTGCGCGCACGCTGAGCAAAAATATCGAGTATCAGACCGGTACGGTCCAATACTCGACATTCGAAAACCAGCTCAAGGTTGCGCTCCTGACTGGGCGTCAGGACATGATTGAAAATCACCAGATCGGCTTCAGTTGCTTTGACCTGATCGCGCAGCTCTTCAACTTTGCCGCTGCCGATCAAAAACTTGGCCGTGAGACGGTTACTGGGGATGCTGAAGAAGGCAACAGCCTCAGCGCCTGCAGAAAGCGCAAGCTCCTGAAACTCCTGCGGATCCTCGCGCACCTCGGGTTTTTGACCATCCAGATGTACCAGGATGGCCCGCTCTCCACCTTCATGGCGCTCGAAGAACAATACAGCCTCCTAAATCAGGATTCAGGCGTTACCGGATTCGGCTTCAGCCTGCTCGGTCTCACTGGCGCTCGGCAGACGCACCGGACGACTTGGCACAACAGTGGAAATAGCGTGCTTGTAGACCATCTGGCTGACAGTGTTTTTCAGCAAAATCACGAACTGGTCGAATGATTCGATCTGGCCTTGCAGCTTGATGCCGTTAACCAGATAGATGGAAACCGGGACGCGTTCCTTACGCAAGGTATTCAGATAAGGGTCTTGTAGCGAATGCCCTTTTGACATGTGCCGCACTCCTTTAAGGATCAAATTTCAATAATTTATTGTGAACCAACAAACGGCTTAAGGCCCGTTTACCCCCAAGGATAGACGGCCAACGGCAAGGTCTCAGCTCAATATGGAGACCGTTGACAGGTATTTCAAGGCACGCGGCAGATTGTCGCAAGCCAGGCTATCGAACCAGTGCACATCCTGCTGCCAGCCACGCAACCACGTGAATTGACGCTTGGCCAGCTGCCGGGTGGCAATCACGCCGCGCGCCTGCATCTGTTCGGCATCCAGCTTGCCATCCAGATAATCCCAGACCTGACGGTAACCAACAGCTCTTATAGACGGCAGCCCCACGTGCAAGTCACTTCGTTGATGCAGGCGTTCGACCTCAGCAACCAGCCCCTGTTCCAACATCTGTTCAAAACGCAGGGCAATTCGCTCATGCAGCACCTGCCGCTGCGCTGGGGCAATGGCCAAGTGCGCGACAGTATAGGGGAATTGACTACCGGACGATGTGCCACACACGCTATTTTCTGCCGCCTGGCGCATGCGGTGCGCGGTCATGCTTTGCCCGCTCAGGTGATAGACCTCAAGCGCGCGAATCAGGCGCTGCGGGTCATTGGGGTGAATGCGCGCCGCCGACTCAGGGTCAATCTCGCGCAATTCGGCATGCAGCACATCCCAACCTTCGGCCTGCGCGCGCGCCTCCAACCGAGCACGCAGCTGAGCGTCTGCACCGGGCATGTCCGCAAGCCCCTCCAGCAATGCCTTGAAATACAACATGGTGCCACCGACCAGCAGCGGAATCCGCCCGCGCGCGGTGATGTCAGCCATTGCCGCTAGCGCATCAGCACGAAACTCGGCCGCCGAGTAACTTTCTGCCGGGTCGCGTATATCGATCAGCCGATGCGGAAACTCCGCCAGCGTGGCCTTATTGGGCTTGGCTGTACCGATGTCCATATCGCGGTAAATGAGCGCAGAATCAACGCTGATCAGCTCGCAAGGCAGCACGTTCGCCAAGGCAATGGCCAGGTCAGTTTTGCCGGCCGCTGTTGGCCCCATTAGGAAGATCGCCGGAGGCAGGCGCTCGGACATGCTAAATATCTCTAAAGAATGCAGGGCTTATCGGCCGCGAAGAAACAGCTTATCGAGGTCATCCATACCCATTTGCGCCCAAGTCGGACGGCCATGATTGCACTGACCGCTGCGCTCGGTGTGCTCCATATCGCGCAATAAGGCGTTCATTTCCGGCAGCGTCAATCTGCGATTGGCACGTACCGCGCCATGACAGGCCATCGTACCCAGCAGCTCATTGAGGTGAGCCTGGATGCGATCCGTGGTGCCGTACTCCAGCAAATCCGCGAGCACGTCATGCACCAAGCGCGTGGCTTCGGCCTGCTTCAACAACGCCGGAATCTGCCGAATAGCGAGCGTTTCCGGGCCGAGGCGCTGCAGCTCAAAGCCCAGCCGCTGAAACCATTCGGTATGTTCTTCGGCGCAGTCGGCCTCACGCTGGCTGACGGCAATCGACTCCGGCACCAGCAGCGGCTGACCGCGCAGCCCTTCGCTGGCCATGGCCACTTTCAGACGCTCATAGGTGATGCGCTCATGAGCCGCATGCATGTCTACCACCACCAATCCCTGCACGTTTTCAGCAAGGATGTAGATGCCTTTGAGTTGCGCAATGGCATACCCCAGCGGCGGGATATCACCCTGCGTATCCGGCAGCGCAGCCGCTTGCGGAGCGCCAGCCATCGGCGTGAAGAACTCACGGTACGCACCCTGAGCCTCTGCCGCGGGTAACGACGCTTCCGGACGGTAGCCCTGGTAGCCCGCACCCGGCGAACGCCAGACCGAGGCACTCGGTGCTGGCTCAAGCAAACTGGCCGCCAGGCCGATCTCGCCCTGCGGGCCGAATTCACCGGCAGCCTGACCCGTCGGGCGGATCATTTCGCTGATTGCTGCCGGAGCAGCCAGCTGATCTTCAGGGCGCACCTCACCCAACGCGCGATGCAGGGTGCCGTAGAGAAAGTCATGAACCATGCGCCCATCACGAAAGCGCACCTCATGCTTGGTCGGGTGCACGTTGACATCGACCACCGCAGGATCGATTTCCAAAAACAGCACAAAGGTCGGATGGCGGCCGTTAAACAGCACATCGCGATACGCCTGGCGCACCGCGTGGGCGACCAGTTTGTCGCGCACCATGCGCCCGTTCACATAGAAATACTGCAGGTCGGCCTGGCTGCGCGAGAAGGTCGGCAACCCAACCCAGCCCCACAAGTGCAAGCCGTTACGCTCGACATCGATCGGCATGGCCTGCTCCAGAAAAGCCGGGCCGCAGACGGATGCCACGCGTCGCGCACGGCTCTGCTCGTCGGGCGCTTCATGCAGGCCAAGTACGGTCTTGCCGTTGTGACGCAGGTGAAAGGCCACATCAAAACGCGCCAGCGCCAAGCGCTTGATCACTTCCTGTAGATGGTCAAACTCGGTCTTTTCGGTTTTGAGAAATTTGCGCCGCGCCGGGGTGTTGAAGAACAGGTCACGCACTTCCACCGAGGTGCCGACAGGATGCGCCGCCGGCTGAACACGGGGCTGCATATCACGACCCTCGGTTTCCACCTGCCAGGCCTGTTCGGCGTCCACCGTGCGTGAAGTCAGGGTCAGGCGCGCCACCGAGCTGATTGAGGCCAGCGCCTCACCGCGAAAGCCCAGGCTCATCACCTGCTCGAGGTCTTCCAGCTCACGAATCTTGCTGGTGGCGTGCCGGGCCAACGCCAGGGGCAAATCGTCGGACGAGATACCGCTGCCGTTGTCGCGCACCTTGAGCAACTTGACGCCACCCTGCTCGACATCCACCTCAATCCGACTGGCGCCGGAATCCAGGCTGTTTTCCAGCAACTCTTTAATCACCGACGCCGGGCGTTCGACCACCTCGCCTGCGGCAATTTGGTTCGCCAGGCGCGGGCTGAGCAGTTGAATCCGCGAACTCATGGCTGCGAAGCCAGCGTGGCGCTTGGCACCTGTAATTTTTGACCAACCTTAATCACATCACTTCTGAGGCTATTGGCACTGCGCAGAGCCGCCAAACTGACCTGATAACGCTGGGCAATCAGTGCCAGACTTTCGCCTGATGTCACCACATGCTCACGCGGCCCAAGGGTGATTTTGCCGTTGTCACGCAACCACGCCACATGGGTGCCGGGCGGCGGGTTCTCATGAAAGAACTGGCGCACGCCTGAGACAATCGAGCGTGCCAGTGCCTGCTGGTGGCTTGCCGTAGAGAGCTTACGGGCATCATTAGCGTTGGAGATAAACCCGGTCTCAATCAGGATCGAGGGAATATCGGGCGACTTCAACACCATAAAACCGGCCTGTTCAACACGTCGTTTGTGCAGAGAAGTGACACGCCCCATGTTGCTGAGCACCTTGTTGCCAACATTCAAACTGGAAGAAAGTGAAGCGGTCATGGACAAATCCAGCAGCACACCGGCGAGCATTTTGTCCTTATCGTCCAAGCTAACGTTGCCAACGCCGCCAATCAGGTCCGACTGATTTTCCGCGTCGGCCAACCAGCGCGCGGTTTCTGAGGTTGCACCACGATCAGACAGGGCGTACACCGAGGCACCAAATGCCGACTTCCTCAGCGCCGCATCGGCGTGAATGGAGATAAACAGATCAGCGCCTTTCTTGCGGGCGATCTCGGTACGTTTGCGCAGGGGAATAAAGTAATCCCCGGTTCGCACCAATTCCGCTCTAAAACCTTTCTCCGCATTGATCTGCCGTTGCAGCTCTCGGGATATAGACAGGGTCAAATGCTTTTCGTACTGGCCTTTAACCGGCGACAGTGCCCCTGGATCCTCACCGCCGTGCCCGGCGTCAATGGCAATCACTACATCGCGCTTGCCATTGGGTATCGGCGTGAGCTTGGGCGGTGCTTGAGTCGGCATCACCGGCACAGGTGGTGCGGTGGCTACGGTTGTGCTCGGCAGGCGCGGCGCCGCACCACCCGGCTGATCAAATAGATCGACAACCAAGCGGTGGCCGTATTGCTGATTGGGGGCAAGGGTGAAGCTTTTGGGCGTCACGGGCGATGACAGGTCAATCACCACACGCAGATCCTGTGGCGTTCGTTGCGCTGAGCGCACACCGGTGATCGGCGTGCTGGCCAAACTGAGCTGATCAAGCCCGGCGACTAACTTCGCGCCACTGATATCAATAACGATGCGATTGGGGGCTGAAAGCAAAAACACGCTGTGCTGCACAGGCCCTGACAAGTCAAACACCAGACGCGTGTTGTCCGGCGCGCGCCATAGCCGAACGCTGCGCACATCTGAAGCGGCCATAACATCGGCGACCAAGACCGCCCATGCCACTCCAATTGCGATGAAACGTGCGCCTATGCGCATAACCAACCCCATTTTTTATTCAAACTCCGACGGCCAACGCGGCACACCAGTCAACGCCTCGCGGGCTTTGCGCCGTGAAGCGCAAACAGCGCCCGGCTAATTGCGCGCCAATGGTAATGTCCACGTCTGCCTTTGGCAAAACGCCTGCACCGCGCTCCGGCCATTCCACCAGGCATAAGGAATCGCCGGCGAAGTAATCGCGAATACCGAGAAACTCCAACTCCTCTGGATCGAGCAGACGGTAAAGGTCAAAGTGAAAGGTGCGCAACGCGCCTATTTCATAAGGCTCCACCAAAGTGAACGTTGGGCTCTTGACCGCACCTACATGCCCCAACCCGCGAATAATGCCGCGCGACAAGGTGGTTTTGCCCGCACCCAGATCACCGTGCAGGTAGATCACCCCAATAGCGCCGGTCACCGCCGCGATACGCGCGCCCAGTGCCAGCATGGCCTCTTCATCAGCGGCAAACAGTTCTAACTCAGACACGCAGACTGCTCCTGTAACAATTCACGAATAACCGCACACAGATCACTGGCGGCCAGCCCGCGCCCCTGCTGCGCGAGGCGCTCGCCAGCCACGGCATGCAGATAGACCGCCAACTGGGCCGCCGCCAAAGCGGGCAAACCCTGCGCCAGCAGCGCACCGATAAAGCCCGCCAGCACATCACCCAAACCGGCATCCGCCATCGCCGGATGCCCGCGGTCGCACAACCACAACTCGCCCTGCACCGAGACCACCAAGGTGCCTGCCCCCTTCAGCACACACACCGTTTGATAGCGGGCGGCCAAGGCACGCGCGGCTGCTGGACGATCCGCCTGCACCTGCGCGGTACTCAGGCCAAGTAACCGCGCCGCCTCTGCGGGATGGGGCGTCAGCACGGTTGACCCGGGTAACTGGACCGCCGCTTGGGCCAGGAGGTTCAGTGCATCGGCGTCCCACACCTGCGAGGCATCGCTGCTGGCTGCCGCCGATAACAAACTGCGGCCCCACGCGCCCTGCCCCAACCCCGGGCCAACCACCCAAACAGTGGCGTTAGCGCCCAGCATCAGCAGTTGGTTGGCTGAGGCCACGGCTGTCGTCATCACTTCGGGAAGGCGCGGCTGGCAGGTGCTCGGCACGCGTCGCCAGGCTAACCAACCCAGCGCCCGCGCGCAGCGCACTTTGCGCCGCCAGCAGGCCTGCGCCGGCATACCCTCGGTCGCCGCCCACCACCAATACATGCCCCAACTGCCCTTTGTGCACACTGCGCGAGCGCACTGGCAACTGCGGCAAGCGGGCCTGCGTCAGACGCTGCGCAGTAAAGGTCTGGGTCGCGACCAGCGCCGCGTCCGACTGCAAGTCGGCAAACTGCAACTCGCCCACGTAGTCGGCGGCCTGACCGGTAAACAATCCCAGCTTTAAACCGATCAAGGTAACGGTCAGGTGCGCACGCACGGCAACGCCCAAAGCCTGGCCGGTATCAGCACAAAGCCCGGAAGGCATGTCCACCGCCAACACCGGCAGCACGCTGTTATTGATCGCCGCAATGGCCTGCGCGTAGGACGCACGCACCGCGCCAACCAACCCAGTCCCCTGGAGTGCATCAAGCAGCACACCTTGCAACTCGGCACTCTCATTCCAGACGTTGACGGTTACACCATCCGCCAGCGCCTGGTCGCGGGCTTGTGCGGCATCGCCCTGCAATTGCGCAGCGTCGCCCACGGCCAGCACCTGAACCTGCCAGCCGGCGTGCAGTGCAAGTGCCGCCACCAAATAACCATCACCGGCATTATTGCCGCGCCCGGCCAGCACGGTCAGCGCAGCGACATCAGGCCAGCGTCGCCGCAACGCGCGCCAGATGGCAGATGCGGCGCGGCTCATTAACTCAAAGCCGGGCGTGCCGGCGGCGATCAAGCGCGCATCCAACTCGCGCACCTGGGCAGCGCTGTAGAGCGGCTGAGGAAGATTGTCTGGCGAATGCAGCATGCGTTAGCTCCGATGTCTGGCAGAATTATACGCCCCTGCGATCCGGTTACCCCCTCTGATATGAACAGCGACGCCCTTGACCTTGCCACCCTCGCCCAGTCGATCAAAGACTGGGGCCGCGAGCTGGGTTTTCAGCAAGTCGGGATTGCCGATGTGCAATTGGGCGAGCACGAGGCGCATTTGCAGCGCTGGCTGGACGCCGGCTATCAGGGCGAGATGGACTACATGGCCGCCCACGGCAGCAAGCGCTCACACCCGGACGAACTGGTGCCCGGCACCCTGCGCGTGGTGTCCCTGCGCATGGATTATCTGCCGGGCGACACGCACATGGCGCAACGCCTGGCACAGCCGGAAAAGGCCTATATCTCGCGCTACGCCTTGGGCCGCGACTACCACAAGCTGATTCGCAAACGCCTGCAACAATTGGCCGAGCGTATCCAGCAGCAGATCGGTCCGTTCGGCTACCGCGCCTTTGTCGACAGCGCACCGGTGCTGGAAAAAGCCATAGCCGAGCAGGCCGGGCTGGGCTGGATCGGCAAGAACACCCTGGTGCTCAACCGCAAGGCCGGGAGTTACTTCTTCCTCGGCGAGCTGTTTGTTGACTTGCCGCTGCCAGTCGATAAGCCCCATACCACGGAACACTGCGGTCGCTGCACCGCCTGCATGGACATCTGCCCCACAGCGGCGTTTGTCGGCCCCTACGTGCTGGACGCACGGCGCTGTATTTCCTACTTGACCATCGAACTTAAAGGCTCGATCCCCGTTGAGCTGCGCGCGCCCATCGGCAACCGGGTGTTTGGCTGCGACGACTGCCAGATGGTGTGCCCGTGGAACCGCTTTGCCAAAGCCACCGAACAAGGTGATTTTAAGCCGCGCCACAGCCTGGACAACGCCGAGCTGGCTGAACTGTTTTGCTGGAGCGAAGACGAATTTCTCAGCCGCACCGAAGGCTCGCCACTGCGCCGCGCCGGTTACGAGCGCTGGTTACGCAACCTGGCCGTCGGCTTGGGCAACGCACCCTCCAGCATCCCGGTAGTGGAGGCGCTCAAGGGCAGGCGCGAGCACCCGTCGGCGCTGGTGCGCGAGCATGTGGCATGGGCGCTAGCGCGTCACGGCCTGTGATCCATCACCACCAGGCCTGCAGAAAAAAGCCCGCGGGCGCGGGCTTTTCATGGGTCAAACTTTCAGCAAGTGCTGGCGATAGTGCTGAAGTTCGGCAATCGACTCACGAATATCATCCAGCGCCTGATGCGTGCCCCGCTTCTGGAACGACTCTTTAACCTGCGGCGCCCACATGCCGGCGAGAATCTTCAGTGTCGAAACATCCAGCGAGCGATAGTGGAAGTAGGCCTCCAGGTTTTGCATGTATTTACAAAGAAAGCGCCGATCCTGACCAATGCTGTTGCCGCAAATCGGCGACGCGCCCTTCGGCACCCACTGCTCAAGGAAGGCAATGGTCATGGCCTCAGCCTCAGCCGGGCCAATCGTGCTCTCGCGTACTCGCTGCGTCAGGCCGCTCTGGCCATGGGTGCGGGTATTCCACTCATCCATGCCCGCGAGCAACTCATCGCTCTGGTGCACGGCAATCACCGGCCCTTGCGCCAAGATATTCAATTGGCTGTCAGTGACGATGGTGGCCATCTCGATGATGACATCGGTTTCAGGCTCCAGACCGGTCATTTCCAGGTCGATCCAGATCAGGTTGTTGGCGTTCTGCATGCACGGCTCCTCGGCTAAGGGCGACAGTTTAGCGAATAAATCAGCCGCACATGCGCCACAACAGCAGCCGCGACCCGCGCCAGTCGTGCAGGTCGATCTGCTGATCCGCTGGCTGCCCAGGCACCTCGAAGGTGTTGCTGATCAACAGGCTGCCGGCCGGCATCTGTGCGCAAGCCTTGCTCCACAGTTCAGGCATCGGCGCAGGGGACAAGAAGCAATACACCACATCAAACGCAGCCAGATCCGTGCGCCAGAGATTTTCGTAGCGAACCTGGCAATTGCGCTGAGGCAAGGTACGCAACCACGCAATGACGAAGGATAACGGCGCGGTTTCCACCCCGACAAACTGCGCCTGCGGATAGTGCCGAGCCAAACTCAGCAACGTGCCGGCCGGACCGCAGCCTAGGTCGATAAAGCGAAACGGCACGGGCTGCTGGTCAAGCACTGCGCGCAGATGCTGACGCGTACCGGCAGCCGTCAGGTACAGCGGCACCCGCTCGCCAAAACTGTTCCAGTTGAGCAACAACAGCAGAACAAAACCGCCGAGAAACACCCAGGACGGCAGCGGCGCGCCACTGGCCAACAGCAACGCCGGGACGAACAGCAGGCTTAATCCACACCACCATCGCGACAACCCCAGGTAGCGCGCCAAAGTAGCGGCCAGCAACCCTTGTAGCAGGCCGACAGCCAGCAAGGGCGGTCGCCACGGCGACAGCTGAGCCGCCAGGTAGAGCGCCAGGCCTACCAGCAACGTCGCGCCCAACTGAGCAAACAACGCCAGTAACGCCGGGTATTGGCGGACAACGCGCAGCATGCAGACTCCTGAACCGTCAGACCAATGATGCGCCGCAGTTTAGCTGTGCCAGCAGCTCAATAGGCAGCCCGTGCTAGACTCGCGACCGCTAATTGCGCAATTCAACTCTCGGAAGACCCATGGCCAAACGCCAACTCAACCGCCGGCAAAACTGGCGTATCGAAAAAATCCAGGGCGAACGTGCCGCCCGCGCCGCCAAGCGCGAATCCCAGGCCGTACAAACTCTCGAAGGCGGCGACCTCGGCCCGGAACAAACCGGCCTGGTGATCGCTCACTTCGGCGTGCAGATCGAGGTTGAAGCTCTGGATGGCGAACTGGCCGGCCAGGTATTCCGTTGCCACCTGCGCGCCAACCTGCCAACCATGGTCACCGGCGACCAAGTGGTATGGCGTGCTGGCAACCAGGGCATCGGTGTAATTGTCGCGCAATTACCGCGCAGCACTGAACTCTGCCGCCCGGACACTCGCGGCCAACTCAAGCCGGTGGCGGCCAACGTTGACCTGATTGTGATCGTCTTCGCACCACTGCCTGAGCCTCATGCCAACCTGATCGACCGCTACCTGGTCGCGGCCGAGCACGCCGGCATCCGCCCGCTGTTGCTGCTGAACAAAGCCGACCTGATTGATGAGCAAAACGGCGTGGCACTCAACGCCATGCTCAGCGTTTACCGCCAGCTGGGTTATCAGCTGCTCGAGGTATCTGCGCATCAGGGTGATGGCATGGAGCAGCTCAAGCAGCAGCTTGACGGCCATATCAGTGTGTTTGTGGGGCAATCCGGCGTGGGTAAATCCTCGCTAGTAAACAGCCTGCTGCCCGATGTCGACACCCGCGTTGGGCCGCTTTCGGAGCAGTCCGGTTTAGGCACTCACACCACGACAACCGCACGCCTGTTTCACTTTCCTGGCGGCGGCGAGCTGATTGACTCACCCGGCATTCGCGAGTTCGGCTTGGTGCATGTCAGCCGTGATGACGTCGAGGCGGGCTTTATCGAGTTTCACGAGCTGATCGGGCAATGCCGCTTTCGCGACTGCAAACACGACCGCGAGCCGGGCTGCGCCCTCCTTAAGGCCCTGGAAGACGGTCACCTGCACCCGCAGCGCATGGCCAGTTACCGACAAATCCTGGCCAGCCTGCCAGAAGCCGAGTACTGAAAAAACGCCGGGGCGATTTTTAACGTCGCGCCGCGACGGCCCGCAGGGTGCGCCGCCAGGGATGGCACACCATCAACAAAAAGGCCGCGATTATTCGCGGCCTTTTGCTAGGTTCTGTTGACGTATCAGCGGAGCCACAACAGGGTTGCAGCGAAGGCCAGCATAGACTTGAAATGACTGGCCTTTTTCTCAAAACGCGTAGCAATCCGCCGGTAATGCTTAAGTTTGCCGAACAGGCACTCCACGACGTGGCGC
>CAMCJM010000059.1 GCA_945874835.1 Pseudomonas synxantha | reverse complement strand
CCGGATCAAGGTCGGGCATGTCCGCCGGGAAGGCCACTTCGTCCTCAAACTTGACCAAGCTGTAAGAGCCATTGGTTTGCGGCGTGGCCTGGGTCACCACGCGCCGGGTGTTACCGCCGCGATAACGGGTGACATGGTTCCACACCACTTCCACGCCCGCCTTGGGGATGGGGAAGGCGTAATAACGGCTGGCATTGAAGTTTTGCAGCCCGTTGTCGCCATCCACTGCGGTGGTGTTCAACGCACTGACCTTGGCCGCCTCGGCAATCGCTGCGGGCACGGAGGTGGTGCGATGGGTTGGGTATACCGGAATTTTGTAGGTGTCCGGGTAGCGCTGCAGCATGGCCATCTGACCAGCCGAGAGTTTGTCCTTGTACTGCGCCGCATTGGCCGCCGTGATGGTGAACAGCGGTTGCTCATTGGCAAACGGGTCGGCCAAAAAGCCTTTGCCATCCACCGCCGCCGCATTGGTGGACAAACCACCGGTCCAGGCCGGGATAGTGCCTTCGGCGTTTCCGGCCATTTCACCGCCCAGCGGTGTCAGGGTGGTGCCGAGTTGCGCGGCTTCTTGCTCAGAGACTGCAGCCATCACGCTGCTGGCGAGCAAGGTCAGCGCCAGCGCACCCGCTTGCAGGATTCTTGTGCTTTTCATGGTGTACGGATCCTTTTGCACTGCGTTAATCAGAAGTTCACGCCGAAGCTGAGCGCAACGAAATCGCGGTCAGTGGTCGTGTTGTAGTCACCCCCGAAGAAATCGGTGTAACTCAGGCTGGCGGTGTAGGCGTTCTGGTAGTCGGCGTTCAGGCCAATGCTGATGGCCTTGTTACCTTCACTGAAGTTCGGCCCGTAACCGTCTACGTCATGCGACCACGCCACGCTAGGCGACAGGTTGACCCCAGCAAACACGTTGCTGTAGTCCAAGCTGGCGCGCAGGCGATAACCCCAGGAGGTCGAGGTGAAAAAGCCTTCGCCCTGGCATTCATCCGGATTGGCGGCGTTAAAGGCGGCGCAGACGCCCGGCGCGCTGTATTCACCCGGCCCGTAAATTGGGTCACGGCCAAAGCGCAATTCGCCCACGTCATCACTTATACCGGCAACGTGGTTGTAGCCCACTTCACCCAGCAAGGTCAGGCGACTGGCGCCCAGTACACGGTCGATAAAGTGCACGGCGGACATTTGCGCCTGGGTCACCGCGCGGCGGTCATAGCCATGCAGGTCAGCACCGGCAACGTTCTGCGCGTGGCCGCTCTCGAAGATCGGGCTGAACGGCAGCCCCAACGCGCCAAACGACAGGTCCGTGGAGTTGATCTGCAGCGGCATATTCGGCCGGTAGCTCACTTCACCCGACAGCGCCGTACCGCCCACGTTGGTTTGGAAGCTCAGGCCATACAGGCGGATGTCTTCGGGGTATTCGAGAAAGTAACGGGCGTTCGGTGCGCCAGGAATAAAGGTCGCAAAGTTCGGCGTAGTGGTGCGGATGGTGCTGAACACCGGGCCACGGCTGTGGTAGTTCATGGCATAGGCCCCGAACTCGGTGTCATTTAGCGACTCAGCAAACCAGCGCAGGGCGATGCCGTATTGGCCACTGTCACGGGCGTCGCGATCACCGGCGCGCGGGATGTAGGCGTTATCAACAAAGGCGTTGTTCGACACACCCGGCGGCAGATCAGGGCCAAATACGGCCAGGCGATCCTCGCAACCGTCGGCCAACACATCGGCGCTGGAGAAGAAGGTGCCGCAGTTGTCCACCACGGTCTGGTCCCACTCCAACTGGTAGAAAGCCTCCATGCTTAGGGTCTCGGTCAGGCTTTGCGACACGTAAAGCATGTTGACCGGAATCAGGCCTTCCTTGATCTCAGCACCGGGCCGGCGAAATGCCGCGACGTCCACCGGGTTGATGGCGTTGATGCTGTTACCGATAAAGGTGCTCTCGCCCCAACTGACCACCTGCTTACCCACCCGCACGCTACCCGGAAGGCTGCCCAGGTTGTAATTGTGGTAAATAAACGCATCGAGAATTTGCGCCCCGGAAGACTGCGCGGCCGTTTTGCGGTTGTCGTCTTGGATGTCGTAAAACTCGCGGCCTTCGTCCTTGGTTTCAAAGTCATACCAATACTTGCCGCGGATAAAGATGCCGGTGTCGCCGTACTTCAATTCGAGGTCATGAATGCCCTTGAAGATTTTCGAGAAGGTTTTGCCCTTCTCAAAGTTCAAACGGCCATCGTCCGAGGTGCGCGAAGACGCCTGCCCGCCGCTGGCAGTAGAGATAAAGTCGAGGTCAGCCTCGCGCACCGACCAACTGGCACCCACCGACAGTGACGAGTCGAACTGCGCTTCGACCTCACCAAAATTGAACGTTACGACTTGGACCGGCGCGACACAGCCCAGTGCAATGGCAAGCGCCAAAACACTGGGCTGGAAGGTGGCATGTCTTTTTGTTGTTCTCATGCGGCACTCCTGGAAGCGGATTTCGTGTTGAGGCTTCACGCTAACCAGAGGCCCGCGGCGGGATAAGCGCCCGAAAGAGGTATTTACCCTGTCAGCCGAAAGAGTGAACAGGGCTCTGCAACCATCTCTTCGCGCGGGGCCATGAACAGCCCCAATAACGCGCCATAGCGCCAGTGAATGGCGCAACGCCAGGCGCCAGCAGGTGCCTGCTGCAGGCCGGCACAACAATCGTATCGATTTCAAAACGCCGTAACGAATACGACACAAAGCGTTCAAGCCACGACATCAGGGCCTCTTATGCAGCGCTACGGGCATTACCGGCAAAAACCGTATCGAATTCAATACAAGCAAGCCTGAATAGCCCTCACGAAAACACATAAGCTATTGTTTTTATTGATAAAAATAACAATGGCACCTAGCTTGCTTGTAATCTTTGAACTTGCTTGCTGCAGCGCACAGGCACCCTGCACATCGCCCCAGCAGAAGGGCGAGTCATCACCCTTGAGGAGTACACATGAGCGAATTACGTTTTACCGTTGAGCACGAATGGCTGCGCCTGGATGCCGATGGTTTGGTCACTGTCGGCATTACCGCTTACGCCCAGGACGCCTTGGGTGATGTGGTGTTCGTCCAACTGCCAGACGTACAACGCTACGCCGAGGGTGACGAAGTGGCGGTGCTGGAATCAGTAAAAGCCGCCAGCACTATCGCCATGCCGCTGGACGGTGAGGTGGTAGAGGTCAATGGCGAGCTAGAATCCAGCCCTGAGCTGGTCAACGAAGCCCCCCTGGGCAAGGGCTGGTTCTTCCGTTTCCGTCCGGCCAATGCCAGCGCGGTAGCCGACCTGCTCGACCAGGCCGCTTACGAGCGCCTGCTCAACGCCAATGCTGACGCCTGAGAGATTGTGATGACCAAGCTGACTACCCAGAACGAATTTATCGCCCGCCACATCGGCCCACGTGACGCTGACACCGCGGCCATGCTCGACCTGCTCGGCTACGCCAGCATCGACGCGTTGACCGATAACGTCATCCCCGAGAGCATCAAAGGCACCAGCATCCTCGGCGCACAGCCGGGCCTGTCGGAAGCCGATGCCCTGGCCAAGATCAAGACCATCGCGGCCAAGAATCAGCAGTTCAAAACCTACATCGGCCAAGGCTACTACGGCACCCACACGCCGAGCCCGATCCTGCGCAACCTGCTGGAAAACCCGGCTTGGTACACCGCCTATACCCCGTACCAGCCAGAGATTTCCCAGGGCCGCCTGGAATCGCTGCTGAACTTCCAGACACTGATCAGCGACCTCACCGGCATGCAGATCGCCAACGCATCCTTGCTCGATGAAGCCACCGCCGCTGCCGAGGCCATGACCTTCTGCAAACGCCTGTCGAAGAACAAGGCCAGCAACGCCTTCTTCGCTTCCCAGCATTGCCACCCGCAAACCCTCGACGTGCTGCGCACCCGCGCCGAGCCGCTGGGCATTGAAGTCGTGGTGGGCGATGAAGCGGCGATCACCGACGCCAGCGCTTACTTCGGTGCGCTGCTGCAATACCCGGCGAGCAATGGCAACATCTTCGACTACCGCGAACTGGTTGAGCGCTTCCATGCCGCCAATGCGCTGGTGGCCGTGGCCGCTGACCTGCTGGCCCTGACCTTACTCACCCCGCCGGGCGAATTCGGTGCTGACGTGGCCCTGGGCAGCGCGCAGCGTTTCGGTGTGCCGCTGGGCTTCGGTGGCCCACACGCCGCTTACTTCGCCACCCGCGATGCATTCAAGCGCGACATGCCGGGCCGTCTGGTCGGCATGTCGATTGACCGCTTCGGCAAGCCGGCCCTGCGCCTGGCCATGCAAACCCGCGAGCAACACATCCGCCGCGAGAAGGCCACCAGTAACATCTGCACCGCGCAGGTGCTGCTGGCCAACATCGCCAGCATGTACGCCGTGTACCACGGCCCGAAAGGCCTGACGCAAATTGCCCAGCGCACCCACCAGTTCACCGCGATCCTAGCCAAAGGCCTGCGCGTGTTGGGTTACAGCGTTGAACAGGAATTCTTCTTCGACACCCTAAGCCTGGCCACTGGCGGCAAAACCGCAGCCCTGCACGCCGCTGCGAGCAAGGCTGGGATCAACCTGCGTGAAATCGACGGCGAGCGTCTGGGCCTGTCCTTGGATGAGACCACCGATCAAGCGGCCGTTGAAGCCCTGCTGGCGGTATTCGCCGAAGGTAAGACCGCTCCAGCCTTCGCGGAACTGGCGGCTGGCGTGACCGCCCAACTGCCGCAAGGTCTGCTGCGCGAATCGGAAATCCTCAGCCACCCGGTGTTCAACCGCTACCACAGCGAAACCGAGTTGATGCGCTACCTGCGCAAGCTGGCCGACAAGGACCTGGCGCTGGACCGCAGCATGATTCCGCTGGGCTCGTGCACCATGAAGCTCAACGCTGCCAGTGAAATGATCCCGGTGACTTGGGCCGAATTCGGCAACCTGCACCCCTTCGCCCCTACCGAGCAAAGCCAAGGCTACAGCCAACTGACCACTGAACTGGAAGCCATGCTCTGCGCGGCCACCGGTTACGACGGCATTTCCCTGCAGCCGAATGCCGGCTCGCAAGGCGAGTACGCCGGTCTGATGGCCATTCGTGCCTATCACCTGAGCCGTGGCGATGATCAGCGCGACATCTGCCTGATCCCGCAATCGGCTCACGGCACCAACCCGGCCACCGCTAGCATGGTCGGTATGCGCGTGGTGGTAACCGCCTGCGACAGCAGCGGCAACGTCGATATCGCCGACCTCAAGGCCAAGGCCGAAGAGCACAAAGAGCGCCTCGCTGCGATCATGATCACCTACCCGTCGACCCACGGCGTGTTTGAGGAAGGCATCCGCGAAATCTGCCAGATCATTCACGACAACGGCGGCCAGGTGTACATCGACGGCGCCAACATGAACGCCATGGTCGGCCTGTGCGCACCGGGTCAGTTCGGTGGCGACGTGTCGCACCTGAACCTGCACAAAACCTTCTGCATCCCGCACGGCGGTGGTGGCCCAGGTGTGGGCCCGATTGGCGTAAAAGAACACCTGATCCCCTTCCTGCCCGGCCACGGCCACATGGCCCGCAAAGAAGGTGCCGTCAGCGCCGCGCCGTTCGGCAGCGCCAGCATCCTGCCGATCACCTGGATGTACATCAGCATGATGGGCGGCGAAGGCCTCAAGCGCGCCTCGCAAATGGCCATTCTCAACGCCAACTACATCGCCCGCCGCCTGGAAGAGCACTACCCCGTGCTGTATTCGGGCAGCAACGGCCTGGTGGCGCACGAGTGCATTCTGGATATCCGTCCGATCAAAGACAGCAGTGGCATCAGCGTTGACGATGTGGCCAAGCGCCTGATCGACTTCGGCTTCCACGCGCCGACCATGTCCTTCCCGGTCGCCGGCACCCTGATGATCGAGCCGACCGAAAGCGAGTCCAAGGAAGAACTGGACCGCTTCTGCGACGCCATGATCGCCATCCGCAATGAGATTCGTGCGGTGGAAGCTGGCCAATTGGATGCCAACGACAACCCGCTGAAAAACGCCCCGCACACCGCCCTGGAACTGGTCGGCGAGTGGACTCACGCCTACAGCCGCGAGCAGGCCGTGTACCCGCTGGCCAGCCTGATCGAGGCCAAGTACTGGCCGCCGGTCGGCCGCGTGGACAACGTGTTCGGCGACCGCAACCTGATCTGCGCCTGCCCGTCCATCGAGGCGTATCAGGACGCGTAAAGGCTGCAAGCTACACCCGTAGGATGGGTCGGGCCGCGCAGGTTGAGCGCAGCGATACCCATCACAGCACCGCGTATCCGGCAACGATGGGTTACGCGGCGCTCAACAAAGGTGTCGTAGGCATGTTCAGTGCCATGCACCGCTAACCCATCCTACGGCTCTATTTACCCAAGAATTTCGACTCACCTCTACCCGAGGCGGGTTAGCTGTACCCACAAGAACAATAAGCCTGATCCAGACGTCCTTCGCAGCGCAGTGTGAGTCGCGGTCTAAGCTGCAGGTACGAACGGCGTGAATCCTCTGTTCAAGATGAATCGAGGCTGGTGATAAGGCCATGACGCCCCGGAGCAAACATGTCACTTAGCGTTTTTGACCTTTTCAAGATTGGCATCGGCCCCTCCAGCTCACACACCGTTGGGCCGATGTTGGCCGCCGGGCGTTTTGCTGAAGGCCTGCGCCGCGATGGGCTGCTGGCCGCAACCGATAGCGTGAAAGTGGAGTTGTACGGCTCCCTCGGTGCCACCGGCAAGGGCCATGGCAGCGACAAAGCCGTACTGCTCGGCCTGGAAGGCGAACAGCCGGACAGCGTCGACACCAATGCCGTCGACGCGCGCCTGGCGGTGATCCGCAGCAGCGGCGAACTCAATCTGCTCGGCGAAAAAGCTATCCGCTTTGTCGAAAAGCAGCACCTGGCGATGATCCGCAAGCCGCTGCCATTCCACCCCAACGGCATGATCTTTCGCGCCTTCGACGCCGCCGGTTTACAGATCCGCTCGCGCGAGTACTACTCAGTCGGCGGCGGTTTCGTGGTCGATGAACAGGCCGCCGGGGCCGACCGCATCGCCCTCGACAGCACCGTCCTGGAATACCCCTTTACCACTGGCAAGCAGTTGCTGGCGCATTGCGCTGAACACAAGCTGTCGATCAGTCAGGTGATGCTGGCCAACGAAGCCGCCTGGCGACCGGAAGCCGAGACCCGCGCGCGCCTGCTGCAGATTTGGCAGGTGATGCAGGACTGCGTCAGCGCCGGCTGCCGCACCGAAGGCATCATGCCCGGCGGCCTCAAGGTCAAACGCCGCGCCGCCGACCTGCACCGGCAACTGTGCCAGCATCCAGAAGCCAGCCTGCGTGACGCCCTGAGCGTGCTCGACTGGGTCAATCTCTACGCTCTGGCGGTGAACGAGGAAAACGCCAGCGGTGGCCGCGTGGTCACCGCCCCCACCAATGGCGCGGCCGGGATCGTGCCGGCGGTGCTGCATTACTACAGCCGCTTTATCCCCAGCGCCAACGACGACAGCGTGGTGCGTTTTCTGCTCACTGCCGCCGCCATCGGCATCCTTTATAAAGAAAACGCCTCGATCTCCGGTGCCGAAGTCGGCTGCCAGGGCGAGGTCGGCGTGGCCTGCTCGATGGCGGCGGGGGCCTTGTGTGAAGTGCTCGGCGGCAGCGTCAATCAGGTGGAGAACGCCGCCGAAATCGGCATGGAACACAACCTCGGCCTGACCTGCGACCCCATCGGCGGCCTGGTGCAAGTACCTTGCATTGAACGCAACGCCATGGGCTCAGTGAAGGCCATCAACGCCGCGCGCATGGCCCTGCGCGGCGACGGCCAGCACTTCGTCTCGCTGGATAAAGTGATCCGCACCATGCGCCAGACCGGTGCCGATATGAACAACAAATACAAGGAAACCGCTCGCGGCGGCCTGGCCGTCAATATTGTCGAGTGTTAAAGCCAACAACCCTGTAGGAGCGGGCCATGCCCGCGAAAATCGCTGCCGAAAAGCATCGCGGGCATGGCCCACTCCTACGTTAAATCTCTATCCGTCATACAGACATTTAGCTTTGGAGAACCGCATGACTACTGAAACCCTGGCGAAAACCCCGCTACACGCCCTGCATATCGAACTGGGCGCACGCATGGTGCCGTTTGCCGGCTACGACATGCCGGTGCAATACCCGCTGGGCGTGATGAAGGAGCACCTGCACACCCGCGACGCCGCCGGCCTGTTCGACGTATCCCATATGGGCCAGATCATCCTGCGCGGCGCAGAGGCCGCTAAAGCGTTGGAAACCCTGGTGCCGGTGGACATCATCGACCTGCCCGTGGGCATGCAGCGCTACGCCATGTTCACCGATGAGAACGGCGGCATCCTCGATGACCTGATGGTCGCCAACCTAGGTCACGACACCCTTTTCCTGGTGGTCAACGCCGGTTGCAAGCACCAAGATCTGGCCCACCTGCAAAAGCATATTGGCAGCCAGTGTGAGATCGAAAGCCTGTTCGAAGCCCGCGCGCTGCTGGCGTTGCAAGGTCCGAAAGCCGTCGACGTGCTGGCACGCCTGGCCCCGGAAGTGGCGAAAATGACCTTTTTGCAATTCGCTCCGGTGCGCCTGCTGGGGGTGGACTGCTACGTCAGCCGCTCCGGCTACACCGGCGAAGACGGCTTCGAAATCTCAGTCCCTGCCGAACACACCGAAACCCTGGCGCGCAGCCTGTTGGCCGAAGCAGAAGTCGAGGCCATCGGCCTCGGCGCGCGCGACTCGCTGCGCCTGGAGGCGGGCCTGTGCCTGTATGGCCACGACATGAGCACCAGCACCACGCCGATCGAGGCCAGCCTGCTGTGGGCCATGTCCAAGCCACGCCGCGCCGATGGCGCGCGTACGGGTGGCTTCCCCGGCGCTGCACGCCTCTTCGCCCAACAGCAAGAAGGCGTGGCCAGCAAACGCGTCGGCCTGCTGCCGCAGGAACGTGTACCAGTGCGTGAAGGCGCGGAAATCGTCGACGCCGATGGCAATGTGATCGGCACCGTCTGCAGCGGTGGCTTCGGCCCAAGCCTGGCTGCGCCTTTGGCCATGGGCTATGTGCAGAGCAGCCATATCGCCCTGGATACCGAGGTATGGGCCATGGTGCGCGGCAAGCGTGTGGCGATGAAAGTGGCGAAAACGCCGTTTGTGCCGCAGCGTTACTACCGCGGCTAAAGCCCGCACGTAGCCCGGATGCAATCCGGGGCATCGGTGGTGGCCATTCGGCCATCCCCGGATTGCATCCGGGCTACTCGTTAACCGCTCCGCTACTCGCGCAGTTGCCCAACCATCGCCGCTAAAACGCTGAGCACGTCTTTACCCAATTCCTTAGAGCGCTCACCGCTCCAGCCGGTGTGCGGGTTGGGGCGGTCGTCGTGGTCCTTGAAGGGCATTTCGATGGTAAAGGCCAGGCAATCAAACTCCATGCCCACTGCGTTGCAGGCCAGGCTGGTGTTGGCCTGGCCGAACTGATCGGGCGTGTAGCCGAAGGTGGTCTGGAATTCGGCACCGTTATCGATCAGCAACTGCTTGAACTGATTTTCCAGACGTTGCAGGCGCGAGCTATAGCCGGGGTTGCCTTCACAGCCGGCGACAAACACGTGAGGAATTTCCTCATCACCGTGGATATCCAGAAACAGATCGACGCCAACGGTGCGCATCTGCTGCTGGACGAAATACACCTCGGGGCTGTTCGTCTCACTCGCCGACTGCCAGGCGCGGTTAAGGTCACACCCAGCGACATTGGTACGCAGATGGCCACGGAAGGCGCCGTCCGGATTCATGTTCGGCACCAGATACAGATCGGCCTGTTCCAACAGCGTATTCAGCTCGGCATCATCACGTCGCTGCAGACGCTCAAGCAGCCCTTGCATAAACCACTCGGCCATATGCTCACCGGGATGCTGCTGGGCGATCAGCCAGATCTTGCGCTGTGCCTGTGGATTGCGGCTGATGCGCAACAATTCGATAGCGCGCCCTTCAATGCTGCGACCCGTGGCCAACAATTCAGCACCAGCCAGGCGCTGCGCATCGGCAATCAACTGCTCATGCCGCGCCCGGCTATAAGGTTCGAAATAGGCAAACCAGATCTGCGCCTGCTGCGGCTCAATGTCGAAGTTCAGCGCACCGTCTTCAAAACGGCTGGGTACGCGAAACCAGGTGCGTTGATCATAAGAGGCTACGGCGTGGTAACCCTCCCAGGCCTGTTTGTAAGACGACTGCCCGGCATTAACCAGGCTAAAGCCATAACGCTGACCAGGCTGCAAACCATCAGCCTTGAAATGGAACCACTGGAAATGTGCACTGTTAAGATCGGGGCGAATAGCCAGTAACACCCGCTGCAAGTTACTGGTGTCGATGACCTCAATGTTGCCGCTGTCGAAATCGCAACTGATCTGCATGAAACCCTCGTCGGCCGTTGTTTGGCAATCGCCGACAAGAATCGCAGTTCACAACGCCCAAGGAAACGCTGCATGCGACAAACAGTTCAACTATGCGCCGTGCAGAGCACAGCAACTTACTGCAGATTCGGCAGTCTGCTACACAGCGAACACATCCAAACAAGAACTCAAAGCGCCATGCGTCTTCGTTATTCGCTCACCGCCCTGCCCTTCACCGTCCTGTTACTGGCCGGCTGTGCCAACACAGCAAACAAACCGATGGGGCAAGCAGAAAGCCGTGAGACTCCACAGATCGATGCGCAAAGTGACTTGCGTCAGCAGGCCAATCGCGGCGATCCCGACAGCCAATTCCAATTGGGCAGCCGGTATTTTGTCAGCCAACCCAAGGACCTTAAACAGGCAGAACATTGGTGGAAACAAGCGGCTGACAAAGGTCACGCCGGGGCGGCCGTGAGCTTGGCCTACTTGTACACCGGCCGCGACATGCCTGAATTGCGCAACCCGCAGCAGATGCTCAAATACCTCAACCAATCGGCGGCAGGCGGTAACCCGATGGCCCAACACATCCTCGGCAACCTCTACCTAAGCGGGGAACAGGGTGTGCCGAAAGACTCGCGGCAGGCCAAGCGGTTGTTCCAGAGCGCGTGTCAGCAGCAATACGCGACCAGTTGCCAGGCCCTGCAAACACTCCAATAAGCCTTCGGTCTCAACAGCGTCGCAGCCTAACAGGGCGATCATCACCAACGCTAATGCGCCCAGTTGCACTCGGCCCCTGCAACCGCCGGGTTAAAAAAACACCACTCTGGACTTTTAACTTATCAGGATCATAATTAAGCAGCGTAAGCTGCCCACTCATGAAAGTGGGCCACTGGCGGGTAACAGCGCATAACTAGGTATTATTTTTTGATACTTAACGCGCTGAGCAAATATCCAGCTTTATATATGTGCTTACACATTCTGTTGGTTGCACCCGATGACATCCCTACGAATCTGTCATCCAACCAATATTCCGTTACAGAACCATGGGTAACTACGTGACGAAAGACGAACTGCGGGCCGAACTTGAGCGCCAGGCGCAAAGTTACAAGGATGTATACGGCGGGGAAGTAATGACCTACGCCGCTCAACCGGATCCTGAGCGCAAGCCGTGGCGAAAAAGATCCAACCTCCTTGATCAAGCCTTTGACAAAGAGTTGGAAAGAATCGAAAAAGAGCTGAAAAGCAAAACAGACAGGGCCTCTACCTGACGCCCCATCGCAAGCAGGCCACCTGCCAAAGGTGGCCGCTTTCTCAACGTTTGTTGCCGCCCATCAACGACCCCAATAGACCGCGCACCAACTGCCTACCCAGTTGATTCGCTGCCTGGCGCATGGCCGTTTTCACCACTTGCCCGGCAAAACCACCCAACAACTCACCGGCTGCACTGCCCAGCCCCGCGCCCTGCTGGCCGCTGGACGCCGCCGCTGCACGTTCGGCCTGCTGTGTGCCCGCTTGTTCGGTGCGCATTTGCAGCATTTCATAGGCGGACTCACGGTCAAACGACTTGTCGTAACGACCGGCTAGCGGAGACTGACGTATCAAAACGGCTCGTTCGGCGTCGGTCAGCGGGCCAATACGTGACTGCGGTGGCGCAACCGCTACTCGCTGCACCATGGCCGGAGTGCCCTTGGCCTCCAGCGTGCCGACCAGCGCCTCACCAATGCCCAACTCGGTCAGCACGGCCAGGCTGTCGATAGCGGGATTGGGACGGAAGCCATCGGCCACTGCACGCAGTGACTTCTGCTCTTTGGTGGTGAAAGCACGCAGCCCATGTTGAATACGCAAGCCCAACTGAGCCAGCACCGCGTCAGGCAAATCACCCGGCGACTGCGTCACAAAGTAAACGCCAACACCCTTTGAGCGAATTAAGCGCACCACTTGCTCCAGTCGATCCTGAAGCGCCTTGGGCGTGTCGGCAAACAACAGATGAGCTTCATCGAAGAACAAGGCCAACAGCGGTTTTTCCGCATCACCGCGTTCGGGCAATTGCTCGAACAGTTCGGCCAGTAGCCAGAGCAAGAAGGTCGCGTAAACCTTGGGCGCTTCATGCACCAGGCGGCTGGCATCGAGCAGATGAATACGCCCACGCCCGTCGCGATCCGGGTGCAGGATGTCTTCAAGTTGCAACGCTGGCTCACCGAACAAGGCCTCTGCGCCCTGCTGTTCGAGGCCGGCTAGCTTGCGCAGCAATGCCTGCGATGACGTAGACGTAAACAGCGCGCTGTCTTCACCCAGCACCTGCGGATTGCTCTTGAGGTGTGCCAGCAACGCCTTGAGGTCTTTCAAGTCGAGCAGCAATAAACCTTCGCGATCCGCCACTTTAAAGGCGGCATACAGCGCAGCCTGTTGGCTGGCGGTCAACTCCAGCAACGCCCCCAATAACAAAGGGCCCATTTCACTGAGCGTGGTGCGCAATGGGTGACCACTCTGGCCATGCACATCCCAAAGCGTCAGCGGATAAGCCTTGGGCTGATGATTGAGCCAGGGCATGCTGGCAATGCGCTCCGCCACTTTGCCCTGAGGAGCGCCAGCGGCGCCCAAACCGCTGAGATCACCCTTGATATCGGCGGCAAACACCGCCACACCGGCATCACTAAAGGTTTCGATCAAGCGTTGTAGGGTCACGGTTTTACCCGTACCGGTTGCACCGGCAATCAGCCCATGACGATTGGCCATGCGCAACGCTTGCCCCACTGCCAGCCCTTGCGGGTCTGCGCCCACAATAAATTGCTCACCCTCTGCCATCTTGTTATCTCCGCAGTTAAAGCTTTACCTCACATGTGCCGACACACTGAACATCGCCTCAAAACGGCGTTGTCATACAAAGCAAGCGTCAGCAAAGACTGATGCCAGACCTTACCGGACGCAAGAAGCCATGACCAATAACCTGAAGTTCAGCCACAAGATCCTGCTCGCGGCCTCGCTGGTGGTAATAGCGGCATTCTCGCTGTTCACCCTGTACAACGACTACCTGCAGCGCAAAGCCATTCGTGCAGATCTGGAAAGTTACCTGCATGAGATGGGCAATCTGACTTCCAGTAACATTTCCAACTGGTTTTCCGGGCGCATTCTGCTGGTGGAAAACGTCGCACAGTCCGTAGCCAGTGACTCTTCCAGCGAGTTCCTAAGCAATCTGCTCGAGCAGAAAGCCCTGGCATCTACGTTCGAGTTCACCTACCTGGGCAGCGCTGACGGCAGCTTCACCATGCGTCCTGACGAAGACATGCCGGATGATTACGATCCGCGTCAGCGCCCTTGGTACAAAGATGCCGTTGCAGCCGGCACAACCACACTGACCGAACCTTATGTCGATGCCGCCACCAGCGAACTGATCATCACCATAGCGACGCCGGCCAAGGCTGCCGGCGTGGTCGGCGGAGATTTAAGCCTCAACACCCTTGTCGACATCATCAATTCCCTCGACTTTGCCGGCATGGGCTATGCCTTTCTCGTCAGCGCCGACGGCAAAGTGCTGGTGCACCCGGATAAATCGATGGTGATGAAGAATCTCAGTGATATTTATCCGAAGAACACCCCACGTATCAGCTCGGACTTCAGTGAAGCCGAATTAAATGGCAACACCCGAATCCTCACCTTTGCTCCGGTCAACGGTTTGCCTTCAGTGAAGTGGCATGTCGGCCTGTCCATCGATAAAGGCAAGGCGTACCAAATGCTCAGCGAGTTCCGTGCATCAGCCATCATCGCCACGGCGATTGCCGTAGTGCTGATTATCTTTCTGCTGAGCATGCTGATCAGCGTATTGATGCAGCCGCTGAACGTCATGGGCAAAGCCATGTAAGACATCGCTCAGGGTGAAGGTGACCTGACCAAACGCCTAACCATTCAGTCCAACGATGAATTTGGTCGGCTGGCACGTGCCTTTAACCAATTCGTCGAGCGTATTCACACCTCGATACGTGAAGTGTCATCGGCCACCAGCCAAGTAAACGAAGTGGCTAAATTGGTGGTGGGGGCTTCCAATTCGTCCATGATCAATTCGGATGAACAAGCCAGCCGCACCAACAGCGTGGCAGCCGCGATCAACGAATTAGGTGCAGCCGCTCAGGAGATTGCCCGTAACGCGGCGGACGCCTCGAACCAAGCCTCAGACGCTCGTGAACTGGCCGAAGATGGCCGCCAAGTGGTCGAACAAACCATCAAGGCGATGAACGAGCTCTCGGGTAAAATCAGCGCCTCGTGCGGCAACATCGAGACGCTTAACAGCAAGACGGTAAACATCGGCCAGATTCTTGAAGTAATCAAAAGTATCTCCCAGCAAACCAACCTGCTGGCGCTTAACGCCGCCATTGAGGCGGCGCGCGCGGGTGAAGCCGGCCGGGGCTTTGCGGTGGTGGCTGACGAGGTACGCAACCTTGCGCACCGCACCCAGGAGTCCGCGCAAGAAATCGAGAAAATGATCGAAGAGCTGCAAGTCGGCTCACGCGAGTCGGTCACCACCATGACCGAGAGCCAGCGTTACAGCGAGGAAAGCGTTGAGATTGCCAACCAGGCCGGTTCGCGCCTGAGCAGTGTGACCGAACGCATCGGTGAAATTGATGGCATGAACCAATCTGTCGCAACGGCAACCGAAGAACAAACCTCGGTAATCGAAGCGCTGAACATGGACATCACCGAAATCAACACGCTGAATCAGGAAGGCGTGGAAAACCTCAATGCAACCCTGCGCGCCTGTGGGGATCTGGAGCAGCAGGCGCAACGCCTCAAGCATCTGGTGGACAGCTTCCGCATCTAAATCAGCACCAAAACAAACGGGGCGCTTATTCAGCGCCCCGTTTTGTTTTAAACCTCAGATGAGACTGCACTACCGATCCGGCAATAGCCCTGAAGACGCGCGATTTTTTACGCCGACCCAACACCCTGGCTGGTTTCACTCTGCGCATCCTGCTCCGCCTGAAGTAGCGCGCGTTGCTGCAACTCGCGCCACAACTCGGCAGCCTGGGCAAACTCTGCACCGCTTTCAGCCGTGAGTGCCTGCGGGTCATAGCGCTGCGTGCAGCCTTCGCCGAGCACTGGTGGCGCTACAGAGGCACCACGGGCCTGGGGATCGCTCATATCAAATGCCTCATCAAATCAGCCGAGAGAACGACGCCCTTCATCATGCTGGGCAAACTCTTTAACCGCACGCAACACATCACTGCGGCTTACCTGCCCGATCAGACAACCGGCCTCAACCACAGGCAGACGGCGACGACGGCCACGCAAGAATCGCTCAGAGATTTCGATAATATCGGCCTCTGGCGAAATCACCTCGACCTCGGTGGTCATGTAGGCGCTGACATCGCCACCGGCGGACTCGTAATAGGCGCCGGAGAGAATGCCGCGCCAAGCAGTCCCCCTCGGATAACAACCCCACTAGATGCCCCTGCCCGTCCACAACCGGGGCACCGGAAATACGGTGTTCAAGCAGGCGGTTGATGGCGGTGAACAGGTCCATTTCAGGACGAAATGTCACCAGGTTGCGGGTCATGTAGTCACGTACCTTGATTGACTTGAGCATCAGTATTCCCTCGTGTCACGTCATGATCAGAACCGCAGCATGCACCTCAGTCGAACACCACTGTCTTGTTATCGTGCACCAGCACTCGATCTTCCAAGTGATAGCGTAGACCACGCGACAAAACCATCTTTTCCACGTCCTTACCCAGGCGCACCATTTCTTCGATGCTGTCTCGGTGGCTTACCCGCACCACGTCTTGCTCAATAATTGGGCCAGCGTCCAGCTCCTCAGTGACGTAGTGCGAGGTTGCGCCAATCAGCTTCACGCCACGCAGTGAAGCCTGGTGATAAGGCTTGGCGCCAACAAACGACGGAAGAAAGCTGTGGTGGATGTTGATGACACGCTGGGAAAACTCGGCACACAGTGCCGCAGGTAAAATCTGCATATAACGGGCCAGAACAATCGCATCCGCTGCATGGCTCTTCACCAAGCGAGCCACTTCATCAAATGCTGATTGTTTGTTCTGCGGATCAACCGGCACATGAAAGAACGGGATGTTGTGCCATTCAACCATGCTACGCAGGTCATCATGGTTTGAGATCACACAGGGAATATCGCAATCCAACTCATCGCTATGCCAACGATGTAACAGATCCGCCAAACAGTGCGATTCACGGCTGGCCATCAATACCACGCGCTTTTTCTGCGCCGAGTCGGTGACGCGCCATTCCATCGAGAACTCGCGGGCAATCGGTGCAAACGCCTGGCGAAAACCATCCAGATCAAAAGGCAGCGAATCTGCACGAATTTCGTGACGCATAAAGAACCAGCCACTCTGGGTGTCAGAGTGGTGACTGGCTTCGGTGATCCAGCCGTTATAAGTGGCCAGAAAATTACTGACCTTCGCCACGATCCCGACCCGGTCCGGACAGGCTATGACCAATCGAAAAGTACGCATCAGCAGCTCCAGCACTCAAATAAAGTCGGCCATTCTAGTCACTGCGCTGAAAAACTGCAGTAACTGGCGCCTTATCGTAGCGCCAGCAGAGCGCTGGCAACATGGTCGCGCAGGTAATCATCCGCCTGAATTCAACTCATAAGTGCAACGCTCACCCCTGCATACACTTCGTACGGTGTCTTCCAGCCCAAGCGTTTGCGTGGTCGTAAATTGATCTTCGCAACGACCCGATTCACGCTTTCCACCGTCAGCGCACTGAAGTCACTGCCCTT
>CAMCJM010000058.1 GCA_945874835.1 Pseudomonas synxantha | reverse complement strand
TCTGGGCGCTTAGATACCGCAGGCGACACATCAACGGAACCAAGCTCGCTGACGCTGTTGGTCAGTAGGCAGGAACCGCCGTATACGGAACCGTATGTACGGTGGTGTGAGAGGACGGCGGGGGTGACCCCGCCTCCTACTCGATGCTTGGTTGCAGCTGGGCCGCGTTGCGCGCCGGTAATGACGCAGTACTCGGCAGGGCCTTTAGGAACTGCATGATCGCCGCCTGCACCCGTGCGGTGTCTCTTGGCGAAAGGATGTCGCCGGCCAGCACATGATGTGACGGGTCTTGGGTGTCGGTGAGGGCGATCAGTTGCTTGTGCGCCGAGCCGAGGCGGGCAAAGGCGGCTTCGATGGCCGGGGCGCTGACCACCTGATCGTCCGGTGAATAAATAGTGAGAATCGGCGCGCTGATCTGTTCCAGCGGCTGTTCACGCACGTATTTCACCAGCGCCATCATTGGCAGTAATGCCTGCGCCGGGTAGCGGTGGCTCCAGTAGCGCGCCTGTTCGGCGTTACGCGGCTGCCAGTGGTGGTCCGGGCCCAGCAGCAAGGGCACGAAATGCTTGGCCCAGGGCCAGGTCAACACATCGGCGGCGGCGTCTTTAGGGGCGAAATTGGGCGACACCATGATGTAAGCCCGTACCTTGGGGCTATCACCCTGCAAGGCCAGCCAGGTGGCCAGCGTGGCCCCCGTCGAGGTGCCGATCACCAGCACCTGTTTACCCAAGCGCTGCCCGATCTGCAGGGCTTCATGGCTGTCTTGCAGCCAGTCCTGCACCTGCGGCTCAGCCATTGCTGCACCTGCGGCTCAGCCATTGCTGCGCCGGGGCGGCCATGGCCACTGAGGCGGGTGTAGAACAGGTTGGCACCTAGGTGTGTGGCGAGTTGATCGCTCAATGGCGCCGTTTCTTGGCGGGTGGCCGAGTAGCCATGCAGGTAAATGATGGCCAGGTCCGTCTGACGCTTGTCCGCATGCGCCCAGATGATGGTCTTTTCTGCGCCGGGGGTGATGTCGGTAAAGCGTGCTTCGGACTGACGCAGGTACTGATCGAGGTCGCCAGGCAAGGCGCTTTCAGTCAGAGCAGTGTCCACCGGTGGCACCGGGCCGATGCTGAACACAGCAACCAGCACGGCGATCAGCAGCGCGGTCAGCAACAAAGGCTTCTTCATATGAGCTTTCCAGCAGGCATTTTCAGGCATTTTGCTACAGGTCGCTGCACCGCGCCTATCGCCTATCTAGGGCTTTGGTAAAACCCTGTAAAACACCGGACACATTCGCTTGGGTGGGTCGGTTCATACTCCGTGCACTGTCGTACCTGGATTGCCACTGCATGCCGAGTCTATCCCGCGTCTTTTTGTACGTCCTGTTCGCTGTCTTGCTGGCGAGTACCCTGGGCAGCGTGGTGCAAACCCAGTTCAACCTGGCCAACCTGCAAGCCCTTGGCGCGCCGATGTCGCTGGCGGTGCGTCTGCACACCACCGCACTGGATCTGCTCGGCTTCAGCCCGTTGTTCGCCGTGCTGGTGCTGCTGGGTTTTATCGTTGCACTGCCCGCGGCCACGCTGTTGTCGCGCAGTTGGCCCGTCGGGCGTTGGTTGGTCTTTGCCTTGGCGGGTGCTGCCGCTGTATGGGCGGCGATGAGTCTGGCCAACAGCCTGGCCCCTATGCCAACGCTGATTGGGGCTAACCGCAGCCTCGCTGGCACGCTGGGCCTGATGGCCTGTGGCAGTCTGGGGGCGTTGTTGTTCGCTCATTTGATGCGGCGCGCCCCGGCACCTCAGTCGTAACGCCCTCACTCTGATAAAGGTTCGAACCATGTTGAAAACATCGTGCGCTTTGCTGTTGTTGGGTGTGCTGGGCAGTGGCCTGGCGCAGGCCATGGATTACCGCATTGAAACCGTGACCGAAGGCCTGGAACATCCCTGGTCACTGGCGTTTCTGCCCGATGGCCGCATGCTGGTCACCGAGCGGGTGGGGCGTTTGCGCATCATCGAGCAGGACGGCAGCCTGAATCCGCAGCCGGTGGCGGGTTTACCGGAGGTGTTTGCTGCGGCGCAGGCCGGGTTGATGGAGGTGCAACTCGACCCTGAGTTCGCCAGCAATCAGCAGATTTACCTGACCTATGCTTACGGCACGGCGAAGGCCAACAACACCCGTCTGGCCAAAGCGCGTTTGGTGGACGGGCAGTTGCAGGATGTGCAGGTGTTGTTCAGCGCGCTACCTGCCAAAGCCGGTGCGGCGCATTACGGCGGTCGGCTGGCGTTTTTGCCGGACAACAGCCTGGTGCTGACCCTGGGCGATGGTTACGACCTGCGCGAGCAGGCGCAGGACCCGAGCAATCACATTGGCAAAATCGTGCGGCTGAATCGCGACGGCAGCATCCCCAAGGACAACCCGCTGCTGGGCCAGGCCGGTGCCGCCGCCGAGATCTACAGCCTGGGCCATCGCAACGTGCAAGGCATCGTCTACGACACCCAGTTGCAGCGGCTGTACAGCCACGAGCACGGCCCGCGCGGCGGTGATGAGCTGAACCTGATCGAGCCTGGCAACAATTACGGCTGGCCGCTAATCACCTTCGGCATCGACTACACTGGCGCGCAAATTTCGCCCTACACCGAGTTGCCGGGCCTGCAGCAACCGCTGCTGCACTGGACGCCGTCCGTCGCGCCTTCCAGCCTGACGATCTACCGTGGCGAGCTGTTCCCGCAGTGGCAGGGCGACCTGTTTGCCTCGACGTTGGCCGAGCGCAGCGTGCGCCGTATTCGTCTGCAGGACGGCAAGCTGGCGGGTGAGGAGGTACTGTTCGAAGAGCTGGAAGCGCGTATTCGCGATGTGCGCAGCGGCCCGGACGGTGCGCTCTACCTGCTCACCGACAGCCCCGATGGGCAACTGCTGCGTGTGCTGCCGAGCCAGTAAATGCGCGCCAAAAGCCGCACGCGGGGTGTGCGGCTACGGCATAATCCACGGCCGTAACCTGCTACCTGCCTGTGCCCATGACGCCGCTTAAATACCTGCAAGGCTATCCCGCCCATCTGCAAGACAAGATCCGCCAGCTGATCGCCGAGCAGCGTTTGGGCGACTACCTGGCGCGTACCTACAGCGGTACGCATGCGATCCAAAGCGATAAAGCGCTGTATGCCTATATTCAGGGACTGAAGCAGGAGTACCTGCGTAATGCGCCGGCCATCGACAAGGTGCTTTACGACAATCGCCTCGACCTGACCCATCGCGCCCTTGGCTTGCACACGGCCATTTCGCGGGTGCAGGGCGGCAAACTCAAAGCCAAGAAAGAGATTCGTGTGGCGTCACTGTTCAGGGACGCCGCGCCAGAGTTTCTGCAGATGATCGTGGTGCACGAACTGGCACACCTGAAAGAAGCCGAGCACAACAAGGCCTTCTACAAGCTCTGCGAGTACATGCTGCCCGGCTACCACCAGTTGGAGTTCGACTTGCGGGTCTATCTGACATGGCGAGAGTTGCCGGGTTCATCGACGCTGCTGTCAGCCCCGCAGGCTTAAGTTGAGCTGGTCCACCACTTCAGCCCAGTCGGCATCGGCCAGCAGTTGTTGGCGTAAAAAGTCGGCCTGAGCCTTATCCCAGAACGGCGCATCCGCCAGGCGGCAGTCGTCCGGCAAGGGTGAATGTTGCTGGATAAAACGCTCGATGCTGGCTTGGTCGTGCTCCAGACCCAGCTGTTGGAACAGTGTGGCCAGCGTTTGAACGGTGCCATGCATGCGGATTCTCCTGAGTCAGAACGTGATGTCCTCTTCAGTCGACCGAGAGAATCTCCAACAGTTGCATGCCGCTGGGCAGGTGAAGGCTGATCTCGTCACCCACCTGTTTGCCGAGTAGCGCCTGGCCCAAGGGCGATTGCGGGCCAATGACCTGTACGTTTTTTTCTTCGTGAAGCACTTTCATGGCGGCCCCTTCGGGGGCGAGGAACAGGCGTTGCACGCCGCCCTGCTCATCACTCAGCTCTACCAGCGCACCGAGGGCGATGCCCCGTTGCGGGTCAAAGTCGCGCAACACCAGTTGCTTGCAGTGGGCCAATGTTTGCCGAATGGCTGCCGCACGACGCGCTTGGCCGGTGGCCAGGTAGGACGCTTCCAGGCCGAGGGTGTCGTATTTGTTCTCGGCGATGTTTTCTTCGTGGGTCGCAGTCTCGTAGGCGGTTTGCGCGGCTTGTTGCGCGCGCCGCAGGTCGTCTTCGAGGCAGGCGATGAGTTGCTGGTGCAAGGTGGTTTTGTTCATGGGTTAAGGACGCGATTTGAGCAGGTGGGCGGCGAGGGTGCGCAGCGGACCAAGTTGGCGGCAGATCAGCGCCAGCTGGGTTTGCACCAGCCGCTGCGGATCGTCGAGGCTGTCGCTGATGTTCTCCAGCGCACTGGCTAATTGTTCTTCGGCGTCACTGTGGATGGCCACCGGGCGCTCTTCGTTCAGGCAGTTGGCGATCTCGTCCAGGCTGGCGGCCAACTGACTGGCGCTGGTCAGCAGGGGGTTGTCGTGGCCACTGAGGCTGATTTCGCCCCGGTGCGCGCCGAGGCCCGAGAGGTAGCTGAGCAGCGTGTGTGAGAGCACCAGAAAGCGAAAGCCGATGTCGGCTTCCTTACGAAAATGCCCCGGCTCCATCAGCATGTTGCCCAAGGTGGTCGACAAGGTGGCATCGGCGTTGTGCGCATTGCGCCGCGCCAGGCGATAGGCCAGGTCGTCGCGTTTGCCGTTGGCGTACTGGGCGATGATCTGCTGCAGGTAGCGGCTGTTGCAGCTCAGGGTGTTGGCCAGCAGGCGATTGAGGCGACGGCCCTGCCAGTCCGGCAGGATCAGCAGCACGGCCAACCCGGCGATCAGGCTGCCGAGCAGGGTATCGACCAAGCGCGGGATAAACAGCCCGTAGCCGTCGCCGACCTGATTGAAACAAAACAACACCAGCAAGGTGATGGCCGCTGTAGCCAGGGTGTAGCGCGTGCTGCGCAGGGCGAAGAACGCCACGCCGGCGACCACCGCAAACAGTGCCTGCAGCAGCGGATTGGGAAACAGGTCAAACAGCGCCCAGCCGAGCAACAAGCCCAGCACCGTGCCGCTGATGCGCTGCACCAGTTTGAGCCGCGTTGCGCCGTAGTTGGGCTGACAGACAAACAGGGTGGTCAGCAGAATCCAGTAGCCTTGGGTCGGGTGAATCCAGTGCAGCACGCCGTAACCCGCCGCCAGCGCCAGCGACAGGCGCAGGGCGTGGCGAAACAGCAGCGAGGTGGGCGTCAGTTGCAGGCGCACACGCTCCCACACCTCGCGCAGCGACTGCGGCTCACGGTCAAGCAGGCTGCTGTCTTGTTCGTCAGCCAGGGCGTCGGGGTTGCTGGCATTGCCCAGCAGTGCATCCAGGCTGCGCAGGTTGCCGGCCAGCGCGCCGAGCGAGCGCAGCAGATGACGCCAGGCCGGATTGCTTTGTACGCGCAGGTGTTCAAGCGAGTCGTGCAGATCATCCAGAGCTTGTCGGCACAGTGCGCGGTACTCGAAAGGCTGGCGCAGTTCGATGGCCTGGGCCAGGCGCTGACACCCCTCGCCATGCAGGCGCAGCAGGCGTTGGCAGCGAAACAGCACGTCGCTGTGGAAGAACGCCTCGGCCAATTCGTTGTAGGGGTAGTGCGATGAGCTGGCGCGCTCGTGGATGTCTTGAGCGAGAAAGTACAGCTTCAGGTAGCGGCTGACTTTCGGCCCCGGTCGACCATTGCCGACCCGGTGCAGGATGATTTCCTTGGCGGCATTGAGCGCCGCCACTACGCGACAGTTCTGCTTGGCCAAAGCCAGGCGGCGTTCTTCTACATCCAGTTGGCGCAGCGGTTCGAACAGCGCCGCCTTGAGTTTGAGGTACTGCCCCAGCTCGCGGAAAACCCGCGCCAGGCTGTGCTGCACCGGCTGATTGGCGAACAGCACCTGCCACAGCACCGACAGCAGGCCATACCAGGCCGCGCCGGCCACCAGCAGCAATGGCTCTTGCCACAGCCCGGCCGCGCCGCCTCGCTGCTCCACGCCGATCATGCTGTACACCGCGAGAATCAGCGTGGCCGCACCGAGGGTAGCGTAGCGTTCGCCGAGTGCGCCGAGCATGGTCAGGGCAAAACTGGACAGCGCCAGAGCGGCGACGAACAGCCAGGGGTAGGCGAACAGGTATTCCACCGCATAGGCCGCCACACTGAAGCAGCCGAGGGTGACCAGCAGCGCCACCACGCGGCCCTGCCAACTGTCATCGGTTTCCGCCAGGGCGCTGGCGATTACCCCGAGAAACAGCGGGATCAGCACATGCATCCAGTCTTGCGACCAGCACAGCAGCAAGGCCCCGCTTAGGGCAATAAACACCCGCAGGCTGTAGCTGAATTTGTCCTGGGCCCAGAGGCGACGGAACGAGTGGCGCAGCGCAGTGGACGGCATGGCCCAACCTTGATCAACCGTAACAGGCAGCAGCCTAACGGAGTCTGTGTCGACTTGGCAGCAGCAAGCGGCGCTTGGGCTGATTAAAATGTCGCGCTGATCGGTTGTGTGAGGTGAATCACTGCGACCGGGCTACGCTAAAGCTATCTGCTCATTAGCGAGGCATCGGCCATGTTATTCACTTGTGTGCGTGGACTTTTCGCGTTGCTGTATGTCAGTCTGTTGTGCGTGAGCCTGCAGGCCCAGCCTTTACGCCTGTACACGGAAGAATACCCACCCATCAACTTCAGTAAGAACGGCGAGCCGACTGGCCTGGCCACCGAAGTGGTGCAAGCCATCATGCAGCGCACCGGACAAAATGCGCCGATTAGCGTGGTGCCCTGGGCGCGGGGTTATCAGCTGGCCCTGACTCGCGCCAATATCGGGCTGTTCGTGACCATGCGCACTCGTGAGCGTGAGCAGCTGTTCAAGTGGGTAGGGCCGATTACCCGCAATGTCACCAGCTTCTACGCGCTGCGCCGTTCTTTTCTGTCGTTCAAGAGTCTGGACGATGCCCGCGAGTATGGCGAAATTGCTGTGCCGCGCGACTGGTACAGCCACCAGCGCCTTCTGGCCGAGGGCTTTAGCAACCTTGCCCCGGTCACCGGGCCGGCGCAGGTGGTGAGCATGCTCAAGCGCGGACGGGTCAAGTTAATGGTGCTGGATAACCTCAGCCTCAATGCACTTTTGGCGCAGGGCGATATCCAGGCCGACGAGGTGCAGTTGTTGTTCAACTTTATGCACAGCGACAGCTATATCGCCTTTTCCCTGCAGACCGACGATACCTTGGTGCATCGCTGGCAACATGAGTTGCAACGCATGAAAGGCGATGGCAGCTTTGCCGCCATTCATAACACCTGGTTGCCCGGTGAGCCCTTACCGCCAGTGGAGCCTGCGCCAGCAGAGTGACTCAGGCGAATTGCGCCGCCGCATAGCCCGAGGCCCAGGCCCACTGGAAGTTGAAGCCGCCCAGGTGGCCCGTCACATCCAGCACTTCACCGACAAAATACAGGCCCGGCGATTTCAGCGACTCCATGGTTTTTGACGACACCTCGCGGGTGTCCACGCCGCCCAGGGTGACCTCGGCCGTGCGGTAGCCTTCTGTGCCCGCTGGCACCAGTTGCCAATCACCGAGCTGCTCGGCAATCGTCTTGAGTTCGGCATGGGTGTATTGCTTCATCGGTTTGGAGGCAAGCCAGTTGTCGGCCAGCAAACCGGCCATCTTCTTGGTGAACAGCTCGGCGAGCAGGGTCTTCAGTTCGCTGTTGGGCCGTTCGCGTTGCTGCTCGGCTAGC
Organism: Pseudomonas synxantha; assembly: GCA_945874835.1. Classification (GTDB taxonomy): domain Bacteria; phylum Pseudomonadota; class Gammaproteobacteria; order Pseudomonadales; family Pseudomonadaceae; genus Aquipseudomonas; species Aquipseudomonas synxantha_B. The sequence continues at coordinate 9,558 of CAMCJM010000058.1, read as the reverse complement.
CACTCGGGCAGGTCGATGTGCGGCAGCAGGTTGATACTGATGGCGTCGCCCGGTTGCCAGAACGAGGAAATCTGCAAAATCGCCGGCCCGCTCAGACCGCGGTGGGTAAACAGGATGTTTTCCTTGAAGCTCTGCCCATTGCAGCTCACCACGCAATCTTCCACCGAGGTGCCGGACAACTCGGTGCACAGCGCCTTGAGCGCCGGGTCGGTGAGGGTGAACGGCACCAGACCGGCGCGGGTCGGCAGCAGTTCATGGCCGAACTGTTTGGCCACTTGATAACCAAAACCTGTAGCGCCGAGTGTCGGGATGGACAGGCCGCCCGTGGCGATCACCAGCGATTCACAGCGCACCGCGCCTGCGCTGGTCTGCAATTGATAGCCGTTGGCGCTTTTGCTGATCTCGCTCACCGAAGTATTCAGGCGCAACTCAACGCCAGCCTCGGCGCACTCGTTGAGCAGCATGTCGAGGATGTCGCTGGCCTTGTGATCACAGAACAACTGGCCAAGTTTCTTCTCGTGGTACGGCACGGCGTGTTTGGCCACCAGGCCGATAAAATCCCACTGGCTGTAGCGCGCCAGCGCCGATTTGCAGAAATGTGGGTTTTCCGAGAGAAAGTTGCTCGGCTCGCAATACATATTGGTGAAATTGCAGCGCCCGCCGCCGGACATCAGGATTTTCTTGCCGGCTTTGTTGGCGTGATCCAGCAGCAGCACCTGACGCCCGCGCCCGGCAGCCGTCAGTGCACACATAAGTCCGGCCGCACCGGCACCAATAATCACGACATGGGGCGTCAACACGGTTCTGTCCTCAATAAAACGAATACGCCTAGGCGGCATGAAGTGCGCGCATCTTAACTGATGAGCTTGAGGGGGTGGTCTGTGCGCTGATCGTCTAGGCTTACGACTTAGGTTTTTGGACACTCAACGATGAATAGGCTGCGTTTCTTGCTGCTGCTCTGGGTGCTGCTGCAACCCTTAAGCGGCTTTGCCGAGCAGGCCCTGCGTCTGGTGGCTGACCCGTGGCCGCCGTTCAACGACAAAAGTCTGCTCAACAACGGTGTCGCCTCCGATCTGGTGGTCAACGCACTGGCACGCGCGGGATACGCCACTATTTATGCTCAGGTGCCATGGGAGCGTGCCGTGCGGGGGCTGCAGCAAGATACCTACGATGTGCTGATCAACGCCTGGCACACAGAAGAGCGCACGGCGTTTGGTTACTTTTCGCAGCCTTATCTGATTAATCGCGTGCGTTTTTTTGCAGCGCAAGGGCAGCGGCATTCTGTTCCGGCAGTTGCCTGATTTGTACCCCTACAGCATCGCTGTGGTGCGCGGCTATGCCTACGCCGAGGCGTTTGACCAGGACGTGCGCCTGAGCAAGGTTGGCGTGGTGGGCTTTGAAGGCGGCGCGCGCATGTTGGCGGCGCGGCGGGTACAGCTAACCTTGGAGGACGAATTGGTCGCGCGCTATCACCTGAGCCGCAGTCTGGCCGGGATTCGTGAGCAGTTGGAGTTTCTCCCGCAGCCGCTCAGCGAGAATGGGTTGCACATTTTGATCAGCCTGCGCCACCCCCGGCACAAGCAGATTGCTGAAGACTTCAATCGCGAGATTGCCGCCATGCGCGCCGATGGCAGCTATGCGCAGATCTTGCAGCACCACGGCCTTTGATTACTGCCAGTAGTTGCGCCCACGGCCTTGGGTTTTGGCCTGATACAAGCGCTTATCTGCCTGATGCAGAAGGTTTTCCAGGTCATCGGGAGCGCCGTAATAAATACCCGCACTGAAGGACAGCGGCGTTGCGCCGATGGCGTAACGAATGCTGGCGCATTGCGTGCGTAGCTGGTCGAGCGCCGTACTCAGGGTGTGGGCGTCCTGCTGGCTGACCATGGCAAATTCTTCGCCGCCCAAACGCCCCAGTAAGGCGTCAGGGAAGGCCCCGGCCAGGGCGCGGGCAAATCCCACCAGCGCGGCATCACCACTGGCGTGGCCATGGTCGTCATTAATCCGCTTGAAGAAATCCAGGTCGAGCATAACTACGCTCAGCTCGCGTCCGCCGGAACGTGCTTTTACAAACAACTGCTGGCCATGTTCATAAAATGCACGGCGGTTGTTCAGGCCTGTCAGGGCGTCGTATTGCGCGGCTTTCTTCAGTGCGCGCAACAAATCGCGGCGTTCCAAGGTGGACATCACCCGGCAGTTAAGCTCTTCCGGGCAGAAGGGTTTGCGCAGGAAGTCGTCTGCACCGTGTTTGATGAACTTGGCGCTGAGCGAGCCTTTGGTGTCGGCAGACAACCCGAGGATGATCAGCTCGTGGCGTTTCATTTTTTGCCGTAACAGTTTGACCAGATCGAAACCTGATAGGCCGGGCATGCTGTGGTCGACCACCAGTAAGTCAATGTCGGGCTGCTCTTGCAGCAGGCGCAGTGCATCGTCCCCGTCGCATGCTTCGAGAATCTGGTAGCGGTGGGGCGTCAGCACGTGGCGGATGTAATTGCGTGTGGCTTCCGAATCTTCAGCAATCAGGATCTTTACCGCGCTATTACTCTCCAGTCGGTGTAACAGGCGGAAGGCGTATTCGTAGGAGTGCTGACTTTCTTTGAGGACATAGTCCACCACGCCTTTGAGCAGCATTTGATCACGGCGTTGTTCGTTATAGGTACCGCTGAGCACGATGCAGGGCAGGTAATAGCTTATCACCAGATCGACGATTTCACCGTCGGGCGCATCGGGCAGATTGAGGTCGACAATGGCGGCAAAGAACAGAGAGGCACCGAGGTCTCCAGCATCACCTGCGCCTCGCCAAAAGAGGCGCAGAAGATGGGTTGAAAACCGCTTTCCTTGCGAAACAGATGTTCGAGGATTTTCAGCACCAGTGGGCTGTCTTCGATCACCAGGATATTGCGCAAGTGAGACACTCCTCTACCGCTGGCCGCGCAGTTGCCACGGCCGATGTTGCTGAGCAGGTTGTAGGTTTAAAGGGTGCGTACGCGCAGTGTGCGCCCCTTGATCTTGCCTTCACTCAGGCACTTGAGCGCCTGCATGGCCACGACGCGCTCAACGGCGACATAGGCTTGAAAGTCGAAGATGGCGATCTTACCGACCTGTGTGCCCGGGATGCCAGCAGCACCTGTGAGGGCGCCGAGGATGTCGCCAGGACGCAATTTGTCTTTGCGTCCCGCACCGATGCACAGCGTAATCATTGTCGGTTGCAGCGGCGCGCCGCCTTGATGCTTCAGGCTGCTCAGCGGATGCCAGTTGAGCGGTGCCCTTTGCAGGGTTTCGATGGCTTGCGCGCGATGGCCTTCGGCCGGAGCGACCAGGCTCATGGCCAGGCCCTTTTCGCCGGCACGACCGGTACGGCCGACGCGGTGAATGTGGATTTCCGAGTCGCGCGCCAGTTCGACGTTGATCACCATGTCCAGCGCGTCGATATCCAGACCGCGCGCGGCCACATCGGTGGCGACCAGTACCGAGAGGCTGCGGTTGGCAAACATGGCCAGCACTTGATCGCGATCACGCTGTTCCAGGTCGCCGTTTAGCGCAGCGGCCGAGATGCCTTTGGCGGTCAGGTGATCGACCACTTCCTGGCATTGCTGCTTGGTAAAGCAGAAGGCTACGCAGGACTGCGGGCGGTAGCAGTTGAGCAACTTGACCACTGCTTCCATGCGCTCTTCCGGGGCGATCTCGTAGAAGCGTTGCTCGATCTGTGTGTCGTCGTGAAAGGCCTCCGCTTTGACCTGCTGCGGATCGCGCATGAACTTCGCGGACAGCTGTTTAATGCTGCTCGGGTAGGTGGCGGAGAACAGCAGGGTTTGCCGGCGGCTCGGCGTCTGCTCAATGATCTCGGCGATGCTGTCGTAAAAACCCATGTCGAGCATGCGGTCGGCTTCGTCGAGTACCAGGGTGTTGAGGCCGTCGAGTTTCAGCGTGCCCTTGCTCAGGTGCTGCTGGATACGTCCCGGCGTGCCGACGATGATCTGCGCGCCGTGCTCCAGCGAACCGATCTGCGGGCCAAATGGCACGCCGCCGCACAGGGTCAGAATTTTGATGTTGTCAGCCGAGCGCGCCAGGCGGCGCAGTTCTTTGGCCACCTGGTCAGCCAGCTCGCGGGTCGGGCAGATCACCAATGCCTGGCAGCCAAAGTAGCGCGGGTTGAGTGGGTTAAGCAGGCCAATGCCAAAGGCGGCGGTCTTGCCGCTGCCGGTTTTGGCTTGAGCGATCAGGTCCATGCCCTTGAGCATGACAGGCAGGCTTTGTGCCTGAATCGGCGTCATCTCGCTGTAACCGAGGGACTCGAGGTTAGCCAGCATGGCGGCAGACAGTGGCAGCGAAGAAAAAGCGGTTTGAGTCACGGTACAGGCCTGCTAAACGAAATGACGCGCAGTGTAACAGGCTGCACGTGGCGATTTGCTTGTAACGCTTGACTGTCCGTCAGGGCGCGCGGGCCGTTTAGAACAGATCAATCGGGTCAACATCCAGCGACCAACGTACTGCACGCCCGCTGGGCATCTGCTCCAGGCTCTGCATCCAGCGGTGTAGCAGGCGGTGCAGTGGCGGGCGGGCATTGGCTTGCACCAGCAGTTGCGCACGATAGCGCCCGGCGCGGCGCTCCATCGGGGCGGGCACTGGGCCGAGCAATTCGATGCCGCTGAGGTTCAGTTCAGCCAATAACGCCTCGGCTTCGCTGCAGGCATCATCCAGAAATCCTTCAGCCCGCCCCGGTTTATGTGCTTCGGCGCGCAGCAGGGCAAGGTGGCAGAAGGGCGGTAAGCCAGCGCTGCGCCGTTCGCTCAGGGCTTGCTCGGCAAAGGCGAAGTAGCCTTGTTCTGTTAGCTGCACCAATAAAGGATGGTCGGCCAAGTGGCTTTGGATGATCACCTTGCCTGGCTCTTCAGCGCGCCCGGCCCGTCCGGCCACCTGCACAATCAACTGGGCCATGCGCTCACTGGCACGAAAGTCCGCAGAAAATAGCCCGCCGTCAGCATCGAGAATCGCCACCAGCGTCACGCGCGGGAAGTGGTGGCCTTTGGTGAGCATCTGTGTGCCGACTAAAATGCACGGCTCGCCTTTTTGCACGGTGTTGAACAGGGTGGTCATGGCTTCTTTGCGTGAGGTGCTGTCGCGGTCGACGCGCAGCACCGGCACATCGGGGAAGAGAATTTCCAAGCGGTCTTCGGCGCGCTCGGTGCCCGCGCCGACCGGGCGCAGGTCGACGTTATTGCATTTAGGGCAGTTGCTCGGCTGGCGCTCGACATGCCCGCAGTGGTGGCAGCGCAGTTCGCGTGAGCGCTGGTGCACGGTCATCCGCGCATCGCAGCGCGGGCATTCGGACAGCCAGCCGCAGTCGTGACAGAGCAGGGTGGGCGCGAAGCCGCGCCGGTTGAGAAACACCAATACCTGCTGCCCCGCCTGCAAGGTCTGGGCGATGGCCTGTTGCATGGGGCCGGAGATGCCGGAATCCAGCGGTCGGCTTTTAACGTCCAGGCGCAGAAAACGCGGCTGTTTGGCACCACCAGCGCGCTCACGCAGGTGCAGCAGGGCGTAGCGACCGTTGTGGGCGTTGTGCAGGCTTTCCAATGACGGCGTAGCCGAGCCGAGCACAATCGGAATGTTGTCCTGCCGCGCACGCACCACGGCCAGGTCGCGGGCGTGATAACGCAAGCCTTCCTGCTGTTTGTAGGAGGCGTCGTGCTCTTCGTCGATGATGATCAACCCCGGATTCTGCATCGGGGTGAACAGTGCTGAGCGCGTGCCAATGATGATGTCGGCCTCGCCATCGCGCGCCGCCAGCCAGGCGTCCAGGCGTTCGCGGTCATTCACTGCCGAATGCAGCAGGGCAATGCGCGCGTTAAAGCGTTGCTCGAAGCGCGCCAGGGTTTGCGGGCCAAGGTTGATCTCCGGGATCAGCACCAAAGCCTGCTTGCCGGCTTCCAGGGTTTCACGGATTAACTGCAGGTAGACCTCGGTCTTGCCGCTGCCGGTCACCCCAGCCAGCAGAAAGGCGTTGAAGCTGCCGAAACCTGAGCGGATGGCTTCGGCCGCGGCGCGCTGCTCGCTATTCAGTGGCAGCTCCGGTTGGGCCAGCCAGTTGGCGTGGCGTTTACTCGGCGCGTGGCGACGTACCTCGACCTTGACCAGGCCTTTTTCCAGGAGCAGGTCGAGGCTGTCTTTATTCAGTTGCAGTTTGCTCAGCAGTTGATGTGCGACGCCATGCGGATGCTGGGCAAGGGTTTTCAGTGCGTCGCGCTGACGTGGCGCGCGAGTTAGGCGCAGATCATCGGGCTTTGCCCCGTCCGTTACCGACCAGAAGCGTTCTTGTCGAGCTTCAGCCGGTTCGCCTTGGCGCAGCAGCACCGGCAGCGCCCAACTCAGCGTGTCGCCAAGGCTGTGCTGGTAATACTGGGCGGTCCACAGGCACAGCTTGAACAGCGATGCGGGCAGCGGCGACTGAGCGTCGAGCAGTTGCAAGGCCGGTTTGAGTTTGTCCGCTGGCACCTCGCTGTGGTCTGCCACCTCAATCAAAATGCCGATCATCTCGCGCCGGCCAAACGGCACGCGCAGGCGTGCGCCCGGTTGCAGCGCGCTGCGGGGAACACCGGGCGGCGCGCGGTAATCGAACAGGCGACGCAGCGGTGAAGGCAGGGCGAGGCGCAAAATAACGTCGGGCAAGCGGGTGGCTCCTGATAGCGGCTGCGTGCTCAGCGAGGCGCGATCTTAGCATGTGCCCGGTCGACGGCTGGTCTTGCTTCGCCGTGATGCTCTGGTATCATCGCCGGCCTAATTCCGTGCGGTACCTGACAATAGTGTCTGGTGGCGGCGCGATAGCCCTGAGGAATCACCATGAAAGCCGATATCCACCCGAACTATGTAGCCATCACCGCCACTTGCAGCTGTGGTAACGTGATTGAAACTCGCTCCACCATGAGCAAGTCGCTGGCTCTGGACGTGTGCAACGAGTGCCACCCGTTCTACACCGGCAAGCAGAAAATGCTGGATACCGGCGGCCGTGTTGATCGCTTCAAGCAGCGTTTCGGCATGTTCGGCGCCAAGCAGTAAGCTTGCGCGCAGCGACGCAGACCTCAATGGCTTGTATCGCGCTGCTGAAAAAGGCGTCCCTAGTGGGCGCCTTTTTCGTTCTTGGCTTTCAGGCAAGCCTGGCCTGGGCTTTTTGCCCCGCGTCAAAAGGCTTGCCCGAGGTCAAGGTGCAGCGAGTGGTCGACGGCGACACCTTGCGTCTGAGCGATGGCCGCAGCGTGCGGCTGATCGGCCTAAACACCCCGGAGCTGGGGCGTCAGGGGCGCTCGGCGGAGCCATTTGCCGAGGCTGCGCGGCTACGCCTGCAGGCTTTGGTGGATCAGGGCGCAGGTCGCGTGCTGTTGCAGATAGGTGAGCAAGGCAAAGACCACTATGGCCGTACCCTTGCGCATACGTTCGGGCGTGACGGCCGTAATCTTGAAGCGCAACTCCTCAGCGAGGGCTTGGGTTACCTGGTCGCGGTTGCGCCTAATCTAGCGCTGGTGCAGTGCCAGCAAATGGCCGAGCGCCAAGCCCGCGAAGCGCGTGCCGGGTTGTGGCGTCGCCCGGTCATCAAAACGCCCAAACAGCTTAAAAGCGGCGGCTTCGCCTTGATTCAAGGGCGGGTTGAGCGTGCGGAACGCAATCGCGCGGGTGTATGGCTGGAAATGGCCGATGGCATGGTGCTGCATGTCGCCGCGCGCACGCTGCACTATTTCGACGCCTCTGCACTGCAGGCCCTTGAAGGTCGCCAGGTTGAGGCGCGGGGTTGGGTGATTGATCGCGCGCGGCGAGGCGGGCTGCGCGAGGGGCAGTCTCGTTGGATGCTGCCGCTAACGGCTCCAGCCATGTTGCAGGCTGCGCCATAAGCGTCAGGTGATCATCTGCGTGAGCGGCAGCCTTGCTAACTTGCGTCGGTGGCGGACCTTAGGTTGATATCAAGTGCGTCTGTACTTGGTTTGCAATTGTCCACTCGTCCAATTGACGAGAACCTGCGCGGGCGTTTCGCTACGGACTCACCAGTCTTGTGTAGCTGTGGGCAACTTGCGTATCCTCGGCCGCCTGCCTGTTCAACAGCCCAAAGCGGAAATGCCACTATGTCTGATTTAAAAACAGCCGCTCTCGACTATCACGCCAATCCCCGTCCAGGGAAGCTGAGTGTCGAGCTCACCAAACCAACCGCAACCGCACGCGACCTGTCCCTGGCTTACAGCCCGGGTGTGGCTGAGCCCGTGCGCGAAATTGCGCGTGATCCAGAGCTGGCGTACCGCTACACAGGTAAAGGCAACCTGGTCGCCGTTATTTCCGACGGCACCGCAATTCTCGGTCTTGGCGACCTCGGCCCGCTGGCATCCAAGCCGGTAATGGAAGGTAAGGGCGTGTTGTTCAAGCGCTTTGCCGGCATTGACGTGTTTGACATCGAGGTCGAGTCTGAGAGCCCGCAGGCTTTTATCGACACCGTGCGCCGCATCTCCATCACCTTCGGTGGTATCAACCTGGAAGACATCAAAGCCCCAGAATGCTTTGAAATTGAACGCACGCTGATCGAACAGTGCGACATTCCGGTTTTCCACGATGACCAGCACGGCACCGCTATCGTGACCGCTGCCGGCATGCTCAATGCCCTGGAAATTGCCGGCAAGAACTTGCCGGAAGCCAAGATCGTCTGCCTGGGTGCCGGCGCTGCCGCAATCTCCTGCATGAAGCTGCTGGTGAGCATGGGCGCCAAGGTCGAAAACATCTTTATGCTCGACCGTAAGGGCGTTATCCACGCCGGTCGTGATGACCTGAACCAGTACAAGGCGGTATTCGCCAGCGAAACCGACAAGCGCACCCTGTCCGATGCTCTGGATGGTGCAGATGTATTCGTCGGCTTGTCGGGTGCCAACCTGCTGGCCCCAGAAGACCTCAAGCTCATGGCGCCTAATCCAATCGTGTTCGCCTGCTCCAACCCGGACCCGGAAATCAAGCCGGAGTTGGCTCGTGAAGTACGCAGCGATGTGATCATGGCCACTGGCCGTTCGGACTATCCGAATCAGGTCAACAACGTGTTGGGTTTCCCGTTCATCTTCCGTGGTGCGCTGGATGTTCGCGCAACCCGCATCAACGAAGAGATGAAAATCGCCGCAGCCCTGGCTCTGCGTGACTTGGCCAAGCTGCCAGTGCCTCAGGAAGTCTGCGACGCTTACGGTGGTATCGCTTTGTCGTTTGGCCCGGAATACATCATTCCCAAGCCGATGGACCCGCGTCTGATCACCGTGGTTTGCGATGCTGTTGCCAAGGCCGCCATCGAGAGCGGCGTGGCCACTCTGCCGTATCCGAAGCACTATCCGTTGCAGTCGGTTAACGACGTGTTCAACGGCTAAGCTGATGAACAATAAAAAACCCGCTTCGGCTAATGCCAGTCAGTTAAGCTGACTGGCATTTTTATTTCTGATCGGATACTTCGAAGATTTAAGCCTGATAGCCCGAGGGTAAACGCGCTCCTCCCGTCGATGCGGCAGGACGTAATGCGGGGCCGAGGCATGCAGCTCGGCCAGGTAC